>NZ_JAHNZW010000013.1:0-102565 GCF_026931025.1 Sporosarcina sp. G11-34 | reverse complement strand
TCTTTATTTTTACGTTCATTTATTTCATAGAAAACTGGTTCGCTCGCTGAAAATGACGTAAGGGAAGTAATAAAGAATTCTTTTAAACGATGCTGTTCAGCAAGTTTCAATTTTTGGATTTCTGCTATTATTTCACTTAACTTCATTTCGGACCCCTCCAAACAACTATTCTCCTCCTAATTATAGAACGCTCGTGCTCCCTTTAATCAAATATCAACAGAGTTATTTAACATAGCCTTTTTATAAAGGAATGCAACGATATTTAATTGTGACGCGGCAATTCTCTTTGGGAAAAAACGTTTGCAGTAAAGCTGATCATAAGCTTTTTTTAGATCATGCCATTGCCTACAATGTTTCCTCTGTCTAAAACGTGCGACATCAATAATCTTTATCTCACCACTAGATGTGATGAAAATGTTTCGCAAGTGAATATCAGAAGGATTTAATCCCTGGGCTAAAGCCAATGCTAGTGCATGATCGATTTCTTTTATATGAGTTGACGTTATGAGCTTCCCTTGCGACATACATTCAAAAAGAGTAAGCCCCTCAATGTAATCCATGACAATATAATTCAATCCTGAGTCATGAACGGGTGGATAATAGGATATATTTTGAAGTATTTTATAAATTGCAGCCTCTTCTTTTGCAATATAAGTAAATTCGGGGAAAAATATTTTAATTGCTTGATTGGATGACTGTATTCTAAAAACAAAGGCACTTCTTCCTGTCCCAACAAGTTCTAAAGAGTCCCCATAGCTAATCAAACGATTTTTCTTGTTAATGACGACTGTATTTGCAAGTGCTTGGTAAGTATTCAAAGTTTGTCCTCCAGTTGACTATGAAATAAAAAAGAGACGCTATAACCAACATTTGGTCATAACGCCTCTAGGAATAAAAAAGGCCTCACCAAATAATCGGTAAGGTCTCGCAAACAACCGTAGTTGCCAACAAAGCCGAGGGTTTGGACCCTGTGCTGACGACTTTGCTGTATAGCTACTCCCCTTAAAGGAAGTCGAATATTATATTGTATGCCTAGTATAAGTGCCGACTGTATAAGAGTCAATTTTTCTTGTCCCGCTTTTCATTTCTTCGTCGTCCAAGGGACAATTGCTTGTCCAATCCCTTTATGATCAAGTCGCCCAACTTGGACACAAATTTAAATTCCTTATGATGAGTAAACGCGAGCATATTTGAATCGTTCGTAAGAAATATGGTATAACTGTAAAGGATGCATTTACGTTATACTATAAGTGATGAAGTAGTTTATTAAGGAAGGAAAGAAGAAATGAGTAATGATAACTTTTGGCTCGATTTACCGAAGCCGTTTTTCATATTAGCACCGATGGAAGATGTGACAGATGTTGTATTCCGTCACGTTATCGTAGAAGCGGGACGACCAGACGTATTTTTCACTGAATTTGCGAATACGGCAAGTTATTGTCATCCTGAAGGCGTAGATAGTCTTCGGGGTCGCTTAACGTTTACTGAAGACGAACAACCGATTGTCGCACATATTTGGGGAGATCGCCCAGAATATTTTAGACAGATGAGTATCGGGATGAAAGAAATGGGTTTTCGTGGAATCGACATTAATATGGGTTGTCCCGTACAAAATGTCGCAGCACAAGGTAGAGGCGCTGGTTTGATTAACCATCCAGAAAATGCAGCGGAAATTATCCAAGCAGCAAAAGCCGGTGGATTACCTGTTAGTGTGAAAACGCGTATGGGTTATACGAAAATAGAAGAATGGCGCGATTGGTTAACGCATATACTCAAACAAGATATTGCAAACTTATCAATCCACCTTCGTACGAGAAAAGAAATGAGTAAAGTACCAGCGCATTGGGATCTGATTCCGGAAATTAAACAATTACGGGATGAAATCGCACCTAATACACTACTTACGATAAACGGAGATATTCCAGATCGTGCAAAAGGCATGGAGTTAGTCGAAAAATACGGTATCGACGGTGTGATGATTGGTCGTGGTGTCTTTACGAATCCGTTCGCATTTGAAAAAGAACCGAAAGAACATAGCGTGAACGAATTTTTACAGTTGCTATTATTACAACTTGATTTACATGACAAATACGAACGAGAAATAGAACCACGCCCATTTAAGCCGCTCCTTCGCTTCTTTAAAATTTATATTCGTGGATTTAAAGGAGCAAGTGAATTAAGGCATCAATTAATGAGCACAAAATCGACTGCCGAAGTAAGAGAAATGATTCAACCGTATTTAGAAGCGAATTTGGATGAATGATATTGAAAAATAGATTGTCATAAGAAAAGGCAGTGCCCTTTCTCCTTAACGGGGGAAGGGTTTTTCGTCAGGAGCGAATGTCGCCGCCGCGTTACAACTATTGAAAGGCGAAGAAAAAGGAGCAAATATCGTATTAACAATAAATGATTCTGGACTTAAATATATAAGCACCAATCTATAAGAATAATGCAACGTCCCTATATTCATTGTCATAATTTGAATACATATGACAACAAAAAAAGCATCAGCGTCTACTACAATTATGAATTGTATGGACACTGATGCTTTATACTGTTTAATGAAACACGATTGTTTTATTGCCTTCAACGATAATTCGGTTTTCAAGATGCCATTTTACAGCTTTCGCAAGAACGCGCCGCTCGATTTGACTGCCTATCTTTTTCAAATCTCTCACATCGTCACGATGATCCACTCGCTCGACATCCTGCTCGATAATCGGCCCTTCATCAAGATCATTTGTTACGTAGTGAGACGTTGCCCCTATTAGTTTCACACCACGCTTATATGCACGTTCGTATGGCCCCGCCCCGATAAATGCCGGCAGGAATGAATGATGGATATTAATAATCCGATTCTCAAAATGGCTGACAAAATCAGGTGTTAGGATTTGCATATATCGCGCAAGAATTAGCAAATCTACATTATACTCTTTCATTAGGCGTATTTGCTCCGCTTCGACTTGTTTCCGAATATCTTTATTGGCCGGAATATAATGAAAAGGAATTCCTAAAGACTCGACCAAGTGTCGTGCCTCTTCGTGATTACTAATGACAACTACAATATCAGTATCCAAATCACCATTTTGCCATTCCCACAAAAGTTCCATTAAACAGTGTGGTTCCTTTGATACAAATATAGCTGAACGTTTCCGCTCATTCCCGTATGCAAAATGGTAATCCATCGAATGAGTTGCCGCAATTCCCTCAAAATCCTTTTCAATCTGCGCCGATTTTCCCAATAGATTTTCACAGTGAAACTCAATACGGATGAAAAAGATACCATTCTCCGGATCACTGGAATACTGGCTCGATTCAATAATATTGGAATCATGATTATGTAAAAATGTCGATAATACCGATACAATCCCCGGTTTATCTGGACATTTTACTAACAAGCGTCCCTGGTTTTCAAGTTTTTCATTTTGTTGATTCAATTTCATGTCAACTTTTGCTGCAATAGACATTTGCTAATAGCTCCTATTCGTAAAGATATTAACTTTCCATTATCCAACATATCGAGCCTTTATGCAATGTTTTTTGTTCACGTGGAAAATACAGCTCACAAAACTAATAGTTATAACGCTTCCTTGTCATCAAAATTAACAACATCGCCGGCACCGTACAAATGATCATCCCTAAAAACGCGAGACCTGGAGAAATTTCGTATAAAAACCCTCCAAGGAATGTTAAAATAGCAGTGCTCAAGCTCAATGCCAGTGCCGAATAAACGCCTTGCGCATTTGGAATTTGCTGCTTCGGTAAATTTTTAGTTATATAAAGAATAAATGCATAATGGGCGATTCCGAACGATAGTGCATGCAAACTTTGCGAAATCATAAATATCCACACATTTGGGAATAAAAACACAAGTACCCAACGCAGAGTCGATCCTGACGCAGCTAAGAATAATAACGACGAAGGCTTCCATTTTTTAAACAAGTGATCGGCCTTTGCAAAGTAAATAATTTCAAAAATAATTGCAATATTAATAATCATTCCGATATAAAAGTTCTTTACATGTAAGTCCTGTAAATAGATATAACCATAATTATAATAGGCTGCATGTGCGCCTTGTAGTAAAACAACGACAAGTAACACGATTGGGAAACTTTTAACTTGCCATAAGCTGCGCATCGTTGGTGATTCCTCACGATCTGTCGCCGTCGGTTTCACTAACAGTACAGCCGGTGTCGATAGGAAACGCATGAAAAGCATTAAACAAAGCCCAGCCATCATACTCCATAAAATGGCCTGCTCTCCAAAATACCCCGTTAGCATACTAACAATGAGCACGGAAATAACAAAGCCTAGTGAACCATATGAACGACTTTTTCCGTAATGCACATCACCTTGTTGGACCAACGCGCCTGCCGTACTATCAACAGCGGGAAGTAATGCTGGATAAGCGGCACTAAATAGAATGGTGACAACAAAAAGTGTGCTAAATGTTGAAGTAGGAACATAAAGTAAAGTCGCCGCAAGTGAGCAAACTGTGAAAAAAAGAATAACCGTTTGACTGCTCCAATGTTTAGAGACGAATGGGAAGACAAACATCGTCGATGCACCGCGTGCCAATAAGCCGAACCCCATAATTAGGCTCGCTTCTGCCACGCTTAATCCTTTGCCCTGCACAAGCCACCCTGTCCAATAAGGCAAAAATACACCCCATGTTATAAAAAACACAAAAAAGTTCTGTGAAAGCCAGCGTTGATTGTTCATTGTTCATCCCTCCATATCTATTGCATCGTAGCACGTATACACATACAATAATGTGAGATATCTCATATTAAGGAGGAAAACGATGCAATTTTTAGCCGAACCTATGCGTAGCTACTATATTGAAAAATACCCGATTCAGTCACTTTTCTCCTTTCCTATTACCCCGTTTCTACAAGTTTTTCAGTTTGAACGTGGCGAATTTATTTTTAAAGAAGGCTCTCATCCAGAGTATATATACTATCTCGTCGAAGGTAAGGCCAAACTATATGTTACCCACAAAAATGGGAAAGTATCACTCGTCAATTTCTTACAAGCTCCAACCTTCATGGGCGAAGTCGAACTGTTACATGCAGAAAGCTCCTCCAAAGGTATCCAAACCGCTACAAAAGTAACTTGTCTTGCCATCCCAATTCATGCCTGTAAAGATAAACTTTTAACAGACGCTACTTTCCTGAGGTATTTATGTATCTTTTTAAGTAAAAAGATGACTATGATTTCAACTAAGTATACAAAAAATCAAGCGTATCCACTTGAAAACCGCCTCGCCGCCTTCATCCTTATGTCGGCTGATCAGAACTTTTACAAAGAAAAACACACCGAAGTATGTGAATACTTAGGTGTCTCTTATCGTCATTTACTTTACGTCCTCGCACAGCTATGCAAGGCACACATCATTGAAAAACAATCGCGAGGCTATATTATCCGGGACGAAGAACGACTACAAAAATTGGCTAAGGAAGTTTGAACGTTTAATGGGCGGCTTTTTCATTAATTATCAATCTTATTTCAAAATCTACATAAACGAAAAAATATAAATTCCTGCGACATTTGCGAGGAAATGGGCAATGGTTGTTAAATATACATTCTTTGTTTTCAAAAATAATATTCCGTAAAGAATGCTATCTATGAAAATAAAGCCAATATCGTACATAACTACACCGATTGGACCAGCTGAAAGATGGGCAATCGCGAATAAAAATGAAATTGCAATAATAGCGATCCTTGAACCTGTTATTTCCGATAATTTTTCTTGTGCGAAACCACGAAATGCAAGTTCTTCCCCAAAAGCGAGGAATAATAGTTGAGGAATAAGTATAAGTAAAGAACTCATGTGTAACATTGGCTCAACCCGACCCATCACATGCTCATTAAATGTTGGCATTGCGTAATGAGCGAATATAATTTGTCCGATAACTGCTACAAAGGGAAGTAGAATCAGCCACCAATACTGGCGAATATCCGCCTTCGTTTTATCCCAACGAAATGTAAAGACCGAAACTTCATTTTTCACTTTCTTTCTTTCATATAATAGATAGGCAATCGAAAAAATAATAACCAAACCGCTTAAAGGTAATAACGCTAATAAGGCAAAAATAATAAGTGGTGACAGTCCCTTTCCAACGTTTCTCATTTTCATCCTCCATATCAAAATAAATTTAATAACCGGTTTATTAGCATCAAATAGGAAAAATATATATTTTAGCAATACTATTAATTAAGATCCCTTCATAACCATTCTTACTTCCCCATTATATGCCCAAGCCATTTATTCTTCACGTCAATAAAAAAGAAAACTTTTAGCAACCCCCTTTTTTATCCGATTCAACTGATTGTTCTAGCCAACTGATGTTTGCTATTCATAACTAGAGCCTGCATCGGGTAAACTTATATTGTATATAAGTTGTTGGGAAAGAAATAAAATTACTACATATACTTACTCGTACGAGGAGGATTGGCTATGAATATTCGAATCCAATGGATTTACAAAACACCTAGAGGGTTGGAAACCGTTTTCCACTCCGAAGAAATGCCCGCAGCACAAGCCGTACTTGTTGCGGAAGACTTGAAGCGAACAGGGCGCGTTAAAAGCGTAACATTCATTGACCAGTTGGATAGTACGTGGACAGTTAAAGAGATGAAGGGTTACTTAAAAGGTATTGAAACCGAACCGCATAATATCACGGTCTACTTCGACGGTGGCTTTAACCTGGAAACGAACAAATCGGGTTTGGGCTGTGTTATTTATTATGAACAAAGTGGAAAATCATTTAGGCTACGAAGAAACGCACCTTCCGTCGAAATTCTATCGAATAACGAGGCAGAATATGCGGCGCTTTACTTAGGTCTACAAGAACTCGAATTGTTACACGTCCATCACCTACCCGTCCGATTCATCGGGGATTCCCAAGTAGTCATCAATCAGCTAAACGGGGAATGGGCGGCACCCGAAAGAACTTTGTCAAACTGGGCAGATCGTATTGACGACAAACTGAAAGACCTCGGTATCCAGCCCACATATGAACTCGTGAAACGTAAATTAAATTCAGAAGCAGATCGGCTAGCGACCCAAGCCCTGAATGGAATCTCGATTACTGCAACTAGTGAAATAATAACCTAATCCCTTCTTAATAGACCAAAGACATAGTAAATCCCTCTCTGTTTGTATAAACAAAGAGGGATTGCGTCTTTCATCTAACACTATATATCGATTAAACTAATGAATAGGAGCACCTTATTTCAGTACACCTAAAAATCGTTGAATAAGGCGACACTTCAGCGGGAATAGCATTAGCCGAAGACCCCGCAGCGTAGCGAGGAGGCTGAGGCAATGCCCGCGGAAAGGGAGCCGGTTCAACGATTTTTTTAGGGACAATCCTTATTTCAACTTATATCGCTCAAAAATCATTCATAAAAGCTCGCGGGTATCGCTCCAACACTTCTTCTATGATAAAGTAACGGGTCTTTATCTTCATTATGGATGTGTAACACTTCCCCAATGAAAATAATATGGTCTCCCGCCTCAATTTTTTCAACCACTTTACATTCAAGCTGGGAAAGTGAATTGGCTATTAAAGGGAGCTGTCTTTCCGACTCTTCCCATTTACATTGGCTAAAACGATTTTCTACTTTCGAAGCAAATAAATTACAAATCCTAGCTTGATCTTCCGCTAAAATATTTACCGCGAATTTCTCCACTTCTAAAAAAACGGGATAAGAACCCGACTTTTTATCGATAGACCATAATATGAGTAAAGGATCCAACGAAACCGATGCAAACGAATTAACCGTTAACCCAATCGGATTATTTTGTTTATCGAAAGTAGTAACTACTGTTACACCTGTTGGATAATTCCCTAATGCTTTTTTGAATTCTGCTTGTGTGGTGCTTACATTTTCACTGACGCTCACCATTAAAATCCACTTCCATTCTATATAATATTTTTTTGCACTACAGAAAATCGCACTGCGAACGATACGTTACTTTGTAATATTCGCATCAAAAAATAGCGGATAGCCGATTGAATCAAACTTTATCCCTTGGACATCTGAAGAAGTTGCGATTGTATAAGGGAAAAGATAGATAGGAATACTAACGACGTCATTCACAAGTATTTGTTGGGCCTCTTTATACAAATCCGCACGTTTGGCATCATCCATTTCAATTTCCCCTTGCTTTAATAACCCATCTAATTCCGGTCCATTATACCAAGCGATGTTACTACCTCCTTTATCAAGCATTTTTTCAGAATGATAAAACATTCGAAGGTCATCTGGATCGTTTCCAACACGGCTATTTCCATAAGCATCATACGCGGTAGGATTTCTCAGGACCGCCATATGCTCACTAGTCGTTTCAATTTGAACATCTACACCGACCACTTTTAGCTGCTCTTTCACCATCAATGTAATATCTTGGCGTTTTTCTCGATTTACAGCGTTATTTAATATGCGAAGCGTTGCTATTTTTCCATCTTTTTTACGTAGTCCATCGGAATCTTTCACCCATCCGAGCCCATCAAATAATGCATTCGCTTTTTCAACGTCAAAACTTTCCTGGCCTTCCAAGCTCGCATCATAACCAAATACCGATGGCGTTAACGGCGACCAAGCACGCTCATAAGTACCTAAGTATAATGTCTTCACGATACTTCCGACATCTATACTAGCCCTTAATGCAAGACGTGCTTTCACATCATCCCAAGGGGCATTGCTGCTATTAATAAATAGCGTGTATGGCAACCCACCCGATTCTGCCTCCCAAAGTTTTAACTGTGCATTCTTTTCAATCGTAAGAATGTCTTGTGGTGGAACAGTTTCTGCCGCTTTTATTTGTCCACTTTGAACACTACCAATTCGCGTCGCTTCTTCCGGCACAATTTTAAATGTTAATTTATCTAAATAAGCTGGACCCTCGTGATCTGCAAATGGATATCCCCCGTGGTAATTCTCATTTTTCTCTAGTACAACACGGTCATTTTCAACAGCTTCTACAAACTGAAAAGGACCCGTGCCAACCGGATGAAGTCCGAATTGCTCGCCTGCTTTTTCAGCTGCTTCTTGCGATACAATCGAAAAATTGGAGTGTGCAAGAAGCGTTATAAATGTTGCCGATGGATTAGACAGTGTAAATTTGACTGTATAATTATTTACAACTTCAACAGATTCAAGCATTTCCATATAACTTGCGGCAAATAGAGCTTTTGTTGTCGGATCAAAAATTCGGCCAAAGTTGTACTTTACGACATCAGCATTAAATTCAGTGCCGTCATGGAAAGTAACACCCTCTTTTAATTTAAACGTATACACTTTTTGATCTTCGGAAACTTCCCACTCCGTTGCTAGCCATGGCTCGATTTCATTGTCTAATCCTTGGTAAACCAACGTTTCGAAAAGCCCTTTAATCACACGGGTGGAAACTGCAAATGCACTTACATGTGGATCCAATGTATCGGGATCTGTCGCTAATGCATACGTTAACTCCCCACCGGACACCGCTTCTTTCTCCTCATTACCCCCATCAGTTTTTGCGCTTGTTTTTCCTCCTGAAGAACAGCCCGCCAACACCAATGAAAAAATTAATAATAAGCTAACCAATTGATTTATTTTTCTTCTTCTAGACATTTACATCATCCTTTTACATTTCGATAGTTTCTAATTGATCTGCATAATGACATGCAACAAAGTGTCCATTTTCTTGTTCCACAAAGTTTGGTGTTTCTTGCTTACAAAGCTCCGTTGCAAATGGACAGCGTGTATGGAATGCACAACCAGATGGCGGATTTGAAGGTGATGGAATCTCTCCTTCTATCGATAATGCTTTATTTCCTTCTGTTAAATCTGTATTTGGAATCGATTGGATTAATGCTTGTGTATACGGATGAAGTGGTTTTCGAAATAATTGCTCGCTCGGGGCAATTTCTACAATTCTGCCTAAATACATCACACCGATTCGGTCCGAAATATGCCGTACGACATTTAAATCATGGCCAATAAATAGATAAGTAAGCCCAATCGATTGCTGTAAATCTTTTAGTAAGTTAATAATCTGAGCTTGAACGGACACATCCAATGCAGAAACAGCTTCATCCGCAAGTATAAAAGAAGGATTAATCGCAATTGCCCTTGCGATTCCAATGCGCTGACGCTGTCCACCCGAAAATTCATGTGGATAACGGCTTACCCATTCGGGATTAAGTCCAACTAGTTGTAAAAGCTCTTTTACTTTCGACTCCACTTCTTTAGATGACTGTCTTTTAAATTGAGTTTTTAACGGCTCAGCAATTACTTCGCCAATCGTCCATCTTGGGTCAATTGAGCCATATGGATCTTGGAAAATCATTTGCATATCTCTTCTCATTTTGCGCATTTCAGCGCCTTTTAAGTTTAATAAAGATTGTCCTTTAAATAAGATATCTCCAGAAGTCACTTTTTCAAGTTGCAAAATGGTTCTTCCTAAAGTCGATTTACCACTTCCAGACTCCCCAACTAACCCGAATGTCTCTCCTTCTTTTATTGAAAATGAAACATTATTTACAGCTTTTAACTTCTTTCTCGTTTGTTTTAAAGGATAATATTTACTAAGCTCTCGAACTTCAAATAATGTTTTCCTTTCTATTTCTGGCTCTTTTTCAATTATTCGTTCTGTAATATCATCAGCTTCATCACCATTAAACCAATCTGTTCGTTCAATAAGTTCCTCCGTATACCAGCACGCACTTTGTCGTCCGTTAATCGATTGTAAAGAAGGGCTTTCCTTCCGACATTTTTCTGTAGCAAATGGACAGCGTGGACTAAATCGACAACCTGTTGGCATATTGGAAAGACTTGGAATCGAACCTTCAATTGACGGCAACTTCTTTTGGCCGACCGGATTCGCTTTAGGAATGGACTGAAGTAAGCCTCTTGAATATGGGTGATAAGGTTTTTCAAACAATTGTTGTACAGTCGCTTCCTCTACAATTTTTCCGGCATACATGACGACGATTCGATCTGCTAATTGGGCCGCAACGCCTAAATCATGCGTTATTAAT
Source organism: Sporosarcina sp. G11-34 (assembly GCF_026931025.1). Lineage (NCBI taxonomy): Bacteria > Bacillati > Bacillota > Bacilli > Caryophanales > Caryophanaceae > Sporosarcina > Sporosarcina sp. G11-34. The sequence goes on along the minus strand of NZ_JAHNZW010000013.1, from coordinate 91,532 downwards.
AAAATGGCCATATTATGTTCTTCTTTTATGTCTTTTAATAATTGAATAATTTGAGCTTGTATCGTTACATCTAAAGCGGTCGTCGGCTCATCAGCAATTAATAAATCCGGCTCGCATGATAAGGCCATAGCAATCATAGCCCGCTGCAACATCCCACCGGATAATTCATTCGGATATTGCTTCATACGAAGTTCAGGTTCTGATAATCCGACCTTTTCCAGAAGGGATAGTCCTTTTTCACTTGCTTTTCTTTTAGATAATCGCGTATGTTTGCGGATTGTTTCGGTTAATTGGAACCCAATTGTAAACACAGGGTCAAAAGCAGCAGAAGGTTCTTGGAAAATCATTGCAATTTTTTTACCACGAATTTCATTTAATTCTTTAGTCGATAAATGTGCAAGATCATCTGTCCCAAATTGAATTTGTCCGTTGGAAATCACACCATTGTCGTGGTCGATTAATCGCATAATTGCTTTCGACGTGACAGACTTTCCACTTCCAGATTCACCAACTAAACACACTACTTCACTAGGTTTTATAGTTAAAAAAACATCTGAAATAGCGGTAACAAGACCTTCTTTCGTTTTAAAATCAACCGTTAAATCTTTCACTTCTAATAATGTAGTCAATATAGTCACCTCCCCGCCAAGTTAAGTTAAACAATTCGTTTCTTCGGGTCAAAATAATCGCGTAAACTATCACCTATTATGTTGACAGAAAGGACAAACAAAGCGATTGCAAGACCTGGAAATGTAGCAATCCACCATCCCGCGGCAATATAGTTTCTACCTTGAGATAATAAGAAACCCCAATCTGGAATATCAGATACAACACCTAATCCTAAAAAGCTTAAGCCTGCCCCCGTTAAAATAGCTGTTCCTAATCCATTCGATGCCATTACTAATAACGGGGAATAAGAGTTTGGCAGCACATGCTTAATAAAAATCGTCATATTATTTGTTCCAATGGATTTAGAAGCAAGAATATAAGGTCGGTTTTTCACACTTATAATTTGTCCTCTCATCACACGTGCATATGTGGGTATTGCTGAAACCGATATTGCAATAACTAAGTTCGTAAAGCTAGCACCTAATGCAGCCGCTAAAGCGAGTGCTAGTAATACGCCAGGTATTGTTTGTAACACTTCAATGACACGCATACAAATCGTATCAACAACTCCACCTACATAGCCCGAAATCATACCGATTAAACTTCCGGTAATTCCACCTACTAAAACTACAGCCGCTCCTATTAATAAGGAAGTTCTGCTCCCATGAATAACTAGACTAAATACATCGCGTCCAAAATAATCTGTACCAAAAAGATGTCGTATAGAAGGTGCCTGTAAAATTTGATCCGAAAACATTTTAGTAGGCGGATAAGGAGCAATCCATTGTGGTACGATGGCGCATACAACTAAAAAACCAATTACTAACAAGGAGATATAAATGAATAATTTCTCAACCCTGAACAAACGTAACGTACGGTTTTTAAATTTCCCAACTGGTGAGACAAACGGTTTACTTTGTACGGATGCTTCTCTCATACCTTCAATTTCCTCCTAACTGGCCTCTTCGAATTCTAGGATCTATAACTGAATAAGAAATATCGATACATAAGTTAATGACGACATAGACAATTGCGATGAAAAAAACAACACCTTGGATAATCGGTAAATCCTTTGCCATAATTGCGTCCGCAACCATTCTTCCGATACCTTGCCTCGCAAATACAGTTTCGATTACAACTGTGCCTCCAAGAAAATCACCTATAATGACACCAATCATTGTAATCGCTGGTATCAATGCATTTCTTAAAGCATGTCGGTACATCACAATTCTTTCAGATATCCCTTTCGCTCTAAGTGTTGCAATATACGTTTCATTAATCACTTCTAACATGCTATTTCGAACAACCCTCACGACAAACCCTGCTCCGACAAGCCCCAATGTAATTGCGGGTAGAACAAGCGATGCGATTCCAACAGATCCCATCGCCGGAAACCATCCGAGCGAAACAGAAAAAATTAAAATCAATAGAATACCTGACCAAAATGTCGGCATCGAAATTCCTAGTAAACCGATAAGACGTGCAACATAATCGATAAAGCTATTTTGATGAATCGCTGCTAAAACCCCTAAAGTAACACCAACAACAATTGAGATCGTGATGCTGGCAAGCGTTAGCATTAGTGTAGCTGGGAACTGTGCAATGATTTTATCGAGTACTGGCTCTCCATCAATAACGGATTGGCCAAAATCCCCCTGTAACAAATTCATAATGTAATTAAAAAACTGAGTATAAAAAGGCAAATGCAATCCTAATTCTTTACGTAAGTTATCTGCCATCTCAGTATTCCCCGCGTTTTCAGCAAGTAAAGTATCCACTACATCCGTTGGCAAAAAATAATTTATTGAAAATACAACAAGTAAGGACCCCAACAGAACAATAATTGCTGTAATTCCTCGGTTTAATAGTAACTTTGCCATTCTCACACCACCTCTCTCAATCAATTAAAACTTATATGTTTAGTAGGGTTTACATTTAAATTTTTTATGCATATTCCTTTTCTAACACAGCCTTTACATGCTCCAAACCAACCTCAGTCACACCTTTGTATACCTCGCCCTTACCAATTTCAACTACTGGTACATGACGAATACCATATTTTACATCTAATATGTCGCGAAATTCATCATGATTCGTTACATCTACTGTTTGATACGCAATATTTTGCTCCGTTAAATATTCCTTGACCTCTTCGCAATAGCTGCACCCTTCTTTCGACCATACAACTACTGATAATTCTTTTGACATATTTTTCTCCTTCAATTTTATGAATAAACAACTTGTTTTTTTAAGTTTTTCGGACTTAATAATTCAAACGACCGAAGTCGTTGTTCTGGATTCGGTACTGGTGTATGCAATATAAACTCATCGATCTCGTAGACTTCATGCAACTCATCTAAAGTTTTCTTCACTTGAATCGGTGTCCCATAAATAATATTTGCATCATATGTCTTCACTTCATACGCTTCTCCAGATTCTTCCCCAAACTTTTCTGCTTGCTTTACAGTTTGTAATGTTAACGTTCGACCGCTTGCTAAATGCACTTTAATAATTTTTTGATGGCCCGCAAGTTCCTTCGCTTCGGCCTCCGTAGGGGCTGTAATAACAGCAACGGAAGCGATGAATGTTCCGTTCGGATAATTTTCACGATACGTATTTGCAGCTTCTTTGAAAACTTTATTATCACTATTTATAAACCGTGCAAATGCAAATGAAATTCCTAACTTTGCTGCAAGCTTCGCACTATTTACACTTGCCCCCAACAAATACGTTTTCGGTTTAACAGGTGGTATTGGCGTTGCCTGAATGCCGGAAAATTCGTGTGTCCCGGGAATATTATCAAATATAAGTTGCTGTAAGAAGGCCAACCTTTCTTCAAAGTCCGTCCCCGTATTCACCGTTCCATATTGCAATGCTTTTGTTGAAAGAGGCAGTCCACCGGGCGCTTTTCCAATGCCAAGATCTACTCTGCCTGGTTCAAGCGTTGACAACACATGAAAGTTTTCCACTACTTTATATGGGCTATAATGCTGAAGCATAATGCCGCCGGAACCAACACGGATTGTCTTCGTTTTTGCCAACAGATAGGAAACCAATACTTCAGGAGATGAACCCGCAACCGAGTCTGAATTATGATGTTCGGATACCCAAAACCGTTCGTATCCCCATTCTTCCGCTTTTTGCGCTAAGTCAACTGTTTTTTTCAAAGTATCATAGTTTGACGTACCTTCAACGACTGGACTTTGATCTAAAATCCCCAACTTATAATTCATAAACTTCCCTCCCCTTAAACCAATTGTTTCACATAGCGACTTTCTAAAAACGGAAGCCCTAAGTTCCCTCTTAACGTATCCGCTTCATATTCTTCACGGTACAAACCACGCTTTTGTAAGATTGGTACTACTTTTTCAACGAAATCATCTAATGTATGAGGGACTTGTGTTGAAATGATGAAACCATCCGCACCGCGTTCCTCGAACCACTTTTGTACCAAATCGGCAATTTTTTCAGGCGTTCCTATGAACTCAGAACGAGGGGTTGCTTCTCTGATTGCTACTTGACGAAGTGTCAGGTTTTGCTCTTTCGCCTGACGTTTAATACGGTCCGTATGGCTTCGAAAACTATTCTTACCAATCTCCCCCAATTCCGGAAAAGCTTCGTCTACTGGATATTGAGTGAAGTCATGGTGGTCAAAGTATCTACCCAAGTAGGCTAGTGCTCTTTCAATAGATACAAGATTAGCAATCTCTTCATATTTTCTTTCTGCTTCTTCCTCCGTGTCACCAATAATAGGTGAAATGCCGGGGAAAATATTTAACTGATCCGGATTTCTACCATATTCAGCAGTTTGTTCTTTCACATCACGATAAAAGTTTTGCGCAGACTCAAGTGTTGGATGCACAGTAAAAATGGCATCTGCCCCTTTTGCAGCTAGACGTTTACCTGCTTCCGAAGAACCAGCTTGGAATACGACTGGTTGCCCTTGTTTTGAACGTCCAATATTTAAAGGCCCTTGAACTGAGAAATACTCACCTTTATGATTTAGATGATGTAATTTCGAAGGGTCGAAAAATATATCATTTTCTTTATCGCCAACAAAAGCGTCATCATCCCAAGAATCCCAAAGACCCCTCGTTACTTCCAAATACTCTTCAGCAATTTTATATCGTGTTGGATGATCTGGGTGCTGGTCAATTGTTTTATTATAATTGAGAGCTGTACTTTCTAACGGCGTCGTTACCAAATTCCATCCCGCACGGCCTCCACTAATATGATCTAGCGAACTAAATTGACGAGCGACTGTAAATGGATCACTATAAGAAGTTGACACTGTGCCTACTAGACCAATACGGGAAGTAACAGCTGCAAGCGCCGATAAAATCGTCAACGGTTCTACACGATTCAAAAAGTGTGGAATCGATTTCTCATTGATAAATAATCCATCTGCGATAAAAACTAAGTCGAATTTTCCTTCTTCCGCTTTTTGTGCTTGTTGTTTATAAAAATCTACACTAACACTTGCATCTGTTTTTATTTCTCGGTGTCTCCAACCGGAAATATTGCCACCTACTCCATGAATGATTGCACCAAACTTAACTTTTCTTTTATTTGTCATATCTATTCCTCCCGTTTCAATTCGATTATTCAAATGTTAATACCTAGTAAAACTGTATGTTTAATTAGTTATCTGTAATGTGTTTAATCCTAACACTTTAACTAGATGAATTGCAATACCTGAATTGATAGAAAAAACTGATTTGACTGATAGGTAAAGCCTGTTAACTTCTAGTTAACTCATGCTGAATAAGGTTAAATGACTTTATAGACTGCTTGATATTTTCCAATAAATTCTGCTCCGTTGTCCCTGCATGCAAAGAAGTAAGAAAAACAGGCTGTTCGCTGTGAATTAAATGAGCCACATCTATTTCAATTAACTCACCGCTTTCCAATTCATTTTTCACAGACAAATAAGGTAAAAAGCCAATGGCATAATGTTTTTTTATAATCGACTTTGCTACTTCCAAATGATTGACTTCAAATTCAATCTTTGCCTCAACTTGACTCACCTCAAATAACTTGCGAACCCGATTCAAATCAAAAGATTCACACTCATAAAAGACCATCGCTTCTTCTGCCAATTGATTGATTGATATATTTTCTTCATATTGCAACGAATGATTAGGATACGCGACAAGTTTTAACGTATTATCTAGCAACTGATGTTTTTGAATTTTATTTCCTTTCATCTCCTTTATAAAAGCTACATCTACTTTTTTTTGCAAAAGATTTTCAAATAGTGTTTCGTTTGATGCCGAAACAAACTTGAAACGTACTAACGGATTGGACTGCTTCCATAATGGCAAAACAAAAGGTATAACATATTGGGAAGTAATGGGGTTTGCCCCTATCACAATCTCGACTTGTACATCTCTTCCATTCATCCGTTTTTTTCCTTCTTCAAACGTTTGAATAATTTGCTTTGCGTAAGGTATAAATTCTTTTCCATGCTCTGTAAGCAAAAGCCCCCTTCCTTGACGTACGAACAACTCCGTATTCAATTCTCTTTCCAGTGATTTAATCCTCGCGGAGACGGTTGGTTGGGACAAAAACAATACATCAGCTGCTTTATGAATACTTTTTAATTGAACTACAGAAATAAATGTTTCCAAATAATTGATATTCATTTTATCCCTCACATTTCTTTATTGCTCATCATATCACTTAATGCCAATAGGTAAAGTAGGATTAATTCATATAAAAATAGCTAAGTTCTAAAATACGAACTTAGCTACATTAAAAACTCATTATTTCTCAAGCTGACTTGCCACAATAAGTTAGCTTTTCACTGCATACAAATGTTTCACTAATTCACGGTTTTTTTCTTTAAAGATGTCATTATGGGAAGAAACCATTCCATGTCCATAAGCTTCTGGTGCGATGTATTGCTTTGCTTTATTTACAGCGTTTGCCGCGTCCTGAAATGCTCCCGCAATTAAATGAAGCTTTCCTTCATGATTCAAAATATCCCCTGCCGCATAAAGGCCCGGTACGGATGTTTCACTCATAGGACTACCTGCAATGCTGTATTCATCCTCCATCTCGATATCCAGTCCACTATTCGATGTCAACTCTTTATCACGTTCGTAGCCATGATTTATAATCACTTCATCGATAGACAGTTGAATCTTACTTCCATCTTCACTGCTAAGCAACTCCACTTTCTCAATCGTTTCGTGGTCACTCGCCGCTATGAGTTTTTCGATAGATGTATTCAATAAGCATTCAACAGAACTATTGAATAGCCGCGACACTTCCGCCTCATGTCCTTTCAACATATCTTTTCGGTACGTCAGATACACCTTTTTCGCAATCGGTTCCAATTCATTTGCCCAGTCAACAGCTGCGTTGCCACCACCGGAAATCAATACAGTCTTTCCTTTGAAGCGCGCGAGGGATTTTACCGTATAATGCAGATTTGAAAGCTCGAAACGTTCAGCCCCTTCAATCTCTAATTTCGTTGGCTTTAAAATACCGCCTCCAACAGCTAAAATGACGGTTTTGGACAAGTGTTTTTGATTCGTAGATGTCTGAACGACAAAGTTTCCATCCTCATCTTTGTTAATCGATGTCACTTTTTCACCTAATACAAGCTCGGGCTCAAAAGTTAATCCTTGCTGAATGACTTGTCCAATAAGTTTTTGCCCTGTAACAGGTGTAAGCCCTCCAATATCCCAAATCATTTTTTCTGGATAGACATGCACTTTTCCGCCTAAAAAAGGTTGAAACTCGATAATTTTTGTTTTCATTTCCCTTAAACCACTATAGAAAGCAGAAAAAAGTCCTGCTGGGCCACCACCAATAATTGTCACATCATACAGCTCTTCTGAATTCATCATGTACGCTCCTTTTTCACGATTACTATCGATAATGATAATCGTTCTCATTTATTAGTAGTATAAAACATAATGGTATCGTTTTCAATCTTTATCTGACAATCCCAAATATAATACCAAAATCCCTTCGGCTACACTCATCATAAAAAGCTAATCGAGCACGCATTCCTTGCTTGATTAGCTCCCTATTCAAAATCACTTCGTTTGATTTTCTTTGTTTCTTTCGATGGGCATGTCTACAAATAAGTCAACCTGTTCATAAATTGCAATCGGATCATACCGGTAATACGTTTCAAAATCATTGTAAAACACTTGGTTATTCTTCATCGCATCCAACCCTTGCCAAATGGACGAGTCTTTCAGATTCTTCAACACCTTTCCTTTTTTCTCGGGATCATAGGTCGTCAAAAAGATATAGTCTGCAATACTTCCATGGACATTTGGAGTGTCTGTTCTTCGTTATTATTTCCATGCGGCATGTTAAGCTGCAATGCATGATTCTCATCCATATCCTTATGTGTCACTTACCTATAAACAATTCTATAGTATTATTATTGTTAAAATTAGGATGAATTACAAACTTATTCAGTCAGTATACTTTAACTTATTCCCAAACATTTTAAATGACAAGAATTCGTCTAAAAAAGCCTGTGACGGCCCCTAAAGGAGTTGCCACAGGCTTTTCTCATTAACTTTTTAAATTTACTTTTTGAAGGCGCAATGCATTCAATACGACCGATACCGAACTGAACGCCATCGCCGCACCGGCAACCCAAGGAGCTAATAGACCAAGTGCTGCGATTGGTATTCCGATTATGTTGTAAAAGAAAGCGAAAAATAGATTCTGCTTAATATTGCGCATAGTTTTACGGCTCATGAGAATGGCATCCGCAACACTGTTTAAGTCTCCCCGCATCAATGTAATATCTGCTGCCTCGATGGCAATATCCGTACCCGTTCCGACAGCCATCCCAATATTCGCCATCGCAAGTGCGGGCGCATCATTGATCCCGTCCCCGACCATTGCGACTTTTTTACCTTGGTCTTGCAACTTTTTAATTTCGTCACTTTTTTGTTCTGGTAACACTTCCGCAATGACGTGGGACAAACCGACTTGACGAGCAATAGCCTCCGCAGTACGTTGGTTATCACCTGTCAGCATAATCACTTCGAGACCCAAATCTTGCATTCTCGCAATCGCTTCTTTGGATGTTTCTTTCACCGTATCCGCTACTGCGACAACACCAGCAAGTTTTTGGTCCACAGCGATGAGCATCGCTGTTTTCCCGTCACGTTCAAGTTTTTCCATGGAAGCTTCTGAATCTAAAATCGAAATCTTATGCTCGTTCATCAGTTTTCTCGTTCCAACTAACACTTCTCTACCACTGACATTCGCCCGAATACCATAGCCGGGTAGCGCTTCAAAAGCAGTCGCTTCAAGAAGGGACAATCCTTTTTCTTTAACCCCAAGGACAATCGCTTGTGCTAAAGGATGCTCCGATTGATTTTCAGCTGTTGCAATCAATTGTAAAACTTCGTCCTCTGTAAAGCCTTCTGTTACCGTAATATCTGTTAAAGCGGGTTCTCCTTTTGTTACTGTTCCTGTTTTATCCAAAACGACCGTGTCGATCGAGCGCGTGTTTTCCAAATGTTCCCCACCTTTAAAGAGTAAGCCCATTTCGGCAGCTCTGCCCGAACCGGCCATAATCGACGTCGGTGTCGCCAAACCGAGCGCACACGGACATGCTATCACCAAAATCGAAATCGTTGGAATCAATGCCGAACGGAAATCACCCGGTGTTACTACGAAAAACCAAATAAGGAATGTCACAACCGCAATAACGACAACAACCGGTACGAAGATACCTGAAATTCTGTCTGCTAAACGCTGAATTTCTGCTTTCGATCCTTGTGCTTCTTCCACTACTTTTACAATTTGTGCTAATGCGGTGTCCTTCCCTACTTTTGTCGCTTTAATTTGCAACGAACCATTCTTATTCATCGTTGCCCCAATTACTGCGTCGCCGGCAACTTTATCAATCGGAATGCTTTCACCTGTAATCATCGATTCGTCGATGGCAGAACGTCCTTCGATAATTTTACCATCCACCGGAATCTTTTCACCCGGCCTTACAAGAATCATATCTCCCGTAATGACTTGCTCAATCGGTAGTTCCAATTCAATACCGTCTCGCAACACCCTTGCTGTTTTAGCTTGCAAACCGAGTAATTTTTGAATCGCTTGGCTCGTTTTTCCTTTTGCCCGAACTTCAAATAACTTACCTAGTACGATTAGCGTAATAATGACCGCTGCCGCTTCAAAATACAGTTCTGGACTTCCAACGCTTCCCGCATTCATCCATTCAAATGATAAATAGAGACTGTAAAAATACGCCGCACTCGTACCGAGTGCAACCAATACATCCATGTTCGCACTTTTATTTCGTAGTGAGTTAAAAGCCCCTTTATAAAACTGTCCGCCGACAATGAATTGAACTGGTGTGGCAAGTGCAAGCTGCACCCACGGATTCATTAGAATCGCAGGCATATAGATGAACGATAGAAATTCAAAATGCGCAACCATCGTCCATAATAATGGAATCGTCAAGATCATTGAAAAAACGAACTTTTTTTGTTGCTTGATAATCTCCTGTTCTTTATGATCCATCTTATCTTTGCTATCTTGCTTAGGTATTAATTCAAAGCCCATTTTCTTAACAGCTGCAATCATCTCTGTCGTTTCAACTTCTTTACTGTCATATTCAACAGCAATCGTTTCGAGTGCAAAGTTCACACTCGCGCCCGAAACGCCATCCATTTTATTAATACGCTTTTCAATTCTTGTCGCACACGCCGCACATGTCATTCCCGAAATATCAAAATCCACTTTTTCTTGAATAACACTATAGCCAAGTTTTTCAACTCTTTCTTTAAACGCATTCACATTTGTTTTCCCTGCATCATAGAAGATTGTTGAGCTCTCCAACGCAAAGTTAACGTTTGCTTTCTCTACGCCTTCTATTTTCGATAATCCTTTTTCAATCCGATTGGCACAAGCTGAACAAGTCATGCCATTAATTTGCAACGTTTTTTCTGTTGTTGCCATTTGCTTCTCCTCCGATACTTGGAGGGGGTATATTTATTTTAAAAAGAAAGATCATACCAAAAGGTACAATCATTTCTACGGCTTTATACCCCCACGTGGTGTAAGCAGAAACTTTTTATTTGTTAAACAAGATCAAAGCCTTGGTCTTCAATTGTTTCTTTAATTTGAGCTAATGTAGCGGTATTGTCGAATTCCACGGAAACTTCATTATTGCCAAGATTTACTTCGACTGCTGAAACACCAGTAAGTTCACCAACGCTTGTTTCGATTGAATTTACACAGTGATTACATGACATGCCTTCTACTTTTAATAATTCTTTCATTTTTGAATACCCCCTGTTTAGTTGTCGAGTTGAACTTACCATACCCCCGAAAGGTATATCAACCGATTGAATTTTTACTTCGTCATTGTTTTCATAACACTCATCAATTCTTTAATCGCTGCTTCACCATCTTGCCCTTTAATCGCGTTCACTACACAATGGTGTGTATGATCTTCTAGCAAAGCTAACGAAACTTTATTCATCGCTGATTGAATGGCGCTAATCTGATGCAAAATATCTACACAATAACGGTCATTCTCAACCATTTGATGAACGCCTCTCACTTGCCCTTCAACACGTTTTAACCGGTTAAGAAGCTGTTGTTTATTTGGCTGAACGGTTGTCTTTGTAGTTTCAGACATATCCTTCACTCCTTAAAATTCATTAATACCCTATACCCCTATATTACCACCTTTATTTAGGATGAGCAATTTTTCGGCATGATTAGATTCCTTATGCTGAATCTGTATATGCATGAAAATATTGCGCGAAGTATGCTATGGTAAATCATCTACAACTACTAATTAGAAGGTGAAGAACATGCTAGAAGTAACGGATAGTACATTAACACAATATGTCATGCATTATGTCAGCGATACCCTTGTTTTAGGGGATGAGGCATTTTCTCAGCCGGAGGTCATGCTTGAAGCGGCCTTTACACAATTAGCGTTTAACAAAGTGGATTTTGAACAACAATACGAGTTTTTTCACGAAACGGATATTGGATTAAATGAAGTCTTTACATATGTGAATGCAATTTTTGATACGGAGAGCAATTTCCTTGAACAGTCACAGCATATCGCCACTCATTTACAAAGTGTATCCCAACGCTCGAATATTAAAAGTGGTGAATTATTTATTGGCTTATTCGATAATTGTTTATGGGGTTCAGATAAAAAAAAGGTTATTGCCATTGTAAAAATTGATGAAAAAGAAATGTTTTTAGATGTGAAAAACCAGCAAGACAAAATGATTGTGAGTGGCATTGACGGCATTAATGTGAAGAAAATCAATAATATGGCTGTCATTATGGATATGGGACCAGACGTAGCACCCGCTGTCTTTATAAAAACAAAGAAGAAAGAAGATGTCGTTTACTGGCAAGAGCGTTTTTTAAAGATTAAAGTAGCCGATGAACAGTATCATAAAACCAATTTAGCGTTAACGGAATGTAAAAAAATTATTAATAAAGAAGAGGCGTTTTCGAATACTGAAAAATTAGGGCTATTAAATAAAACGCTCGAGTATTTTAGAAGTGAAAGAGAATTTCAAGTAGATGACTATATTGAAACGGTTTTTGAAGGAACCGATTCTGCCGCAAAAGATTTGATCGTCAATTCGGTAACTCCTTACGAAACGGTCATTTCCGAAAGCGCAATCGAAAAGGCAGAAAAAAGTTATAAACGTAAAATAAAACTCGATTCCAATATAGAAATCCAGGTAAACGTACGGGATATCGATGAAATCGATGAACTAATTGAAGTCGGCTATGATGAAGCGACCAATCGAAAGTTTTATAAAATTTATTTTGAAGAAGAAATATAATTGTAATACTCGGAAGGGGTGCGTTCGCATCCTTCTCTTTCTTCTTGCTGCCATAAAAAATGCCTGAATCTAAAACCTACCGTTTTAGATTCAGGCATTTTTTCTATTAGCGACATATCTGTCAAATCTTTGGATGATTGTACCTATCATAATTTCAAACTATAATATTTCATCAAAAAAGCCCTAAAAAGGGACTTCCTCACTGCTCTGGATACATCTCATTCAAAAACAATATCGATTGTTTGATCAACGCTGTTAATATATCGACGTCAATATCTGCGACTTTATTAATATACACACACGCTTTTCCCGCTGTATGTTTGCCAAAGTCTTTTAGTAAATCGTCACGTTTTGTGTCACCTGTCGCAAAATACAAACTGATTTTTGCTTTGCGTGGTGAGAATCCAACAAGTGGTGCATCGCCTTCATGGCCGGATTCGTATTTATAATGATAAGCACCGAATCCAATAATACTCGGCCCCCACATTTGCGCTGGATACCCTGTCGCTTCGGTAAATATATCGAGTAACCGATACGCATCTTCACGTTTTTTAGCACTTTCAACATTTTCAATAAACTCAATCACACTATTATCATTGAACTTTGTTTTCAGCTCATACATCGTAAAACCCCTCCTTAATTTACTATGATTTACTTTTTCAAAAAGAACTTGCGGCCCAATCGTTCGACTAACGTTGGTGCTACCGCGTGAAGTTTACTTGTCACGCCCATATACCAAGGTAAATTTACGTCTCTTACGGGTTTGTCGATGACTTGAATGATTGCATCGACAACCGTGTCCACCGTCAATAAGTGTTTACTTAGCGATGTACGATAGTTTCCTGTTTCATCCGCGAGATCTAAAAATGGGGTGTCTATCGGCCCCGGATTGACGGTCGTGACATGTATCCCAAATGGAGCCACTTCCATCCGCAGCGCGTTTGTGTAGCCTATAATCGCATGTTTAGACGCGGCATAAATCGAAGCTTTCGGCGTTGCGACTTTTCCGGCCTGCGACCCTAGGTAGATGAGATGTCCGCTACGCCGTTCCATCATGTTTGGCAGTAATCGCTTTGTAAGTTGCATTGGTGCGATGACGTTCACATCCATCATGCTACGTATTGCTTCGTCGGTTGCATCATGCGCAAAAGCAAATGTTCCAACGCCAGCAGAAAAAATGACGACATCGGGTTGCCCGACATGCGCCATTAAAAACTCGATACTTTCTTCTTCCGCTAGATCCGCTTGTACTGTGTGCGCTCCTTCGTTTTGCAACTCCTGTAACACATTAGATGCTCTACCCGTCGCCCACACCTCATATCCATTCTTTAACAAACGTTTCGTTAACGCATACCCTACACCGCTCGTCGCTCCCGTAATGAGAATCGATTTACGCTTTTTCATAGTGATAGACGCCACCTTCGCCCATCGTCTCATGAATGAATCCGTTCGCCACAAGATAATCGGTTTGCCCAATCGTTTCAGAGAGCGTTAAACCAAGCTCTTTTTCATACACTGCTGGGAATAATTCTTTTGTTAACTCGAAAATCGTACGGGGTCCATTGTCCATCATTGCCAATACTTTCATCGCGCGCTCTTGTTGTTTCACAAGTCGTTTTTCAATTAACGGATGGGCATTTCGAACTTCTTCTCCGTGACCACCATAAATAACATCTACGGGCATCTCTAAAATTCGTTTTAACGACTCGTTGTATTGTAGTAACGAACGTGGCCTGTCATCTGACGGATTAATAGGCGGTTCGATAAGCGGATTCGACGACACTTTTTCAAGCACCAAATCCCCACCAATCATTGCTCTCGTTTGTTCATTCCAAAATACGACGTGACTTTGGGCATGACCTAACGTTTCCAGCACTGTCCAGCCATGATGTCCAGGTAGCGCATCACCTTCTGTAATAATTCGGTCAAGTGGGCGCTCTCCCATCAAATCGACAGATCGTTTCATTTTTTTCACCCAACCGAGATACTTTTCAGGAACGCCTTCTTCAATCAATCGGTCAAGATAAAATTGATCATGATAGTTAAAAAAGGCCTCGTCACGCTTTAACCAAAAGTTATTATATGCATGACCGAGCACTTCCGCATTATCGAAGGCGTCAATCCATCCCATATGATCGGGATGATGATGTGTCAAAATAACTTGTTCAATATCATTAAATGTATAGCCTGCTTCTTTCAAACCGTATTTCAGTGCTTCATATGCTTCCGGTGTTTTCGGTCCCGCATCGACAAGTGAAAGCGCATCTCCTTTTATAAGAAAAGAGTTCACGTCACCTACCGCATACGGTGTAGGAATAATTATTTTATGTATCATACAAAATCTCCTTTACCAATGAATGGATGTTCATTACAGTGTACCTTTTTTGGATGATTACGTCATCTTTTTATTATTCAAAAAGGCAATTTAAAAGGTTGACTTTCCTTAGTCAAAATGTAATAATCGTTCTAATTCAAGAACATGTTAGCATAGACGAAGACAAGTAGTTGTGGCGATGGAAAAAGAGATTTGTGGTCACCGGCTGAAAACCACATTCCCCTCTCCCACTTCGAACCTCCTTCCGAGCTGTTGTGGAAACACAACCGTATCCATCGCGTTAAGTTGGAACAAGTTGTGTCGTAAATTCGGCAAATACAGGTGGTACCGCGGAAACATGCGTTTTCGTCCTTATTTTTTTAGGGATGGAAATGCATGTTTTTGATTGACAAGAAAGAGGCGATTTGAATGGAAACAATTGTATTCGTAGGTGCAGGTTCAATGGCAGAAGCTATGATTGGGGGTATTGTCAAACAAGGTGCAATGGAACCCAAAAATGTTTTCGTCATAAATAAATCAGATGATGCAAGATTGCAATCATTGAAAGATAAATATGGTATTTCAACAGTACGCGCAAACAAAGAAGCGCTTAAAAAAATGGATCTAGTCATTTTTGCGACAAAGCCAAAAGACATCCACCAAGCGATGGCAGATATGCTTCCTTTCCTTGCCGATCATACGGCTGCATTGTCCGTCATTGCAGGCGTTTCAATTCAAACGATTGAAGAAGGTCTTGGAAACCGGCCGATTGCGCGTGCGATGCCAAACACATCCGCTACAATCGGTAAATCAGCAACTGCAGTCGCTTGGAATGAATCCGTTGAAAGTCATACAAAAGAACTTGTTCTCGGCTTACTGAATGCGATTGGCATGGTGAAAGAAGTAGAAGAAGACGAACTTCACGCAGTTACTGCATTATCCGGCAGTGGTCCAGCGTATGTGTATTATTTGGCAGAAGCACTTGAAGAAGCCGCGACCCGCCAAGGGCTGTCGAAAGAAACGTCACGTGCGCTCATTATCCAAACATTTGAAGGTGCTGCGGCTATGATGAAAAAAATAGGGGCAGAACCAACGGAACTACGAAAACACGTCACGAGTCCGGGTGGAACGACCGAAGCTGGAATCACTGCGCTAGAAAACCAATCTTTCAAAGAAATTATTATGGATTGCATCAACAAAGCAGAAGCACGTTCACGTGAACTCGGAAGACTCGATTGATATACTAACTGTATATTAGGGGGTTATAAACATGGCAAAATTATTTGAAACATATAAAATACGTGATGTTGAATTCAAAAACCGTATCGTCATGGCGCCGATGTGTATGTACTCAAGCCACAACGAAGACGGGATGATTGAAGATTGGCATAAGATCCATTACGGGGCGCGTGCTGTTGGGCAAGTTGGACTTATACTTGTCGAAGCAACGGCCGTTCAACCAGAAGGACGGATTTCCGCACAAGATCTTGGCATTTGGAGCGACGACCATATCGAAGGGCTGGCGGAAACAGTTCGACTTGTGAAACAACATGGGGCGAAAATTGGCATTCAACTTGCACATGCAGGACGTAAAGCGACCGTTGACGGCGATATTTTCGCACCGTCTGCAATTGCGTTCAGTGAAACATATAAAACACCTGTTGAAATGACAAAAGACGATCTATTGGAGACCATTCAGGCATTCAAAGACGGGGCAATCCGCGCGAAGAAAGCTGGATTTGACGTTATCGAACTTCATGGGGCACACGGGTATCTCATCAATGAGTTCCTATCTCCTCTATCAAATAAACGAACGGATACATACGGTGGTTCCGCAGAAAACCGATATCGCATCCTGCGTGAAATCATCGACGAAGTGCGGACAGTTTGGGAAGGTCCCCTCTTCGTCCGCATATCTGCCCACGACTATACTGAGGGCGGTATGACAGCCGAACTATACGTCGAAATGGCGAAATGGATGAAAGAACAAGGCGTTGACCTTATCGATGTTAGTTCCGGGGCGGTCGTACCTGCGGCAATCGACGCATTTCCTGGTTATCAAGTAACGTTTTCGGAAACAATCAAAAAAGGTGCGGATATTGCAACAAGTGCCGTTGGTTTAATCACTACAGGTATCCAAGCGGAAGAGATATTGAAAAACAACCGCGCGGATATGATTTTGCTTGCGCGTGAATTATTACGTGACCCTTATTGGGCATATACAGCAGCGAAAGAACTGAAAGTGGAAATTAAAGCACCTAAACAATATGAACGCGGCTGGAACTTTTAACTTTCATTAAGCAAAATCCCACGAGATGATTACTCACTCGTGGGATTTTTTTACTTTAATCAATTTCATAATTCAACATTATACGAACGGAAGCATAAAATATCGGTTGCTTTCCGTTTCAGGCGGACGCTTTCCACTCCAATCAACCTAATTAACACTGCTTAATCGTATAAACTTGGGGAGGTACCTATTTTTTCACTTTACAGAAAAACTTGATATGACTGGGCTTAGAATTATGAAATTAACTCCCCTATTTCGGAATACCGATGTCCGTAAACGGGGAAAATCGAAACTTCACTTCACCAATCACTTCATCTTGATCAATGAAACCAAAACTTCGACTATCATTACTTGTCAATCGATGGTCTCCCAATACAAAGAAAGCGCCTTTAGGTACTTTCTCACTCCCAGTCATTTCTTCCAACGTAAAGTTTTCAGTAATTCGATTCGTAATTGGGTCACCCGCAATATATGAGACATATGGCTCATCATACACTTTACCGTTGATATACAATACATCATCGATCATTTCAACCCGGTCCCCCGGCATCCCAATGACCCTTTTGATATATTTATCATCCGCATCAGGTGCATTAAAAACAATCATATCAAACCGATCAATCGAACTTACTTTGCTTACAATGACGCGGTCCTCATCTTCGAATGTTGGCAACATTGATTCGCCTAGCACCTTTGTCGGTACAAATAAAAATTGATGAACGATAAAGGCAATCGCCATCGCAAAGAAAATCGATTGTATCCATGAGAACAACTCTTTCTTCACAGTTTTCTCCATTCGTACTTCCCCTTTCCGACTCACACTTTTACTTTTTATTGTACAAGAACAAGGACTTTTTTCACAATTTCATTACTTCATTTTTAAAATCACAAAAATATGGAAGTCTTGAAAATGGGCTATATTAGATAAAAGATTATTAACTTTAAATAAACAACAAAGGGTTGGGATGTATGCAAAACTTGACAGTAAACACTCAAATTATCCAAAAAAAGTTTCAGGAATTGGGGCACGCTAATGAAATTAAGAAATTGACCGACAGTGCCCGAACGGCTCAAGAGGCGGCGGATGCATTGGGCTGTGAGATTGCGCAAATTGCGAAATCGATTGTTTTCCGATTAAAAAGTACAGGTGAACCTCTTTTGGTAGTCGCGAGTGGCATCAACCGAATTAACGAAAAATCGATGGCCCAGCAACTCAATGATAAATTGGGGAAAGCAGATGCCGATTTTGTCCGAGAGTCGACCGGATTTGTCATCGGCGGCGTTCCCCCATTAGGACATAAAAACCCTGTCCGTACGTTAATTGATGAAGACCTTTTCCAGTACGAAACAATTTGGGCAGCCGCTGGACATCCGAAAGTCGTATTCCAATTAACCCCCAACGAGCTAGAGAAAATGACAAATGGACAAGTTATTTCAGTGAAATGATATGCTTACAAAACAACCCGTATTATTTCCTAACTAAAGGAATGATACGGGTTGTTTCATGGTTATAAAATAATGTTTATATAGGTTGAACTAAAGAATATGACACCTAGTTGATTGTAGTGGAGAGCGGCGACTCCAGCGGGACAAGCGCGTCCAGGTGAGACCCCGCAGGAGCTTGCGACGAGGAGGCTCACGGACCGCCCGCGGAAAGCGTCCGCTCGAAACGGAAATCAACGGCTCGGTAAAGCGATCATCATTGGACTTTTTTAAGTTAGAATCTTTAATTCAATATATAGAGTTGAAAACTACTTTCTATGACTGCTTTTCGTTAAATCCTCGCGTAATTTTTTGATTTCTTCTGTCTGTTCTTGAATACTTTTATTAGCTTTCCTAATTAAGTCATAAATCGCAAAAAGAACGGCAAAAAGTAAAATTATAAATAATAAATCCATTGGATTCCCTTCCTTCTTATTCCTAATACTAATACGTTCGAATGAGCAAAAGGTTTCAGAATAAGAAGTAAACTCCATTTACTTGCAGTATGAACGGAGCCGGTGTTTCAACAAAAAGTTCAAAGAAGAAGAAGCCTCTGTTCTTATTACTATAGGGTTCACAAAGGAATCCGACTCCCTATTTTTCATCATTATAATTCCTCTTTTCGAATAACTCCCCCGTCTTTCCATTCAAATCGTGCGAAGTCTTCTGCGATATGAAGCGCTGGGAAAATAGCTTCACCTTGTTCTTTTAATTTTACTACGTCACTCGGCATGAAACGGGCACTTATATGGTTGGCGATGAGCGCTTTCACTCCTGCTTCTTTCGCTACACGTGCAGCATCGCCAATTGTCGAGTGACCGTATTCTTTTGCAAGATTTCCTGTCTCGATATCGAATGTCGCTTCGTGTACGAGAATATCCGCACCGAGTGCGAGCTCAACGGCTTCTGCGCAATAACTTGTGTCACCTAGAATTGTAACCGTGAATCCTTCTTGCGGTGCCCCAGTTACTTCTTTACTCCGCACAATACGTCCATCAGGTAACTCCACATCTTCCCCGTCTTTCAACGTTTTCAAAAGCGGACCATTTGGGACCTTCGCCGCTTTAACTTTGTCGATTAACAATTTACCCGGTAGCGGCTTTTGTTCAATCCGAAACCCAAGACATGGAATCACATGACGAAGGGATTTTGCGATTACCCGAAAATGATCATCTTCAAATATTGTCCCTTCACCTATTTCGTGAATATGCAGATTGTAATTTAAATGCGTTTTTGTAATTCGTAGTGTCGTTGTAAGCCATTCTTCAATTCCTGTTGGTCCGTAAATATCGAGCGTTTCATTGCCCCCAAGGAATGAACGTGAACCAATAAGGCCGGGTAATCCAAAAATATGATCACCGTGTAAATGGGTAATGAAAACCTTCGCAATCTTACGCGGTTTTAATGTTGTATGTAAAATTTGGTGCTGCGTCGCTTCCCCGCAATCGAACAACCATAAACCTTCTCCTTCCGCGGAAAGATTTAGAACAGCGGATGACGTATTACGCATTTTTGACGGCATCCCTGCGCCTGTACCTAGAAATTGTAGTTCCATTAGGAATCATCCTTTCACTTACTTCCCCGCTTAATTGAACCGGGGCCAAATTTATTTTTGATAGTCGTAACAAGATTATCTATTTTTTCATCTTCTGCATGTTTTTCATAATTGTATATAGAAAGTTGTTCATGAAGTTCATTCATTGGAATCACATTTGAAATCGTTATACCTAGAAGGCGGACCGGTTCCATATCCCAATGTCTTTCAAATAAATCCGCAGCTTCTTTGTATATAGCGTCTTCTGTATATAAAGGATTGAGCACCGTCCGGCTTCTTGAATGATTTTGCCAATCGGCTGTGCGAATTTGAATCATTACAACAGATCCCGCCAGTTCTTGCCGATCCAGTCGAAGCGCCACACTTTCAGAGAGCCGCTTTAAAATCGCAAGACAAACATCAAGGTCGGTTTCATCGATCGCTAACGTTGTCGAACTGCCTACACTTTTTCTTTCTGCTGCGGCTTCCGGATCAACAGGTCGATCATCGATTCCATTGGCACGCTTCCGAAGACGAGAGCCATTTTTCCCAAGCGATGTTCGAACGATGAGTTCATCCGCATTTGCAAGGTCGCCAATCGTAAAAACATGAAGATCATGCATTTTCTTTTCTGTACTCTTGCCAATCCCGTGCATTTCAATAACGGGCAGCGGCCAAAGCACTTTTTCAATCTCGCGTTTTCTTAAAATCGTAATGCCCATCGGCTTTTTCATGTCCGAGGCGGTTTTTGCTAGAAACTTATTTGGTGCAATCCCAATCGAACAAGGCAAATCGAGTTCTTGTAAAATCCGCTGTTGCATGTCACTAGCAATGTTTACAGCGTTCGTTAATCCACCAATTGCCGTAATGTCGATATACGCTTCGTCGATTGACACCGGCTCTACTAGATCCGTGTACGTACGTAACAAATCGAATACAGAAGCAGAGGCGATTCGATATTTTTCAAAATCGGGTGGAACAATGACGATTTCCGGACATAGTCGCCTTGCTTCGCCGACGGTCATCGTCGTGTAAATACCGAGTGCGCGGGCTTCATATGAACAGGTGACAAGAATACCTCGACGCTCTTTCGGATTACCCGCTACAGCCATAGGGATTCCTTTAAGCGATGGATCATATGACTGTTCAACGGATGCAAAAAAACTATTCATATCGAGATGAAGGATGACTTTTGCCCGCGTTTCACCGACAGTTGCCATACGAGATCCTCCCATCTGTTTTGATAAAGATTTTAACACAAAAACCGGACATATCACACTGTCCGGTTTCCAGTATTGAACTACTTTTAGTCGTTCACTATTATTTGAAATTCAATTTACTTTTTCGTAGCAATGACGTCGACAATTTCAAGAAGTAATTCCGTCAGTTTGTTAAGCTCTTCGACTGGCATACGTTCATTTTTCGTATGAATTTCTTCGTAACCGACAGATAGCGTAACTGTTGGGATACCTGCTCCGTTAAAGACGTTGCCATCACTTCCCCCGCCACTCGTTAGAAGTTCCGGTGTTCTGCCAATGTTTTGAATAGCAGTCATTGCCGTTTGCACAACTTCATCTTGTTCACCAAAACTGAAACCTGGATACATAATTTTGACTTCCGTTTCTGCGCGTCCACCCATTTTTTCAGCTGTCTGTTGGAAAGTGTCTACCATATGCTCTGTTTGTTTCGTTAATTTATCAGGATTAATTGAGCGTGCTTCCGCTACAATTGTCACTTCATCGCAAACGATGTTTGTTGCTCCTCCACCTACGAAACTACCAATATTCGCCGTCGTTTCAGTATCGATACGACCTAAAGTCATAGCCGCTATTGATTTGGCTGCTATATTAATGGCTGAAACACCTTTTTCAGGTGCCACTCCAGCATGTGCTGTTTTCCCGTGAATCGTCGTCCATAGTTTTGCTTGATGAGGAGCCTTTGTTACGATACCGCCCACTTTTCCGTCACTATCTACTGCGTAGCCATATTTCGAAGTGATAAGTGTTGCATCCATCTCTTTCGCACCGACTAGACCACTTTCTTCGCCTGCTGTAATGATGAATTGAAGATCGCCGTGGGGCAGTCCTTTTTCTTTTACTGTGCGCATCATTTCAAACAATGCCGCGATTCCCGCTTTGTCATCCGCACCGAGAATTGTTGTCCCATCTGAATAGACGTAACCGTCGTCACGCAGTTCAGGTTTAATGCCTAGACCAGGTGTCACCGTATCCATATGACAAGTGAAATAAATCGGATCTGCCTCGACTACAGTTCCCTTCATCGATGCAATCAGATTCCCAGCACCATGTCCAGTTACGTCATCTGAATTGTCCTCAATGACTTCGAATCCGAGGTCTTCCATTTTCTTCGTTAGTACATCTGCAATTACGCGTTCGTCTTTCGTTTCTGAATCAATTTGAACGAGTTCAAAAAATTCATCTAGCAGTCTTTGTTTATTCAAAACGTACATCTCCTCATAACGGAATATTTCCGTGTTTCTTTTTAGGTCTAGTTTCTTTCTTATTGCGCATCATATCAAGCGCTTGTATAAGCTTAATGCGTGTTTCTCTTGGATCAATGACATCGTCAACAAATCCATGTGACGCCGCGACATAAGGGTTGGCAAACTTCTCACGGTATTCTTCAATCTTTTCTGCACGAGTCGCTTCTGGATTATCGGAATTTGCGATATCACGAGAGAAAATAACGTTTGCTGCACCTTCAGGACCCATAACAGCAATCTCTGCATTCGGCCATGCAAACACAACATCCGCACCAATCGATTTTGAATTCAGTGCAACATAAGCTCCTCCAAATGCTTTTCTTAAAATAACCGTCATTTTCGGAACCGTTGCTTCTGAATAAGCATATAGAATTTTTGCCCCGTGACGAATAATTCCGCCGTGTTCTTGTTTAATGCCTGGGAAAAATCCAGTCACATCTTCGAATGTAATAATCGGAATGTTAAACGCATCACAAAAACGAATGAAACGAGCAGCTTTATCGGAAGAATCGATATCTAGACCACCCGCCATAACGCGTGGCTGATTACATACGAGTCCAACCGTTTCACCTTTAATACGTGACAGTCCGACAACGATATTGCGTGCAAATTCAGGTTGTACTTCCATGAATGAGTCTGCGTCCACAACTTGTTCGATTACTCTTCGCACGTCATATGGACGTGTTGCTGCATACGGAACAACATCCGCAAGATCTGCGCGGTAATCATCGCTTTCATCATAGTCCACGACAGGCGGTTTTTCTTCATTGTTTTGTGGTAAATAAGAAAGCAATTTCCGCACATCTTGAAGTACTGTTTTTTCATCTTTTCCGCGGAAGTGAGCGTTTCCACTAATCGCGTTATGTACTTTCGAACCTCCGAGTGCTTCCGCAGTAATTTGTTCACCCGTAACCGTTTCAATTACTTTTGGTCCGGTAATGAACATTTGGCTCGTCTCATCTGTCATAAAAACAAAATCCGTAATTGCTGGCGAATAAACCGCTCCACCCGCACACGGTCCAAGAATGACCGAAATTTGTGGAATAACACCCGAGTAAATAACGTTTCTATGGAAGACTTGACCGTAACCGTCTAGTGAGACGACACCTTCTTGAATACGAGCACCACCGGAATCATTCAGTCCGATAAATGGAGCACCATTTTTCGCCGCCAGATCCATTACATTAGCGATTTTCATCGCATGCATTTCTCCAAGTGCGCCGCCAAATACGGTGAAATCCTGTGAAAACAAATACACAGGCTTGCCGTCAACTTTACCAAATCCTGTGACAACGCCGTCTCCAGGAAGTTCTTGCTTATCCATCCCAAAATCTCTCGTTCTATGTGTAACGAACGGATTGAGTTCGACGAATGTGTTTGGGTCGAGTAGTAAATCGATGCGCTCTCTTGCCGTTAACTTTCCTTTTTCATGTTGTTTAGCAATGCGTTCGTCACCGCCACCCAATTCAATCGCTCTTTTTTTGTCATATAACTCATTTATTTTATCGTAAATATCCAATGCTTACTCCCCCTTGCTACCTTTTCCGCATAATTCGTACAGTACGCCGTAAGATGATTTAGGATGAAGGAATGCAACCTCGGCTCCCCCAGCCCCCGGTTTTGGTTCGTCTTGTAAAAGTTGTACACCTTTTTCTTTTAGTTCAGTCATTCGTGTCCGTATATTTTCGACGCCGAAGGCAATATGATGTACACCTTCTCCGCGCTTTTCTAAAAACGTTGCAATAGGCCCATCCGCACCTATCGGTTCCAACAGTTCTAGCTTAATGTTTCCCGCGTCTACAAATGCGACGCGTACTTTTTGGCTTTCAACTTCTTCAATAGCTAGTAGCTTCAACCCGAGTGTGTCTATGTAGTAGCTAATTGACTCTTCAATACTTTTTACAGCGATTCCAATATGATCAACTTTTTGCATATAAATCACCCCTACCTTCTATTGTACATTTTTGTCGGCGAAATCGCTACATCTTGTCAAAACCGAAACTTCTGTTAAAATAATAATATAATGGTTAAGGAGTTTTTATTTCATGAGTAATAAGAAAGTTCAAAAATGGATTGTTCTCGTTATGGTCGGTGCAATGCTCTTATCCGGTCTTGGCATGGGTCTTAGCATGATAATGTAAACAGAAAAACAGTCCGAACTCGCTATGCTGCGTGTTTGGACTGTTTTTTGTTTTTTCATCTAGGCTTCAGCGCCTAGGAGCTGAAGCTTTTCTAGATTAAATCTCGTTGCAAAACTCTTCGAACTGGCTTTGTAAGTTACGAACGACTGACATTGGATCATGTCCTTCGATTTCATAACGGCCAACTTCAGCAACTAATTTTCCGTCTTTCAATAGTGCAAAAGAAGGTGAAGATGGAAGGTGGTCATCGCCAAAAAGCATACGTGCTTGGGCAGTTGCTTCTTTGTCTTGCCCTGCAAATACAGTTACTAAATGATCCGGACGTTTGTCGTAGTGCACCGAATGTGTTGCTGCTGGGCGCGCGATGCCGCCTGCACAGCCACAAACCGAGTTAACCATAACAAGTGTTGTTCCAGAGCGTTTAAACGCGTCTTCTACTTGTTCAGGCGTCGTCAGTTGCTCATAGCCACCCGCGTCCATATCTTCACGTGCTTGTCTCACTGTATCGTTCATTAACATATTGAAATCCATAGCCATATTAAAAAACTCCTTTCTATTTACATCTATATCATAGCAGGAGCACCTTTAACATGCAAAAGGTCTACTCCTTAAATAGCAGGTCCACAGCACCTGTAACCGTAATATGTCCTGTTAGTAGTTCGTTTTCAAGCTTTCTTACTTCTTCTTTCTTACCCGGTTCGGCAAAGAACGTATCGATCAATCGGTCATTGATCATCGATCGGAACCAATCTTTTGTCTGTGACTGTCTGCGACCTTCCCAATGCCCACTACCCTCCATCGCCTCTTTGAACGTTAAAACGGTTTTCCATACATCGTCGAGGCCTGTTTTCGCAAGTGATGAAACAGGCTGGGAAGTAGTCGTCCACCCCGGCGATGCAGGTTGAAGGAAATGGAGCAATTGACGATATTCTCTCACCGTCTTTTTAGCCAATCGTAAATTATCTCCGTCCGCTTTATGAACGACAATACCATCAGCCAGTTCCATAATTCCTTTTTTCATCCCTTGCAGTTCATCTCCCGCCCCCGTTAAAACGAGTAACATAAAGAAATCAACCATTCCACGGACGACCGTTTCACTTTGACCGACTCCTACCGTCTCAATCAAAATGACATCATAACCCGCCGCTTCACAAAGAAGCATTGTCTCACGTGATTTCTTATGGACGCCGCCAAGTGTACCAGCGGTCGGTGATGGACGGATGAAGGCGTTCGGATGCCTTGCTAATTCTTCCATCCGCGTTTTGTCTCCAAGTATGCTACCGCCTGTCAAAGACGAACTAGGGTCAATTGCAAGGACGGCCACTTTATGACCGGCCTCGCAAAGCATAAGTCCAAATTCTTCGATAAACGTACTTTTCCCGGCTCCCGGAACACCCGTAATGCCAACTCGTATACTATTCCCGGTGTCAGGAAGCAAGTTTAATAGTAATTTCTGACCTGCTTCTTTATCAGATAAAGTCGTACTTTCCAAAAGTGTAATCCCTTTAGCCAGGTGAAGTCGGGAGCGACCACGTATCTTTTCCGTCAACTCGTCTATGGCAATGTGACGCTCTTTTTTTACGAAACGTTTACGTGGTGTGGAAGCTAAACCGTCGTGTGAAGATGCAATACCATCCATAACATGGAGCGCGCTATCGTCAGGTACAGGATTATTTTTCTGCATTACTCCGCCACTTCCTCGTAACCGAGCCTACGATAAATTTCCTCAATTACTTTTTGTGCGGCAACTGGAATGACTGTACCTGGTCCAAAAATAGCAGCAGCTCCATTTTCACGAAGATACGCATAATCTTGTGCAGGAATAACTCCACCGACAACGATAAGAATATCTTCTCGCCCGATTTTCTTCAGTTCACCAAGAAGTTCTGGAACGAGCGTTTTATGTCCAGCCGCCAGAGAACTTACACCAATTACATGGACGTCGTTTTCCGCGGCTTGTACAGCCGTTTCTTCTGGTGTTTGGAAAAGTGGACCAATGTCGACATCAAAACCAAGGTCGGCAAATGAAGAAGCGATTACTTTCGCACCGCGATCATGACCATCCTGTCCCATTTTCGCAATTAGAATTCGTGGACGACGACCTTCATTTTCCAGAAAATCATCCGACATTGCTTTCACTTCATCGATTTCTTCCACGTTTGAGAAGTTCGAACTATATACACCACTCACAGAACGAATCACTGCCTTATGTCTTCCAGATACACTTTCAATGGCATCTGATATTTCACCAATCGTTGCCCGTGCACGCGCCGCTTCAACCGCCAATTCAAGTAAATTACCTTCACCTGAACGTGCTGTTTCTGTCAGTGCGTTCAATGTACGTGCCACTTCCAAGTCATCGCGTGTGTCTTTCATGTCGTTAATGCGGTCAATTTGTTTTTGACGAACGACTGTATTATCGATATCCAAAATATCAATCGGTTCTTCTACGTTCAGTCGGTATTTATTGACCCCGATAATCGATTCCGTACGTGAGTCAATTTGCGCTTGGCGTTTTGCCGCTGCTTCTTCAATCTTCATTTTTGGCAACCCGGTTTCAATTGCTTTCGCCATACCGCCGAGTTCTTCAATTTCTTCAATTAACTCCCAAGCCTTTTCCATTAACTCATCCGTCAGTTTTTCGACGTAATACGAACCACCCCATGGATCAGCAACTTTCGTCATCATCGTCTCTTCTTGTAAGAATAGCTGAGTATTTCGAGCGATACGCGCAGAGAAATCTGTCGGTAATGCAATCGCTTCATCCAACGCATTCGTATGAAGGGATTGTGTATGCCCCATTGCGGCTGCATTCGCCTCGACAAGCGTTCTTGTTACGTTGTTAAATGGATCTTGTTCCGTTAAACTCCATCCCGACGTTTGGGAATGTGTTCGAAGCGCCAATGATTTCGAGTTTTGCGGATCAAATGACTTCATCATCTGTGCCCACATTTTACGCGCGGCCCGCATTTTAGCAATTTCCATGAAATAATTCATGCCGATTGCCCAGAAAAACGACAATCTTGGAGCAAATGAATCGATATCAATACCCGCTTTTAAACCTGTGCGGACATATTCAAGTCCGTCCGCAAGCGTATACGCAAGTTCGATATCTGCTGTCGCTCCCGCTTCTTGCATATGATAGCCAGAAATTGAAATGGAGTTGAATTTCGGCATCGACTTTGATGTATATTCAAAAATATCGGCAATGATTTTCATCGACATATCCGGTGGGAAAATGTATGTGTTACGCACCATATACTCTTTTAAAATATCATTCTGAATCGTTCCCGCTAATTTGTCCGGTGACACCCCTTGCTCTTCTGCCGCAACGATATAAAAAGCCATAATGGGAAGAACTGCACCGTTCATCGTCATCGACACAGACATTTGGTCGAGTGGAATGCCGTCGAAAAGTATTTTCATATCTTCAACCGAGTCAATTGCAACACCTGCTTTTCCAACATCGCCCGTTACACGCGGATGATCGGAATCGTACCCCCGGTGTGTTGCCAAGTCAAAAGCGACCGATAACCCTTTTTGACCCATCGCAAGATTTCGCCTGTAAAATGCGTTACTTTCCTCAGCCGTTGAAAATCCAGCATACTGGCGAACCGTCCACGGTCTAGAAACGTACATCGTTGGGTAAGGCCCCCGCGTATTAGGTGCAATTCCAGGAAGATCATTTAGATGTGTTACATTTTCCAAATCTTTTTCTTCATATACGGTTTGAAGATCAATTCCTTCATTCGTCCGAAAAGGTGCACCAGCTAGTAATGGTTCCCCCGCTCCTGGCTTAGCAACAGATAGAAGGTCTACTTTATTGAAATCAGGCTTCTTCATTTCACTTCAGCACCTTTCCATTTATTTTTAATCTCCGTTAGTTTCTCGACTTTATCTTGCCCGTTGAAAATGAACCCTGAAAGTCCCGCGTCTTGCCATTTTTTTGAATGGTCTTCATCATACTTCCCAGCAACATCAATTAGAATTCCACTTGGAAGTCCTTTTAACAACTCGTCCATAACTTCTTCGGTTACATCTTGAGAGGCACAAACGATGACGTAATCAGGTTTTTCAACTGATAGCCAAGTGATTGCAGCCGCCGCATCTGTGAATGAAGGACTCCATTCCGAACGGATGCCCCCTGTTGAAAGAAAGCCGCTTACAAAATCCGCGCGCGGTTTCACGTCTTTTAATGCGCCAAATGTGACTAAATAAGTCGTTGGTTGTTCGACTTTAAAATGCGTTCTCAAACGTTCAAACGGTTCCGAAAGACGCCCTTCTACTTCAATACCGCCGCTTGCATCTAATGCATCCGTCGTTAAATCCGCGTAAACGTTCGTACCGATTAGTGAGTTCTTTCCTTTCGCAATTTCTTTTTTCCGAGTAGACACACGTTGTTCCAATAACTCCGTCAATTGCCCGTTTTTCACATACATATGATAGCCACCCGCTGCTTCAATCGTTAAGAATAAATCCCATGCTTTTTCCGCGAGTTCAAGCGTAAGCGTTTCGATGAAATACGATCCACCGGATGGGTCTAACACTTTCTCTGTATTTGTTTCTTCTTTAATGACGAGTTGGACGTTTCGCGCAAGTCGTACCGAGACATTCGTTGGACCCGTCAATACATCATGCGGGTGAACCGTAACAACATCTGCCCCGCCTAGAACGGCTGAAAACACTTCGTTGCCTGCCCGAAGTAAATTGACGTATGGATCTAGCTTGGAATACGATCGAAGAGAGTTTTCTGTCCATATAGGGATATGTGACGTTGACGTTTCTCCGTATGCTGAACAGAATGCATTCCATAAAATTCGAAACGCACGAATTTTGGAAATCTCCATGAAAAAGTGCGTATCTACCGCAAATCGCACGAAAAACTCATGCGCAAATGAACTAAACTCGTCATGCGCCGTCGCAAGTTCAGATGCTTGTGCAAGTACTAACGCAAGTTCTGTTACAGCGTCAGCTCCCAAGTGATGGACGTCCCACATATCTACACCCATTGTTCGCAAGTTTAAATACGCTTCTGGCTTATTCCATTTCGAAGCAAAAACAGCACCGTGTACTGTAGGTCGGTCTTCATTTGGAACTAAATCAAAGACATCAAGAAACGGATCATTTCCTTCTATGTTTGTAATGAATATCGGATATTTCATCATATATTGTGCAACTTCTTTTAACGAGTGGACAGTCCATAATAGAGGCTTGGAACCATCATAAACAATTGCTTCGTTGCCTCGTTCAATTGAATTTTTCAACTCTAGAACAAAGTCTTCCCCGTTTTCCGCATATTGCTGCTGTGCAATAATCCATCCGGTTCCTTGTTTGGACTCCCGAATTGAAGCGATTGTCTGTGCCAGTGCACCATCCGCACGTTCAATCAGTTCTTTTTCCGTATACAACGGCTGAAGGTCAATTCCTTCAATCGTTTTCGTTATAAGTGCGTCAAACGGTTTCCCTCGTAAAGACTTCGTCGCCGTATCTTTCCATTCCTCGTAATCGGGATTCGAAAATGTCGTCGCCTTCATCGCATTGATAGTCATATGTATATCCCCCTCTTTTCAAATATTCTATCTAATTATATCTTACATGAGAGATCGTAACTTCGAAAGATAAAAAACCTAAAACCGCTTAAAACGGTTCTAGGCTTCTGAAGTTTAATAAATACTCGTGTTTTCAGGTGTTACGTTTTCAAGTATTTCTTTCACACGCGCAAGGAAACGTCCCGCAACTAATCCATCAAGTACACGGTGGTCAAGTGATAAGCATAAATTCACCATATCACGTGCAGCAATCATGCCCCCGTCCATAATAACAGGACGTTTGACGATTGATTCGACTTGTAGAATAGCCGCTTGTGGGTAATTAATAATTCCCATTGACTGAATCGAACCAAATGAACCCGTGTTGTTCACAGTGAATGTTCCGCCTTGCATTTCATCCGACTTCAATTTGCCCGAACGAACTTTTCCTGCAAGCTCTTGAACTTCACGACCGATTCCTTTAATCGTTTTTTCATCGGCGTTTTTAATGACCGGAACGTAAAGTGCATCTTCCGTCGCAACCGCGATTGAAATATTGATATCTTTTTTCTGTATAATCTTGTCGCCTGCCCACATTGAATTCATCATCGGGAATTCTTTCAATGCTTGCGATACTGCTTTCACGAAGAATGCAAAGTACGTCAAGTTGAAGCCTTCCTTTTGTTTGAAATCTATTTTCAATGAATCCCGGTAGCTTACAAGATTCGTTACGTCTACTTCAATCATTGTCCAAGCATGTGGCGCTTCGTGTTTCGAACGCAGCATATTATTCGCAATTGCACGGCGAATACCTGTAACAGGAATTTCAATATCCCCAGCCGAAACAGGAACTTCTGCTTGTTTCGCTGCAGCAGGTTGTGCTGGTGTTGAAACGGGTGCCGGAGCTGCTTGTGCGGCTGGTGATTGAGTTACCGTTTGTTGTACCGGTGCTTCCTGTGGTGCTGTTGGAATGTTACCACTCTCAATGATCGCTAATAAGTCTTTACGCGTAATTCGACCTTCACGCCCCGAACCGTCAACAAGTGACAAGTCAATGCCGTTATCTTGCGCAAGACGAAGGACTGCCGGAGAAAAACGTCCCGCTGCCGCACCTTTTTCACGTTTAAGTGATGAGGCGGGTTTCTGTGAACCTTCAGCAGGCATTTCGTTTGCGGGTTCTGCTTTTGCTGGTGCAGCTTCCACTTGTTCTTCAGAAGAACTTCCACCTTCTGTTTCAATTACACAAACAATAGCCCCAACATCGAGCGTTTCACCTTCTTGTGCAACTAGTTCTTTAATCGTCCCCGCGAATGATGAAGGAACTTCCGCTGTCACTTTGTCCGTATTTACTTCTGCAAGAGAGTCGTATTTTGCAACGACGTCGCCCGGTTTAACAAGCCATTTCTCGATTGTACCTTCCGTAACACTTTCACCAAGTTGTGGCATTAAGATATTTTCAATAGCCAATGAATTTACCCCCATCTCGAATCAATTACTAAAAAAATTAAAATTCAGCTAGTTCACGTGCAGCTTTTTCTACTTTGTCTGGATTCATCATAAAGAATTTCTCCATTGTAGGTGCATATGGCATAGCCGGTACATCTGGGCCTGCGATACGTTTAATCGGTGCGTCGAGATCGAATAAGCAGTTTTCTGCAATGATTGCTGCAACTTCTCCCATTATGCTACCTTCCATATTATCTTCAGTCACAAGAAGTACTTTTCCAGTTTTAGAAGCTGCTTCGATAATCGCTTCTTTGTCGAGTGGATACACTGTACGTAAGTCAACGATATGTGTAGAAATCCCATCTTCTTCAAGTCTTTCAGCAGCTTGAAGTGCAAAGTGCACACAAAGTCCGTACGTAATAATCGTAATGTCATCGCCTTCACGTTTAATATCCGCTTTACCAATTGGTAATACATAATCGTCAGTCGGAACTTCACCTTTAATAAGGCGATAAGCGCGTTTGTGCTCAAAGAATAATACGGGATCTTCATCACGAATCGCCGCTTTTAGAAGACCCTTCGCGTCGTATGGTGTAGAAGGGATGACAATTTTCAATCCCGGAGTGCTTGCAAACATTGCTTCAACAGATTGGGAATGATAAAGCGCTCCGTGAACGCCGCCTCCGAATGGTGCACGCACTACAATTGGACAAGACCAATCATTGTTCGAACGGTAACGAATTTTCGCCGCTTCTGAAACGATTTGGTTAACTGCTGGCATGATAAAGTCCGCAAACTGCATTTCTGCGATTGGACGTAAACCGTACATAGCTGCTCCAATACCTACTCCTGCAATTGCAGATTCAGCAAGTGGTGCATCGATAACGCGGTCTTCACCAAATTGGTCGTAAAGTCCTTGTGTCGCTTTAAATACGCCACCCTTTAGCCCAACGTCTTCTCCTATAACAAAAACGCGGTCATCTCGTTCCATTTCTTCTTTCATGGCAAGTGTAATTGCATCAATAAAAGACATTACAGTCATGATTCAAGGGCCCCCTCAACTTCAGCATAGACATGATTAAGCGCTGTTTCAGCTTTCGCATACGGAGCATTTTCAGCATAATCAGTTGCATCATTTATTTCTTTCATAATTCGTTCTTCCATCTCATTTACAATATCATCCGTCAATACGCCAACTTCCTTTAAGTAAGCTGCAAACGTAATATTCGGATCGAGTTTTTTCTCTGCTTCTAATTCTTCGGCATCACGGTACTGACGTTGGTCATCATCCGAAGAGTGAGAGGTTAATCGGTAACAGACCGTTTCAACAAGACTTGGTCCTTCACCGCGGCGTGCACGATCTGCGGCTTCTTTAACGACACGGTACACTTCAAGTGGATCCGTTCCGTCAACAGTAACCCCTGGCATACCATACCCAATCGCGCGATCAGAAACATTTTCTGCAGCGATTTGTTTAGAGATTGGAACAGAAATTGCGTACTTATTATTTTCAACCATAATTATTGTTGGAAGTTTGTGGACACTTGCAAAGTTCATACCTTCGTGGAAATCTCCTTGGTTGGATGACCCTTCTCCAAGTGTAACGAATGTAATGAAATCTTCTTTTTTCATCTTCGCTGCGAGTGCAACGCCAACCGCATGTGGCAATTGTGTCGTAACTGGTGATGAGCCCGTTAAAATACGATTTTTTCTTTGCCCGAAGTGACCAGGCATTTGACGACCACCCGAGTTTGGATCCTCGGCTTTCGCGAATGCCGACAACATAAGTTCTTGTGTTGTCATTCCAAAATGAAGAACAACAGCCATGTCACGATAATACGGTGCAGTCCAATCCTTGTCTTTGTCCAAAGCAAATGCCGCCCCTGCTTGTGCCGCTTCTTGTCCTTGACAAGAGATTACGAAAGGAATTTTACCCGCACGGTTTAACAACCACATACGCTCATCGATTCGACGCGCACGTACCATTGTTTCAAAAATAGCTAACACATCTTCATTGCTCAATCCAAGTTCTTCATGACGATTTTTTGCCATGTCGATATTCCCCCTTTTACATATGAATTGCTTTGCCGTCAACAGCTAATGCTGCTTCACCCATTACTTCAGATAGCGATGGATGCGGATGGATCGTGCTTGCCACTTCCCACGGCGTTGCGTCAAGAACCATTGCAAGTCCAGCTTCCGAAATTAAGTCTGTAACGTGAGAGCCAATCATATGCACTCCTAAAATGTCGTCTGTCTTTTTGTCTGAAATAATTTTCACAAAACCGTCTGAGTTGCCGTTCACAAGCGCTTTACCAATTGCCATGAAAGGGAACTTTCCGATTTTCACGTCAAATCCTTGTTCTTTCGCCTGCTTTTCCGTAATTCCAACACTGGATGCTTCAGGGCTTGAATAAATACAACGTGAAATTTTTGTATAATCAATTGGATCGTTTTTCAAACCAGCGATATGTTCAACCGCTGCAATTCCTTCATGCGATGCAACATGTGCAAGTTGAAGGCCACCGATCACGTCACCGATTGCATAAATGTGACTTTCTTTCGTTTGGAACGTTTTTCTTGCTTTAATAAAGCCATTTTCAACTTCGATTTCCGTATTATCGATTCCGATGCCTTCAACATTTGCCTGACGTCCTACGGAAACAAGCATTTTTTCAGCAGTGAACTGTTTTACTTCTCCGTTTATTTCAGCAGAGATTGTTACAGAGCCTTCTTCTTTAACGAGTGTTTCAGGTAAAACTTTCGCACCAGTTGCAAAAGTAATTCCTTTTTTCGTAAGCAATTTTTTCATTTCTTTTGAAATATCATCGTCTTCGGTTGGAATAATACGGTCTGCATATTCAACAACAGTCACTTCAACACCAAAATCATGAAGCATCGACGCCCACTCAATTCCAATCACGCCACCGCCAACAATAAGCATCGATTTAGGAAGCGCTTCCATAGAGAGTGCACCGTCTGAAGATAAAACATCTACTTCATCGATTTCTAAACCAGGTAATGTACGTGGCCTTGAACCCGTCGCGATGATTAAGTTTTTCAGAATAAGCATTTCATTGTCTTCACCATTGGTCATTTCAACTGAAATTGTTCCCGGCATCGGTGAAAAGATGGATGGTCCAAGCATTCGTCCAAGACCTTCAAAGACATCGATTTTCCCTTTTTTCATTAAGCCAGTAACACCTTGGTGTAATTGGCTAACGATTGCCTCTTTACGTGCTTGTACACGGCTAAAATCGAGCGTGACATTGTCTGTATTCACACCGAAACTTGCCGCTTGGTTTTTGGCTACATCAAATACTTCGGCGCTTTTTAAAAGTGCTTTACTCGGAATACATCCTTTATGGAGACATGTTCCACCTAATAGTTCTTTTTCAACAAGCGCTGTTTTAAGTCCTAGTTGCGCTGCACGGATAGCCGCAACATAGCCACCCGTTCCACCGCCTAATATAACTACATCATATTCTCTTCCCATATGAATCGGCTCCTTCATAACTACCTATTATGCTGGACAGTTTTTTGGCTCTTTCCCCGTCTATAACTACTTGTCCGCTTTTACCGACAATTTCACTTATGACTTCAAACATATCACGCCATGAATTAGGCGGAGTAACAATACCCCGCCCACAAAATATGAACCTTCTAAATGGTTACATATTTTTCTACTTAATTAACGTCCTGTAAGGATGCTTTTTTCGTTTTGTAGGAACTGGCTACGCGATTTTGCAACGCGTGCGATGCGTTCTTCAGCAAGACGGTCTGCCGCTACATATGTTGGGATGTTATCACGTTTTGAGATTGCAAAAATCTGCTCGATTGTACCGTAAATCCCTTCAACACGTTTCAATGCGCGTTCGCGGTTGTATCCTTGAAGTTCATCTGCAACGTTAATAACTCCGCCTGAGTTAATAACATAGTCAGGTGCATAAACGATACCCATTTCATGAATTAAGTCACCGTGAACTGTGTCTTGCAATTGGTTATTCGCAGAACCTGCGATTACTTTTGCTTTTAACTGTGGAATTGTCGTGTCATTGATAACTGCGCCAAGTGCACATGGTGCGAAAATGTCTGCATCTTGTGAATAAATATCGTTAATGTCAACCGCTTTTGCGCCAAATGCATCAACTGCACGTTGTACAGCTTCTTTATTAATATCAGTAACGATTAAGTTTGCGCCTTCTGCATGTAAATGTTCGCAAAGCGTGTACGCAACATTACCAACACCTTGAACCGCAACTGTTTTGCCTTCAAGCGAATCGCTACCAAATGCTTCTTTTGCTGCTGCTTTCATACCGATATAAATACCGTAAGCAGTTACTGGTGAAGGATTACCCGAAGAACCAAATTCAGCCGAAACGCCTGTAACATAATCTGTTTCTAAGTGAATTAAATCCATGTCTTCCTCAGTTGTTCCAACATCTTCTGCTGTGATATAACGACCGTTCAATCCTTGTATATAGCGACCGAAAGCACGGAACATTTCTGGGTTTTTATCTTTTCTTGGATCTCCGATAATTACTGTTTTACCGCCACCAAGGTTTAATCCTGCAGCTGCGTTTTTATACGTCATACCACGTGCAAGACGCAGTGCATCTTCGATTGCTTCGCTTTCACTTGCATACGTCCACATGCGTGTACCACCAAGTGCGGGTCCTAGAGTTGTATCGTGGATTGCTATGATTGCTTTAAGTCCTGATGATTTGTCCTGACAAAACACGAGTTGCTCGTAGTCATAAGTTTCCATATACTTGAAAATCTCCATTTAAAATCTTCCTCCTAAAGGTAAGTGCATTTTTTTGTTCAGTGGAAAAGCTTGCAAGTGCAAGCGAATTTTTTAGTAATCAAGGCTAAATTTCTCAAGCTTGTAATAAAGTGAACGAAGCGAAATCCCGAGCCTGTTTGCTGTGAGTGACTTATTGCCGGCGTTTTCTCGCAATGCAGTTTCAAGTATCGTTTTTTCATACTCATCCATAATAGATCCAAGCGTGCTTTTTTCAGGTAAAAACGGGTCCTCATCCTTACTTTCCGACGATGAAAGCGTTTTCTTAATATCTTTAAGTTCTAACGTAGTTTCCCCCGGCTCGGTAAAGATCATCGCCCGACTGAGTATGTTTTCTAACTCCCTAACATTACCTGGCCAATCATACTGCTGCAACCACTTTTGTGCTTCTGTTGTAATTACTTCCACTTTCATGCCGAATTCTTGGTTGAGCTTCACTAGAAGATGTTCAACTATTGATGGTATGTCTTCCTTCCGTAGTCGAAGCGGCACGATTTGAATCGAAATTCGATTCAATGCATAGTAGAGTTCTTCATTGAAAAATCCATCATGCATTGCTTTTTCAAGATTTTTAGATGTGGCCGTGATTACACGAACCGATAATTTCAACGGTCGTTCACTACCTACGCGGTAAATTGTTCCGCTTTGTAAATAATGAAGCAGTTTCCTTTGTACAGCAAGTGGCAATTCGCTAATTTCATCCAAAAATAATGTTCCGTTTTCCGCTTCTTCGAAAAGACCTTGTTCCAATACTGAAACATCATTTTCGACATCGCCTTTTTCTACTCCGAATAATTCTTCTTCCAACGTAATTGGATGAATCGCAGCGCAGTTAACGCGGATGAATTTTTTTAACTTTCGTTCGCCACCACTATGTATCGCATGTGCAAATAATTCTTTACCCGTTCCGGTCTCGCCTCGTAACAGGACGGCTAAATTCGATTTTGCTGCTAATTTCGCTTGTTCAATCGAAATTTCAATATCTGATGAACGTCCAATAATATCATCAAATGTATACGTCGACTCAAGTTTTCGAATAATTGTACGTGCCTGATCCAGCTCTTTCATCAAATTGCGCATTTCAGTTTTGTCGTGAATAACCCCGACACTGCCTTTAATATGACCATCGACAATAATCGGTGCGACATTAACAATAACTTCACGGTTATTTTCACCTACACGCATATGAACGCCTCGAACCGGCTTTCTCGTCTTCAACACTTTCATATGAATGCTTTCGCCTTCATTAATGTCTGCCGAAGCAGGTTGTCCGATGATTTGTTCTTCCGATAATCCGGTAATTCTCGTGTATGCGGGATTTACAATGATCCCATTACCCTCTTCATCAACGACAGATATTGCATCATTGCTTGAATAAATAATTGCTTCAAGCATCGTCTTCACTTTTTCTAGATCTGTAATCTCTTCTGCTAGTGCAACAACTTCGGTAATGTCTTTAAAAACGGCAAATGCGCCCACTTTTCTTCCCTTATAATCCAATAGAGGATAGCGTGAAGTGACAATCTTCAACCCGTTGCCAAGTACTAGTTCTTTGTTTAACTCCGATTTTCCTGAGTTCAATACACTCAGAAGTCTTGTTGATGGAACGACCTTTGAAATCGGTTTTCCGACAACTTCTTTAATTGGCACACCAATCATTTTGGATGCGCTTCTGTTAAAAAAGTTAATTCTTCCCGCTTCATTAATCCCAATCATGCCTTCTTCAATTGAATCGAAAACCATTCTCTGTTTATGCATTTCCCCACGAATTCGCTTTATGTATACATCGTTCTCCTGAAGCAGGCGAGCGAATAAATTTGCGACTGAACCCGGTACTAAAACAGTCTGTGCAGGTTTTGCTTGTAACAATGCAGCAAATACTGTTTCATCATCAGTTACATCAAAGATAATATGCAAATCAGTTGTTAAATAGCTTTCCCATTCAGTTCCGTAAGCGATTCCAAGACTTTTTGCGTGAATGATGCCTGGTGCATTTTCATCCACGTCAATAATTGCTTTAACATTCATGAATTCTAGGTTTTGAAGTAGGTCCAGTATGATTGATCCACCGGTCCCTGCTCCAACGATAAGAATGTTTTGCAAGGATGTTCATACTCCTCTTTTACTGCGTGCAATCTTTTGCATTTACAAATTCATCATACACGATAGCCGTCTTCTTGACAATATATTTTGAAAAGGTAAAATTAAATTGAGCTTAAAAAGGAGTTTTTTATATGGCACGTCTTGCGGCATTCATCGTTTTACTCATCCCTGGCCTAATCGCGGCTGGTGGTATTAAAATTATGAGAGATTCGTTATTTGGTCTTTCGATATTCACATCGAATCAAACAGAACAGGCGAGCTCAACTGCGCCTTTTTTACCCATATGGCTACAGTTTTTACTCGGATTGCTTATGTTTGGGGCTGGCCTTTGGTTTTTCGCGGGATTTTTACTACACCGCGATCGAAAAAATGGCAGAGTACAAAAAAAGTTCGCTCAGAAAAAAAGACTTTGACTATTCGTCAAAGTCTTTTTTTCTTTTTAGTAAAACCCCGGGATAATCCGTTATCCATCCGTCAATATATGTTGGTGGATTAGAGATGAAATTTTCTTTACCTGTCACTCCGTAAACACGTATTTTTTTACCCGTAGAAACGATTTTGCTTACATAAGGCTCCGTGAGCAATCTTTTGTGCAGATGAAAACCATCCGCGGACCGATACTCATTTAAATTCTCCCAGTCTACCCCTTTTTTCCTCACTAAAAAAGCTGTCTCCATATTCGGCGATATTTCTTTGACTTTCGCAATCAGCGGATAATGGAACGATGATATATGAATACGGTCCACTCCCGAAGTAATTGCAATAATTTGCGCAACTGAATCAGGTCGTTCCAAAACCGTTTCTTTTAGTTCTATATTAAGCCCCATCTTATGCGTACTACAAAAGTTCGCAACTTCATGTAATGTAGGTATATGATGCCCAAACAGTCCACGAATGTATTTACGTCCGATCCGAATTTTCTTAACTTCGGCATACGTCATTGAAGAAATTTCTTTTTTAATTCCCGCTAGTCTAAAAATATTCGAATCGTGAATAACCATCGGAACCCCGTCTTCCGTCAATTGGACATCTATTTCAAGTCCATCTGCTTTTTGTTTGTATGCTTCTAAAAACGACTTCATCGAGTTTTCAAAACATTTCCCTGATGCCCCGCGATGTGCAAATATTGTTGGTCTATTCATTAAACAATTCATCCTTTAACTATTGTTAACATATATGTGGAGAATAAAGTTCCTCACCAAAAAACCGTTGAACCGGCTCCCTTTCCGCGGGCGTCTTATTCAACGATTTTCAGTTGTGCTGAAATAATGTATTCTTATATTAAAAAGGAATTTAGTGAAGGCATCCCCTAGCTTCCAGCGTTTTTGGGAAGATTCTTTATTTCATATTGTATAATAGTTCTTTAATTAGCTAGCCATATGCTCCAGCCTTATTTTGTCAGCGATCATGGCGATGAACTCCGAGTTTGTAGGTTTGCTTTTCAAATGGTGTACTGTATAACCAAACATTTTTGAAATGACTTCATAATTTCCGCGATTCCATGCCACTTCAATCGCATGACGAATCGCGCGTTCAACCCTCGAAGCGGTTGTGTTATATTTTTCTGCAATATCCGGATAAAGAACTTTTGTGACTGAACCAAGCAAATCCACGTCCGTATAAACCATTTGTATAGCTTCCCTTAAAAATGCATACCCTTTAATATGCGCCGGTACACCAATTTCTTTAATAATTGACGTAATTGTCGTATCGAGCACTTTTTGACTTACTGTCCCCGGCGCTTGACCGCCGCCTGGTTGCGACACGGGAATTGTCGGTTTACGAGTCCCCGCCACTTGGAAAATTTGATTTGTTAAGCGCTCAAATTCAAACGGTTTCAACATAAAGTAAGAAGCCCCTAGATTTGCAGCTTGCGTCATGACATCTTCTTGCCCGAAAGCAGTGAGCATAATAATGTTAATTTCATTGTATGCCGGGTTTTCATTTAACGTTTCAAGTACAGCAATTCCATCGAGATGAGGCATAATAATATCAAGTAAAAGTACATCCGGGACATTTTCTTCCAACATAGATAAACATACTTTCCCATTATGCGCTGTCCAAATAATTTCAATTTCGGAATGCCTTTCAAAATATGCCACCATTGTTTTCACTAATTCTTTGTTATCATCAGCAATCGCTATTTTAAGTACTTCCATTTTCATTCCCCCTAGTTTATGCTCCATATCCGATAAAAGTATAAAATGCTCCAGTTTACTTCTCCCTAGGTTGTTTTCGACAAACTAAATTTGAATCCTTCTTTTATAATGAAAATAGATATAATGGCGGATAGATTCGTCAAAATTCGACTAGTTCTTCTTTTTAAAACTTTCACACAAAAGAAGACCAACCTGAAATCAGGCTGGTCTTGTTGTTATTTCTCCCCTGTTCGCATTGTCGTCAAGAAAAGCGCTGCGCCTTTTTCAGGTTCGTCGACAAACATGTGAGTGACTGCACCTGCAAATTTACCGTTTTGAATGACTGGACTTCCACTCATGCCTTGCAATATTCCACCCGTCGTTTCAAGAAGCTTTGAATCCGTAAGTGTAAAATGGAACTGATCTTTTTCTACATTTGTAATCATAACTGAAAAAGATTCGACTTCGGTTCCTTTGACAGTCGTAAAAATTTCAGCTTCCCCTTCTTTTACTTCAGAAGGTTGCATAATCTCGAGCGGTTCGGCTAACACTTTCTTATAGGCATCGTTCCACGAACCGAAAATTCCGTAAATGCCATTTTTATTAATCGAACCAAGAACGTTATCGTCTTTCAAAATCGTGGAAATCTTATACCCAGGATGCCCCGGCACACTTTTCCTTATTTGGCCGATTTTGGAAAGGTAAATGGAACCTTCCGTAAAAGATGGTGGTGAATTGAACGAGCTGTCAATAATTTGGTGACCAAGAGCACCATATATGCCTTTTTTGGGATCGACATATGTTAAGGTGCCCGTCCCTTCCGTCTTGTCCTTAAGGAATGGAATAAGACGTTTAATGGCCGCGTTATCCGACTGGACTTGAATTCGTTCATTATTTCTTACGATAACTAGCGTGACGGCCTGTTTATCGTCAGTACCTGAAAAAGTTTTTTCGATGTTTTCCAATTTCAAAATCGAGACGCTATCCACCTCTTCAATAAGATCACCCGCTTTCAACCAAAGATCCTTATCCAACATGACGTCATTCGTGACGAACACACCCGACAAATCCATCTTTATACCGATTGAATGTCCCATTGGAATGAGTGTTCCTTCATTCCCATAAGCCAAACCTGCATGTAGTGGCAAAAAAAGCAAGACCAAGGAAAACGACAAAACCAACTTCAATCGCCTATTCCACCCCATATTTCACCTCCTCGAGTAAAGATACTATTGGTATGTCCGTTCTCGGGAATGTTATGAAAGGGTAAATAAAGCAAAAAAAAATGCGCATAATAATGTATGCGCATTCTTTTTATTGAAATGTTTTTTTTCGCTCACTGGCAAGCTTTAATAGCTCATCTGCATGCTTTAATGTTAAAGGTGTTGTTTCCGCGCCCGAAAGCATTCTAGAAAGTTCAACGGTTCGCTCCGAGTTCATGACATTTTCGATAATTGTTCTCGTGCGGTCTTCTTTAACTTCTTTTTTAATCAAATAATGTTGGTCAGCCATCGCTGCAACTTGAGGTAAATGTGAAATACAAAGCACTTGGGAATGCGACGCAATCATTGAAATTTTTTCGGCAATCGCTTGCGCAACCCTGCCACTCACACCGGTATCGACTTCGTCAAAAATAATGGAAGTGACTCCTTGATGTTTTGAAAAAATTGTTTTAAGCGCGAGCATTAGCCGTGAAAGTTCTCCACCTGAAGCAATCTTTACTAATGGTTTAAGTGGCTCTCCTACGTTCGGTGAAATATAAAACACCACATCGTCATTGCCGCTCAAATCAAAATTGCCACCTTTTTTCGTTTCAATCTTAACTTTAAAAGAGGCACTTCCCATATGGAGTTGGTCTAGCTGTTCCATAATTGCCGATTCAAGTTTTACCGAAGCATCCTTGCGAATGATGGAAAGTTCTTCCGCTTCAATTTCCAAGTCTTTTACAAGATGATTAAACTTTTCTTGTTCGGCAATAAGGCGCTCATCACGGTTTACTAATTGATCGAGTTCATCCGCAATTTTGTCACGGTAAATAAGTATGTCTTCAATTGTTCGACCATATTTTCTTTTTAATGCAAGATGTTGGGCAATCCGTTCTTCAACGATATCAAGACGAGCCGGATCGAATTCCATTCTATCTAAAATACTTCTTAACTCATGAGCTGTATCTTGTAAAGAATAAAAACTAGATGCGATTGTTTCATAATATGGTTTTAATGCTTTGTCAACATCTGCGGCATCCTCTATATCGCTCATCGCCGAGCCAACCCAATCAAGTGCACGCGAGTCTCCACTTATCGATTCGTACGCCGTGTTTAATCGCTCGTAGAGGCGGCTAAAGTTTTGAAGCTTCCGCTGCTCTTCTTCAAGCTCTTCTTCTTCGCCTATCTTCAATGAAGCCGCATCAATCTCTTTTAATTGAAATGAATATAAATCAATTCTTTGCGCAATATGTTGTTCGTTATCATCTGCCGCTTCAAGTTTTCGTTTTAACTTTCTATATTGATCATACAATAAAGAATAATTATCGAATGCATGCGCCAATTTTTTTCCCGCAAATTGATCCAATAAGTGGATATGTCTTCGTTCTTGCATAAGTTCCTGATTTTCATGTTGTCCGTGTATATCAATAATTTGCGAACTAATTTCCCGCAAAATAGCAATCGTTACAAGTTTTCCGTTCACACGGCAAACACTTTTCCCATTTGAACTCAAGTCTCTTCTTAAAATAACGACGCCATCTTCTGCTTCAATTCCAAATTCCATCATTTTGGCAATCGCGGGATGTTTTGAATCTTCAAGGATGAACTGC
Organism: Sporosarcina sp. G11-34; assembly: GCF_026931025.1. NCBI lineage: Bacteria > Bacillati > Bacillota > Bacilli > Caryophanales > Caryophanaceae > Sporosarcina > Sporosarcina sp. G11-34. Next base: position 47,997 of record NZ_JAHNZW010000013.1, on the reverse strand, counting down.
CCTTCAAGTTCGGCCCTTTTGGCACCATGTCGGATAAATCCTTGTGAACCTCTACCACCCGTTAACAACTGAACAGCATCGATGATAATCGATTTACCCGCTCCGGTTTCACCCGTTAAAACCGTAAGTCCTTCTTCAAACATTACTTCTAAGCTTTCAATGATCGCAAAGTTTTTAATTGAAATTTCACTCAACATTTGCCGTCACCTCTTTCAAAGCATTCCGAGTAATTTTTCTTTCACGTCGTCTGTGAGGGATTCATCCCGACAAATTAGTAGACATGTATCGTCCCCACAAATTGTTCCAAGTACTTCTTCCCAGCGAAGATGATCTAAAAGCGAACCAACGGCTTGTGCATTCCCTGGTAATGTTTTCAACACTAAGAAGTGCCCTGCCCCGTCAATGCTTACGAATGCGTCATTCATCGCCCGACTTAACTTTTCTTCTGTGTTGTATGTATGTACTTGAGGCAAGCTATATTTATACCTGCCATTTTCCAATGGAACTTTAATCAGATGCATTTCTTTAATGTCTCGAGATACAGTTGCTTGCGTAACATCGACATTGGCATTTTTTAAACTTTCAACGAGCTGATCTTGCGTTTCTATTTCAAAATTCGATATAATATCCCGGATTCGTATATGTCTATGCCCTTTATTCAACAAAACCACTCCCTTAGTAAAATAATGTTGCAATATACCGTAACTTTATCACAACAAAGAAAAGCGCGCATTTTCTGCGCGCTACACCAATTCCTTGTAAGCGTCTCGAATGAGCTTATCAAATAGTTCGTCCTCAAATCGTTTTTCAGGAGTTGCGTCCGAAGTTAAATGAAAGAGAAACTCAATATTACCTTCCCCTCCTGTAACAGGAGAAAATGAAGCGCCGCGTAGACTAAAACCTTCTTCTAGTGATGCTTCGGCTATTCTTTTAAGAACCTCTAAATGGGTAGCAAATTCTCTTACTACACCTTTTTTACCGACTTTTCCTTTGCCAGCTTCAAATTGCGGTTTGACAAGTGCGATGACGTCTCCGCCTTCACTAATTATCGTTTTAAGGGCAGGCAAAATAAGTCTAAGCGAAATGAACGACACATCTATCGTCGCAAATTGTGGTTGCCCTTCAGTAAAAAGGTCCAATGTTGCATGTCTAAAATTGGTTCTTTCCATAACTGTAACACGTGGATCTTGCCTGATTTTCCAAGCAAGTTGATTGTACCCGACATCTAGCGCGTAGCAATGTTTCGCACCTTCTTGTAGTGCACAATCAGTAAACCCACCAGTTGAAGAGCCGATATCGAGAATGATTTTATCCGCTACATCGACGTCAAAAACATTCAATGCTTTTTCGAGTTTTAGCCCACCACGGCTTACATATTTAAGTGGATTTCCTTTGACGATTAGTGGTGAATCAGCAAGGATTTTTTCCCCTGGTTTATCTAGTCTAGTTTCGGCAGAGTAAACAATACCCGCCATAATTGAACGTTTGGCTTGTTCCCTCGTTTCAATCAAACCTCTTTCGACTAGGAGCACATCGACGCGCTCTTTTCTAGGTCGCGTTGTCATACATTTTCCCTCTCAATTGCCTTTTTCCGAACTAAAGACACTACTTTTTCAACAGCGTTTTCGGTAGTTACGCCAATTTCGTTCAATAATTCACTCGTATTTCCATGCTCGATGAAATGATCTGGTATCCCCAGTCTGTCAATCGGTGCCGCATTATGCGAAACATCATGCGCATACTCAAGAACCGCGCTTCCAAATCCACCAGCAAGGGCCGCTTCTTCTATTGTCAGAATTGGCATTCCAGCATTGAATAATGAATCGAGCATAGCGGTATCTAACGGTTTAATAAACCTAGCATTTACAACTTGTGCGGAAATTCCTTTAAGAGAAAGTTCTTCCGCTGCTTTAAGTGCCATTGGAATTGTCGTTCCAAACGTTAAAATTGCGGCATCTTTCCCGGCACGCAATACTTCCCACGTACCAATTGGAATTGGTCTCAACACTTCATCTAACGGAATTCCGTATCCATTCCCTCGTGGATAGCGCATCGCGATGGGACCTCCATCATAATCGATGGCTGTTTTAACCATATGTTGTCCTTCGTTTTCATCCTTCGGCATCATAATGACAAGGTTTGGCATATGTCTTAGGAATGCAATGTCATAAATACCTTGATGTGTCTCGCCATCTCCTCCAACAAGACCCGAACGATCAATACCGATAAATACATTTAAATTTTGACGTGCCACATCATGCAGCATTTGGTCATATGCACGTTGAAGAAACGTTGAATAGATCGAAAGGAAAGGTTTCATCCCTTGTGTTGCAAGACCCGCGGCCATTGTTGTAGCATGTTGTTCCGCAATACCGACATCGAAAAAGCGGTCGGGAAACTCTTCTGCGAATTTTTCTAGTTTAGAACCGACAGGCATTGCAGGTGTAATCGTAACAATTCGACGATCGGTTCGCGCAATCGTTCGTACTGTTTCCGCAACGAGGCCACTCCATGAAGGAGCAGTAGAAGCCGATTTTACAAAATCACCTGTTTCAATTTTATAAGGTCCCGTCCCGTGCCAATTGCCGATTTTATCTTCTTCAGCTGGGCGATAGCCTTTCCCCTTTTTCGTAATGACATGAAGAAGAATAGGTCCGTCCATTTTTTTAGCGTATTGGATGTTGCGCTCAAGATCCGCAAAATCATGACCATCTACAGGTCCTAAATACGTAAAGCCAAGTTCCTCGAAAAACACACCCGAAACGAGAAGATATTTCAAGCTATCTTTGACGCGTTCGGCTGCATCGGCAACTTTCCCGCCGACTGCTGGAATTTTCCGTAAAATATATTCCAACTCATCTTTAGCAGACTGATATTTACCGGCTGTTCGCAGCTTTCCAAGTATCGCATGAAGAGCACCTACGTTAGGTGCGATAGACATTTCATTGTCATTCAAAATGACAAGCATATTTTTCTTTTCATGACCTATATTATTTAACGCTTCGAGTGCCATTCCGCCCGTTAACGCTCCGTCACCAATGACTGGGATAACAAAGTTTTCTTCCCCTTTAATGTCACGAGCCGCGGCCATTCCCATCGCTGCCGATAAGGACGTAGAACTATGGCCAGTTTCCCAAACATCATGTTCACTTTCATTCATTTTTGGAAAACCACATAATCCTTTATGTTGCCTTAGCGTATCAAATTCAGATGCACGACCTGTCAATATTTTATGGACGTACGCTTGATGGCCCACATCCCAAATAATTTTATCATTCGGACTGTCAAATATTTTATGGAGCATGATTGTAAGTTCAACGACACCAAGGTTTGGTCCAATATGTCCCCCAGTTACAGATAGTTTTTCAATAAGGAATGCTCTGATTTCCTCTGCAAGCTTCCCCATCTGTTCCTTGTTGAGTTGCTTTAAAAAAGAAGGACCAGTAATTTCAGTAAGATCCATAGGTATCACACACCTTTACAATATAATTTCTACGGATGACAAAAGCTTTAAACAGTATAGCAACAAAAACGCTTCATATAAAGAATTCGTGCGTTTTAAAATCTGCGTTGTACGATATAGTCTGCGAACAAGGCAAGTAATGATTCTTCTTTCCCTAAAAAGGATAAGGACTGTTTGGCAAGTCGGTGATGTTCATTTAACCGGTCTTGTGCTCCTTGAAGGCCAAGTAAAGACGGATAAGTTGTCTTATCACTCGCTTCATCACTACCTGCTGTTTTACCAAGTTCTTCGGTCGTAGCGGTAATATCAAGAATATCGTCTTGAATTTGGAATGCTAACCCAATATTTTTTGCGTACATTGATAATTGTTTCGCTTTTTCGTCATTAACACATGCAAGTATCGCACCGGCTTCAATACAAAATGATAGAAGGGCTCCTGTTTTGTGCAAGTGAACTGTCTCTAATTCTGTCAAGGTAAGCTGTTTTTCTTCCCCTTCAATGTCAAGAATTTGACCACCGACCATTCCACCGGCTCCTGATGCTTTCGATAAAAGTTGAATGATTTTGATTGTATTTTGTGCCGATGTATCCGTAAGCTCCGTTAATGCGTCAAACGCGAATGTTTGAAGCGCATCTCCAGCAAGAACAGCGACAGCTTCACCGTATACTTTGTGATTTGTCAGTTTACCACGTCTGAAATCATCATCATCCATGCATGGCAGATCATCGTGGATAAGTGAATAGGTGTGTATAAATTCGACTGCACATGCGACTGTTAACGCATCATTTGACTTAACTCCAAGATCTTCAAGCGTGGCAAGGACGAGGAGAGGCCGGATCCGTTTTCCACCGGCATTTATTGAGTAGGCCATTGAGGACTTTAACGTCTCTGGAGCTTCAATTTCCGCCATAAAAGCATTTAGCTTTTCAACAATAATCGGTGTATTTTTATTTATAAACTGCTGTAAGGTTTCATTCATTGGTATCTGCGCCTTGAGATGGATTGAACGGTGTTTTTTTGCCATCTTTATCAATAATTGAAATGAGTTGTTTTTCTGCGTCTTGCAGCTTCCCATGACAATATGCAGATAACTCCATTCCCTCTTTGTAAAGTGTAATGGCATCTTCGAGTGGCACATCGCCTGTTTCCAATTTCTGAACAACTTCTTCTAATTTTAGCATCGCTTCTTCAAAGCGGATCGGCTGATTATCCAATTAGCTTTCCTCCTTGTCGTTTGTTGATATTTTTTGGACAGTCGCTTCCACTGTTCCGTCTTGTAATCGTACGTTTATTTCAGTTCCGACTGATAAAGACGTGACAGAATTTGCTACATTTCCATCTTTATAAACAATCGAATACCCGCGTTCCATAACATTCAGTGGATTGAGTGCTTTCAACATGCGAACAGACGAGGAAAAACGATCTGTTTGCATACGCAAATCCTGCTGTACGACGCGTGTCAATCTTTCCGTCAATAAAGTGATCGTCCTTGTTTCCTCTCGCACCCTTTGAGCAGGAGAATAGGAAGAAAGCATGCCACTTAACTTTGAAAGTTCAAATGTCCTGCGGCTCGTAATATCACTTCTCGACAGCCGATCTTCTAGTCCAATTAGCTTTTCCGTAAACGGTCGATACAACCGTTCGGGAAATTGAAGTGGATAGGATGATTGAAGTGTTGAAAGTCGTTTTTGTTCGTTTTTTATTTTATTGGACATAAATCCGTAAACCGCTCGTTTTCGATCCAAAATCCGCTCGACCAATTCGGCTTGTGCTGGCACAGCTAATTCAGCAGCGGCTGTTGGCGTTGGCGCTCTTCGGTCTGAGACGAAATCGGCAATCGTCGTATCTGTTTCATGACCGACAGCACTAATGATTGGTACCCGACAAGAAAAGATTGCCCGAGCTACGACTTCTTCATTAAACGCCCATAAGTCTTCAATAGAACCACCACCACGACCTACAATGAGCACGTCAATGGATCCATATGCATCGGCTTGTTCAATGGCTCGTACGACAGATGGAGCTGCTTGTGGACCTTGTACAATTGCTGGAAAAAGAACGATTTCGGCTAATGGGTAACGCCTTCCTATCGTTGTACAAATGTCTTGTATCGCCGCCCCGGTTTGCGCAGTGACAACACCAATTTTTTTCGGGTATGGTGGGAGCGGGCTTTTCCATCTCGGATCAAATAGCCCTTCTTTTCCGAGACTTTCTTTCAATTGTTCAAATGCCAAATACAACGCACCAATCCCATCTGGTTCCATCGTTTGTGCATACAACTGATACTGGCCACTTGCTTCATATACGGTAACGTCTCCTGTTATAAGAACGTTCATCCCATTTTCCGGTCTAAATTTAAGCTTAGACGCATTCATGCGAAACATCGCAGATTGAATTCGACTGGACTGGTCTTTTAATGTGAAGTATATATGACCACTTGGATGGTTATTCACATTCGATAGCTCACCTTTTACATAGACATTGCGTAAATGAGGATCCGCATCGAATTTTCGTTTAACGTATTTTGTCAATGCTTGTACAGACAAGTAAGGGTTTCCGGACAAAAGTTACGCCTCCAAATCCCCGACGTGTAGAAACGCTGTCTTTTCGATGAAAAACAGCGTCCGTGCGGTTATCATTATTATTGTTCTGAACCATTTTTTGCAATACATGCTTGCTCAGCACTATGCAGCGTATTTTTTAAAAGCATCGTTATTGTCATTGGTCCAACGCCACCAGGAACTGGAGTAATAGCGCCAGCCTTTCCTTTTACTGATTCAAAATCTACATCTCCGCAAAGCTTACCATTTTCGTCTCTATTCATGCCAACGTCAATAACAACTGCGCCTTCTTTAACATGCTCGGCAGTTATAAATTTCGTTCTACCAATCGCAACGATTAAAATATCTGCTTGTTTCGTAAATGAAGCCAAGTCTTCCGTTTTCGAGTGGCAATACGTCACAGTCGCATCGCGTTGTAATAGTAATTGACCCATTGGTTTCCCAACAATATTACTTCTACCTACAATGACTGCGTGTTTTCCTTTTATTTCTGTATTCGTTCGTTCCAGTAACTTAATAATTCCGTATGGCGTACAAGACAAAAATGCACGTTGCCCAATAATCATTTTACCAACGTTTTCTGGGTGGAATCCGTCCACATCTTTTTTAGGATCAATGGCACGGATTACAAGGTTTTCGTCGATATGATTCGGTAAAGGAAGTTGGACTAAAATCCCATTTATTGAATCATCTTCGTTTAACTTCGTAATATGTTCAAGTAATTCGGCTTCTGTTACTGTCGCTGGAAGTTTAATCAGTTCCGATTTCATGCCTACTTCAACACTCGATTTTTGTTTGTTTCTAACATATGTATGGGAAGCTTGATCATCACCTACAACAATGACCGCTAGCCCGGGTACACAACCTTTTTCTTTTAAAAGGTCTACCCGTTCTTTTATTTCTTCCCTAATTACTTTTCCAATCGCAATTCCATCAATTATTGTGCCACTCATCATGCATCCTCCAAACAATCCCATTTATTTTTGTGCGAATTTTGATAAAACTCCGTTGACAAACCGTCCGGACTTTTCATCACCAAATGTTTTGCAAAGCTCGATTGCCTCGTTCAAAATAACTCTGTGCGGGACTTCTTCATTGTAAAGTAATTCATAGACAGCAAGGCGCAAAACCGTACGCTCAATCTTTGGTAGACGGTCTAGTGACCAGTTCTCCAATTTTTCTGTAAGGGCGCTATCAATTGCTTCTTTGTTTACAACTGTACCTCTTACAAGCATATCGTAAAACGGATTTGCAGGTTCTTCCGTAATATACGTAATGGCTTCGTCCACAGATAACTCTGTATTATCAAGTTGAAAAAGCGTTTGAATCGCCTTTTCGCGTGCTTCTCTTCGTTTCATGTATAAGTCTCCTCTACTACCGTATCTCTAAGGCATTATCATAGCATATTTCAGGCGTATGGATATAGTAAATCACTTCTAATCCAAGTTGAAAAGCATCATCCATTAAGGACGATGCTTTCAGATTAAACTGTTTCCGTTTCTTCCTTCAACTGAATCCCTGTAATATGAACATTAATTTCTTTCGTTTCAAGCGAAGTCATATGGAAAATTGCATGACGAATCTGTTTCTGAATTTCAAGAGCGACTGCCGGGACACTATATCCGTACTCAATTACGCAGTACACATCGATTGTCAAACTGTCTTCAGACCATTCCGTCTTGACACCTTTACCATACATTACTTTACCAAACTTCTCCGCAACACCAGAGGCAAAATTACCTCTAGTATTCGCGACACCTTTAACTTCTGTCGTTGCAATTCCTACGATTACTTCTAAAACTTCGGGGGCAAGCTGGACACGTCCAAGCTCGACATCCCCGGACGGAGCTGTTCCAACGAACGATGGCATTGTTTTATCAGCCATGTATTTCCCCTCCCTTTTAGTTCATAACGTCGTATTTCTCAAGAAACTTCGTATCAAAATCCCCTGATTTGAAAACTTCATTGTCCATTAAATTTAAATGGAATGGAATTGTCGTTTCGACACCATCAATAATAAATTCATCAAGTGCACGTTTCATCCTTGCAACTGCTTCTTCTCTTGTATCTGCATGGACGATTAGTTTTGCAACCATTGAATCATAAAATGGTGGAATTGTGTATCCTGCATACATCGCTGAATCGACCCGCACACCATAACCACCAGGTGGCATGTATACCGTCACTTCACCCGGTGAAGGCATGAAGTTTTTCGAAGGATTTTCGGCGTTGATGCGGCATTCAATTGACCAACCGTTAATTTTCACATCTTTTTGCTTGTAAGCAAGCTTTTCCCCGGATGCAATTTTTAACTGCTGTTGAATTAAATCAATTCCAGTAATCATTTCAGTAACAGGATGTTCTACTTGAATACGTGTATTCATTTCCATGAAGTAGAATTTCTGATTAATGTGATCGAATATAAATTCAACCGTACCCGCACCGCGATAATTCACCGCTTCTGCCGCCTTAACAGCAGCTTCGCCCATTTCTTTCCTAAGTTCAGGTGTCAGTGCCGGTGAAGGCCCTTCCTCCACAAGTTTTTGCATACGACGCTGAATTGAACAATCCCGTTCACCTAAGTGAATCGTATTGCCATATTTATCGGCAAGCACTTGAACTTCGACGTGACGGAACACTTCAATATATTTCTCTATATAGACACCCGGGTTACCGAAAGCTGCCTCGGCTTCTTTTTGGGTGATCTTGACGCCTTGGACAAGCTCATCTTCATCGAGCGCAACACGAATTCCTTTTCCTCCACCGCCGGCAGTTGCTTTTATAATAACCGGGAAGCCGATTTCTTCGGCAATTGCCAATGCTTCCTTATCATCTGCAACAATACCTGTCGACCCTGGAACAATTGGAACACCTGCTTTACGCATTGTTTCACGCGCAACATCTTTTGTTCCCATACGTGAAATCGCATCCGACGTTGGGCCTATGAATTCAATATTACACTCTTCACATAACTCCGCGAAACTTGCATTCTCTGCTAGGAATCCATAACCAGGATGGATCCCGTCACAGTTTGTAAGATTTGCAACGCTGATGATATTTGAAAAGTTAAGGTAGCTATCTTTTGAAAATCTTGGACCGATGCAATACGCTTCGTCTGCAAGTTGGACGTGAAGTGCTTCACGGTCCGCTTCAGAATAAACAGCGACTGTTTGAATACCTAGCTCTTTACACGCACGAATAATTCGAACGGCAATTTCACCACGGTTAGCAATTAGTACTTTTTTCATCAATCTTTCCCCCTTCAATTCGCTTTAACAAGAAAGAGGGGTTGTCCGTATTCAACTAATTGACCGTCTTCTACAAGGACTTTGACGATTTCCCCGGAAACTTCCGCCTCAATTTCATTAAATAGTTTCATTGCTTCTACAATACATACAATAGACTCTTCAGTTACTTTAGCGCCTACTTGTACATAAGCTGGTACTTCCGGTGAAGCTGAAGCATAGAACGTACCAACCATTGGTGATGTAACTTTATGGAGTGATGCATCTTCTTCAACTTGTTTTTCTTCTGGTGCAGCTTGAACCGCTTGTTTCGGCGCAGCAACTACTTGTTCCTGTACGACTGGAAGTACTTGCTGTACAACCGGGGCAGTTTCTACTACAGATGGAACCACTGTCTTCTCACTGCCACCTTTTTTCAAAACAATCTTTGTTCCCTCAGATTCGAATGTAAACTTTTCGATTGAAGATTGATCAATTAATTTAATAATTTCTCTAATTTCTTGAATTTTTAACATAACCGATTCTCCTGACTACTCTATATTATTTAGTTCTTCTTTATTTTAGACGGTTTCGCTACATAATGAAATAGATAAGGGCAATTTAGTGATTAAATCGTAATTCCTCATAAAAAAAAGACCCTTTCTAGGGACTTGGTTTCACTGCTATCTGCTATTAAATAGTAAAGGGGTGTATGATGCCGCCTCCCTTCTTATTTATTTGACGGTTTTACTCGATAGGGGTATTACATATATACAAATTTGGTGCAAAGACCTTCTGCGTACTAGTTGTATAACCGCATAATAAAAAGAGAGTTCTCAAATTTTGGACTCCCATTAGAAAACACTCATTTAACAAGATAATTGTAGGCATATTGTTGAAGTACAGCAATATGCCTTTTTTTGTAAAAGAATGTTTTTACTTTAATCCTCTTTTAATATTCAAATTATAATATATTAAATACTTAAACAAGTGTTATACCGTCACTAATTTTAAAATAGCCTTTCGCCATTGGTCTATTTTTGATAATTTTGAAGATATATCTTCCTTTTATTTATCTGTTTGTTTTTGTTTCTTTTTCAAATACTCCGTACGTATATTTTCAAGGTGCTGCTTTTTATCAAATTCGGCAGGCTTGTTTTTTTCATGATACTTTGCCACAGCTACCCGACCTTTGTTATCCAATTGATATTTCCCCACTTTGTTCACCTACTTTTCGTTTCTTGTCTTTAAAAAGAATCTATTCAACAAATATAGTATACCTTATTTTACTGAAGTAACCCTTTTTACTTTATTAGTGTACTGCCTAACCTTGCATATATCAGTAAAACATTAAAAACTTAATAAAATAATTCATCGCCAAATGGTATTCATTATACTTATCTATTCGATTTTGAATTTGCTAATTCATTTTAAAGTCGTCAATCATATCGCTAATTTTGCCCCCATATGATTTTAAGCCTTCGTTCCTCGGTTTTTTAACGACTATGGAAACGAGCTACAAACCCTTTAGGTATCGCCCCTAAATAGAAAAAAAGACCCTAATTAGGGTCTTCGTTTCCTTCAAGAACCGCCTTCGAAATCCACCTTCACTGTCCGGGCCTCCGCCCAAGTTGTCATTACGAGATGTGTGATTTCATTTGCTTGTTGTACTGATTGACCATCTTGACTTAAAACAGTAACGTTCACATGTCCACTATCTGTTTGTACAAATGCATCCGGATAACCAAGTGCCTTAATTTGCATCTCCATTAACGCCTCCGCAGAATCTTGCCTCGTAAGTGCCGCCATTTCATCGAGTGCATCATTTTTTTCAACGGATGTAAAATCAGGAGATCCAACCTTTGTTGTGAGTTGCTCATTCAATTGACTTCGCTCATTCCTAACGGTCATTCTCATATCGTCAAAAATATAACTTTCCGCAAAGACCGGGGCCTGTTCGTCAGTCCCTTTTGCTTGGTCTTTCGCAATTTCTGAAGTAGGTGTTTTGTCACCAAAAAGAGCAAGTCCGTCAAATGGCATTGGTGTTTTATTGTTAATATAGAAGATTGAAATTACTGCAACCAAACTAATCAATGTTAAAAACCATACTGTTCTTTTATTCGCTTTCATCCACTTTCCCCCTCTTTGTCATTTCCGTGATTACAATTCGGTGTTCCGGTACTTGGAGGACGGCCGATAGGATTTTTGATAATTCACTTCTAATCCTAGGATCTTCCGCACCTTCTGCTATAACGAGTATGCCTTGTAAAGGATTTACTTTTTTCGTTGAGCTGCTAGAAAGTGAGAAGTAATCGGATAATGGACTTACTTCTTCACCGTCATTGTAGTGGAAATATATCGAGACTTCCCCCACACCTTTCATCTTCATAAGTGCTTGTTCGAGTGCAACATACTCTTGGCTCTCCTCTTTTTTCTCCCCTCCAATTCCAAACGTACCGGAATTAATGAAAATGATGATCAGAGCAATAATGGTCCCTAGGAGAACGGTGTGGATTTTTTTCTTTGGTTTTAACACATCATCACCATCTTCGTTCAATGAGCCGGTTACTCTATCTGTCATCAATGATTCAGTTTATGCACTTTCATTGGAAGCTATGACCGAAAAGTGAGAAGACAGAACGAATAATCCAAATACCCATTGCTAGTTTTACAATTGGTAGAAATAACTCTTCCAAATTCTCTGGTAGTAACAGTAAGAGAAATGAGGCTAACAATGCAATTGAAACGACCCCCATTAAAAACCCTCCAACTTCTCACCTCACTTCACCGTCGTTAATAATTTAATAAGAATAATTGAAAAAAGACCCGTGTAAATAAAGGCGAATGCAATCAGAAAAGATATCGCACAAAGGACGAACAATGTTTTTCCAATATCGTCAATAATTCCAGTGACATCCTCCTCGGCAAAAGGTTCCATAAGCGCAGCTGTCCATCTATATAAAAAAGCAATGATTAACGTCTTCAAACTTGGAAGAAGGGCCACAGTCCAAATGGACGCAATGAGCCAACCTCCCGCCAATACACTAACGCCCGACGAGTATTTTCCAATCGTAGACATACTATCTGTCATGAAAGAACCAATTAGCGGTACGTTTTGTTTAATAAGTTCTTTTATCGGTTCACTAGCGAACCCCGAAAGCGCCCAAGTCATCGTCCCCCCCGCTGTGATGAAAATCGAATAGGCTGCAACGACTGCGGAAACAACCCCAAGCAAAGTCGTCCGAATAAGATCAGCCATTTTTGCGAATGGAACTTCCGGAAGTAATCGAGACGAAATATCAAAAATAAGTGCCGCCGTCAGTAGTGGTATTAAGAACCGATCTGTTAACACGATTGACCCATTCGCAAATAGAAGCATAGCCGGTTGGAAATTTAGTAGACTGAATGCCCCGCCGGCAGCAATCATGCTTGCTGTTAAAATCGGATACACGCCAATGAACATAAGCGAAACTGATTTTGCAATACTACGAATCAGTGCGAAATGTTCAAATGCAGGTCTTAGTGCAACCGTAAGGACGATGAAAAATAAAAAAATTCTCGTCCATCTGGAGAACGAAGGAATTAGAAAATCGACCACCAATGCCAAAAAGGCCGAGATGATGACGATGACTAGGCTTGACAATACGGTTCCAATTATTGCTTCGAGGAAAGATATCATAGATGGTACCCGCCCGATCATTTTTTGATAAGTGATGAAAGTACATCGATAAGTATTGTTGTCTGGTCAATCCAAAGAGTTAGAATGACAATTTTCACTACAAAGTGGGACATCGACGCAAATGATGCGTATCCTGCTTCTGCGATGTGTTCGGAAATGAGCCCAGACATATAAAATAAAAGGGCACTGCCGATGAGCAACTTAGCAAACGGCGCTGGTAACGCCGCAAACAAGTCGATATACGTTTGGCTAAATGGAAATACAACCGTAGTGAGCAAATACAAAAGAAAGATCAGGAATATGGACGTATATAAAAGTGGTTGTAACTTAGGTACCGCAAACGAAGTAAGAAGTAAAATTAGGAAAACAACAAGAATCTGAAATAGTATAAACATCACAAAGCCATTGATAGCCATTGAAAGAATTCGGTTATTTCACTAAAAAAGATTTTCAGAAAACGTAGCATTTCAGCAGTAATGTACAAATAAGCAATTAAAAATAAGAAAAAGGAAAACTCCTTTTTTCCGGTCTGTTCGAAAAAAACGTGTAAAATGCCAATGACTAGACCGATACCGGCAATTCTTAGTAAATCGTTTAGTTCCATCCGGTACTCCCCCCATTGCAATATCCTATGTAGCAAAACGCTTTCATATGAAAAAAACACCTTGCTTCCATGAAGGGAACAAGGTGTGAATCGTTTTACTGTTTTTATTGGATAGCTATAGGAATCGATTTTATAATTCAACATTCTAGCGTTATATGTTATGTCACCTAGGATTAGCATGCTCCCCATACAATAAAAATAGCGAGCCTTTCCTCGATAAAATCGAGGAAAGGCTCGCTTCGTTAAATGCAGGGACTTTTTCAATCGCCCCGTTTACACTTTACATTACGCGCGTGAAACATATTCTGCTTCAGATGTATTAATAACGAGCTTATCTCCAATGTTTACAAAGAACGGAACTTGAACAGTAAGTCCTGTTTCAAGTGTTGCTGGTTTCGAACCACCGCTTGCCGTATCGCCTTTAATGCCTGGCTCTGTTGCTGCTACTTCAAGTTCAACCGTAATTGGTAACTCGACCCCTAAAATTTCGCTATGGTATTGAATGACATGAACTTCCATGTTTTCTTTGAGGAATTTCAGTTCATATTCAATTTGGCTACCTGGAATTTCAATTTGATCGTATGATTCATTATTCATGAACACATGGCTATCTCCGTCTGCGTATAAATATTGCATACGGATATTATCAATTTGTGCACGTCCAACTTTTTCGCCGCCACGGAAAGTTTTTTCGTTAATATTACCTGAACGTAAGTTGCGAAGCTTTGAACGTACAAAAGCCGCACCTTTACCTGGTTTAACGTGTTGGAAATCTAGCACTCTCCAAATATCACCGTCCACTTCAATTGTAAGTCCTGTTTTAAAATCGTTTACTGAAATCATTTAAATTCCTCCAATTATAAGATAAGTAATTCTTTTGTTGAATGTGTTAAACGTTCGTTACCATCCTTCGTAATGACGATATCGTCTTCAATACGGACACCGCCGATGCCCGGAAGGTAAATCCCTGGTTCAACCGTAACAGCCATGTTCGGTTGTAAAATTACATCCGAGCGGAATGATAAGCCGGGTGCTTCATGCACTTCCAAACCAATTCCGTGACCTGTTGAATGACCAAATGCTTCGCCGTACCCTTTTGACTTAATGTAATCACGTGCAATGGCGTCCGCTTCTATTCCTGTCATACCCGGTTTAATATTTTTTAAGGCAAGCTCTTGCGCTTCAAGGGTCACATTGTAGATTTCTTTTAACTTGGCAGATGGCTCGCCAACAGAAACTGTACGTGTGATGTCAGAGATATACCCATTATACAACGCCCCGTAATCGAGCGTTACAAAATCGCCTGTTTCAATTACCTTATTTGTTGCAACTCCGTGTGGAAGAGCGCTACGTAAACCTGAGGCTACAATTATTGAAAAGGATGACGAAGTTGCACCAAGTTTTCGCATGAAAAATTCAAGCTCGTTTGAAACGTCTAGTTCAGTAATACCCGGTCGAATGAACGTAATAATGTGATCAAATGCATCATCTGCAATACTAGCAGCTTTTTTCAATATAGCTAGTTCGTCCTCGGTTTTTACCATTCGAAGCTTCTCGACGAGTCCAGATACTGGTTTCATGTCGGATTCGACTGCTTTACTGTACGTCTCGTACAAACCGTATGACAAATCATCTTTTTCAAAACCAAGCGTACCGACATTCATCGCTTTCACTTGGGTTGCAACTTCTTCCTGGATTGTTTTCGTATGCAGAACGATGCGGAATCCTTCGATTTCTTTTTCTGCTTGTTCCGTATACCGAAAATCCGTAATGAAGACTGCATCTGAGGCAGAAATAAGTGCCACCCCCGCAGTTCCCGTGAAATCAGTCATGTACCGACGATTATACGCGCTTGTAATTAGAAGTGCATCAATTTCCTCTTCCTTCATGCGTTCACGTAAATTTGTAAGTTTCATATTGAACAGTCCTCTTTTCCGCGAAGAAGAAATGCATGCATCGCAAGGATATATCCATTCGTTCCAAAACCAGTCATTTGCCCAAGACAAACCGGTGCGATGACTGACGTCTGTCGAAACGATTCTCTATTATGTACGTTTGAAATATGGACTTCAATCGCTGGTACACTGACAGAACCAATGGCGTCACGCAGTGCGATGCTATAGTGCGTAAATGCACCCGGATTAAAAATGATTCCGTCTGTACCGTCATCGGCTGCTTCGTGAATTCGATCGATTAATGTGCCTTCCGTGTTCGATTGAAAAAATGACACTTGCACGTTATGCTCCGATGCAAGTTTCGTCAATTTTATCTCCATATCATCCAATGTTTCGTGACCATAAATTTCTGGTTCACGCTTTCCTAGACGATTTAAATTAGGTCCATTTAAAATAAGAAGTTTCACCGCACACCATCCCTCTCCCCGTTTTCTTTCTTATTTTATCATAACGACCTTTGGTAGCAACTTATTTCGTGTTCTCATTTGAAATTTCTTTCATATACACCGCCGTTCCGACGATAAATCGGAAGTAAATTGCCGCTAAAGCTAAAAGCGGAACGGAAAGAGAACGGATCAAATCCAAAAACGTGTTCGGCTTACTTATAAACCATTCCGTTACAAACACAAAAATAATGCTAATCAGAATTGCCGAAACCGATGGTGGTATTTTATAAAGATGTGAAGTGAGAATATAGACGATTGCAAATAAAACTGTAAGTGCTAAAATAAGTAACAACCAATTCGCAATGTAATGCATGACATGATTAGACGGAAAGATCTTCCACCTCTTTGACCACCCTACTGGCGACCAACTGATAAAATTGAAAAATTGAAGGAATTTTAATGCGAATGCCATAGATAATGCACCGAAGATGGACGTATACACAAATGTTTTATTGAACATGATCGAACCTCCCTATTCAAGTGTCGGGCGGTTCGGAAATTTTTAAACATTATTATGGAGTAGAAAGAAGTTTTTTAGTACAATATAGATAAGGTTCATTTGATACGATAGAAAGTGTGGCTAAAAAATGGGAAAAGAACAACAACCTCCAATATATGGAGGCCAGGCGCTCGTCGAGGGAGTTATGTTCGCAGGTAAAGAGCATACGGTTACTGCAATTAGACGAAAAGATCATTCAATCGAATATTTCCATCTGCCAAAAGAGAAAAACAGTACGAGAACGAAACTGAAAAAGATCCCATTCATTAGAGGACTTGTTGCATTATTTGAATCCGCAATAGTTGGGTCAAAACATTTAAACTTTTCGAACGATCGATACGATGTGTTACCCGGTGAGGAAAAAGAACAAGAAACTGAAGAGACTTCGAAGTTAGCCATGGTACTTGGTGTCGCGGCCGTCGCTGTTTTGTCTTTTTTATTCGGGAAATTCATTTTCACGCTTGTTCCAGTATTTTTAGCAGAGATGTTGCAATCCATCGCTCCCGGGAAAACTGCACAAATATTACTCGAAAGTATGTTTAAACTAATCTTATTAGTAGGATATATTACAATTATATCAATGACTCCTCTCATTAAGAGGGTATTCCAATACCACGGTGCCGAACATAAAGTAATCAATGCTTATGAAAACAATTTACCACTTACCGTTGAAAACGTTCAGGCACAATCTAGACTTCATTTCCGCTGTGGAAGTAGTTTTATGCTATTTACTGTCTTTGTGGGGATGTTCATTTATTTCCTCGTCCCGACAGACCCGCTATGGTTGCGGATTCTTAATAGAATTCTTTTAATCCCTGTTGTGCTCGGTATTTCATTTGAAGTGCTACAGCTAACGAATGCGTTGCGGAATATCCCTGTGCTAAAATATTTAGGATATCCCGGCCTGTGGCTGCAACTTCTAACAACGAAAGAGCCTGACGACCAACAAGTCGCAGTTTCGATTGCGTCATTTGCAAAATTACTTGAAGTTGAAGAATATGGTGTTATTGCTTTGGAAACCGTGGAACAATCAGACACAATGTCTGATTCGAAATCTGATCCAGTTTTAGCACAATAAGAAATCCCCCAAAAGCCAAATTAGACTTTTGGGGGATTTTTTTCACAGTAAGTTAGATGCCATCAAAAAATCGACATCCCACGAGAAGTGGAATGTCGATTTTTTATTTTATAGACCACATTTCAATTGTGCATTACAGTTCGTACATGTGTTACAGCCACCCATTTCTTGTACGTTTCCTTGGCGACAAACAGGACATGTGTTACCTACTTCTGAACCGATTGTTACGTTTGTGGAAGCAAGTGCTTGGATTGTGTTGACAAGCATAATCGGACGCTCTTCGATTGTCTCTTCCGTATAATCCGAGTCCATTTCGTTTTCTTCTGCTTTAAGCGTAAGCACTTGTGAATCACGGCTACCATCAACGTAAACCGTTCCACCTTTCGCTCCGCCTTTGTAAAGACGCTCGTAGACACTTTCAACTTGCTCAACAGTATAGCCACGTGGTGCGTTTACTGTTTTCGAAATTGAGCTATCAATCCATCGTTGAATGATACATTGCACGTCCGCGTGCGCTTCAGGTGCAAGGCTCATCGATGAAATAAACCATTCCGGTAAATTTTCAGGATCTGCTTCTGGATTGCGCGTTAAATATTCCTCCACAATTTTCGCCTTCACTTCGATAAACTTGCCAAGACGTCCACTGCGGTAATACGAAAAGGAAAAGTATGGTTCTAATCCGGTACTGACCCCAACCATTGTTCCAGTGGATCCCGTTGGAGCAACAGTTAGTAGATGAGAGTTTCTGATTCCGTGTTCAAGAATCGATTCACGGATATCTTCTGGCATTTTTTTCATGAAACCCGTGTTAATGAATGCGTTGCGGAGTGCTTTCGTTTCTTCATCTATTTTACCGATAAGGAATGGGAAGCTTCCTTTTTCTTTTGCCAGTTCAATGGATTCGCGATAAGCCGTCGTCGCGATTGTTTCAAATACTTTGTCGACAAGCTTATTTCCTTCATCTGAACCGTACTCATTCTCACAATAAATAAGGAGATCCGCCAGACCCATAACACCAAGTCCTACGCGGCGTTCGCCAAGCGCTTGTACTTTATTGTCTTCAAGGAAGTATGGCGTCGCATCGATGACGTTGTCTTGCATACGCACACCGACTTGTACGATTTCTTTCAATTTTTCATAGTTCACTGTTTTTGTTTCTTTATCAGCTACTTCAGCAAGGTTTACAGCAGCTAAATTACAGACACTATAGGGAGCCAAAGGTTGTTCCCCACACGGGTTTGTAGCTACGACTTGCTGACCGTATGCTTTTGCATTTGTTTCGTTGTTGGCATTGTCAATGAAGAAAATACCAGGTTCTGCCGAATAAGTTGCACAAATATTAATCAGATCCCATAGTGAGCGAGCTTTAATGGTCCGGTAAACACGTACACCGAATCCTTGTTTTTCCCACTCACGAACGTCTCCGACTTCATGCCACTTTTCATTATAAGTAGCCATTTCTTCCGGAGAATACTGTTCAACTGCCGGGAATCTAAGATCAAATTCTGCATCTTCTTCCACAGCTTTCATGAAGTCATCCGTCAACGTAACTGAAATATTTGCGCCTGTTAGGAATTCTAGATTGTGGACGGAATAAGTTCCGCCATCACGCAATTTTGTTTCAGCGTCTTTAAGGATTGCTTCGTTGAAGCCGCCCATACCAGGGATTGTCTGATAGTTAAGAATGCCTTGATACATCGCTTCTTCTTGTGTTGTTAATGGTTTAAATTTCAGTTTTTCATTTGCGAGTTTCTTTATCAATTCGTCTTCTGTATGTTCTAGAAGGTAACGCAAAATCCTTGGATTTTGCATCTTTGAAATGATGAACTCGTAAATATCAGGATGCCAATCCGCCAACATAATCATTTGTGCTCCGCGCCGACTTCCACCTTGTTCAACAAGATGCGTCAGTTTTGCAATGTCATCGAGCCATGAAACAGACCCGGACGATTTGCCGTTAACGCCTCTTGCAAGTGTATTGCGCGGTCTTAATGTTGAACCGTTTGTTCCAACACCGCCGCCTCGGCTCATAATCTCCATCACTTGTTTGCGATGATCCGAAATACCTTCTCTCGAATCCGCCACGAATGGCATTACATAACAGTTGAAGAATGTTACTTCCGTATTCGAACCCGCTCCGTAGAGGACACGTCCTGCTGGGATAAAGTTCAAGTTCGAAAGGTGGTCATAAAAGCGATTGTATGATTCTTTTCTTTTTTCCTCCGTCGTTTCGACAGAAGCTAGCCCTGTTGCATTGCGTTTTGCAATTTGTTCATAGAAAACCTCTAGCGGCTTTTCAATTACATCAATCGGCCTAGTAATAATACCAACCTCTTGTTCTTCCGGATTATCAATTGCAGATCGATAATCTTTTTCAATCCAAATGCTCGCTTGACGATTCTTTGCATCAAGTGCCGTAATATATCCAAGTCCACGTGCGGGAAACTTCGGGTCCTCTTTCACTGTGAGGACGACAAAATCGCCAACTTTCAAGGTTTTCTTTTCAGTGTCTTTAAACGAATACCTATCAATCATAACGAGCCTTGATACGCCTTGGTGTTCGATGTGCATGTCCTCTGTAATTGGATGCACTGGAGAAAATTTAGCAATATCTTCATTCAATTGTACTTTATCTAGGATAGGTTCCTGGTTTTTTGAAACGATTACCATGTACGCATCCTCCTTCTTTAATATTTCAATAAACACTATATATAGTGTTTGGTATATAAATAATGGTACTACATATTGAAACTGAGTGCAATTATTAGTTTTTTACACAAAAATCCAAACGCATAAATAACAACGTTTCTAAACTTGGCGAACTGAAAATGCATCCAAAGTTCTACATATCACTTCTTAAATGTCCATGCGTCATTCGCATACTTTTCTTGCTCAATTTCTTTCACATATCGAAGTTGTTCCTCGGATAATTCATAAGGTTCAAGTTCTATATTTAGCGAGTTTTCAAAGCCTTTTGAAAAAGCAGCCACACATTCATTCACTGAAATGGCTCGATTCGCAAGTCGATCAATGGCTACCGCTTTTTCTGGTAAACTGACCCGCATTCGCTCTCGTTGTTCTTCAGATGAAAATTTAAACAAAGAAACCAGTTTCTCAACATCAAGGCTAAGCAGAATGGCGCCGTGCTGCAAAATGACACCTTTTTTTCTTGTTTGTGCACTTCCTGCAACTTTCTTACCTTCTACGACAAGCTCGTACCAACTAGATGCATCAAAACAAACCGCACTTTTTGGTTTTTTCAAATCTTCAACTTTGTTTGCGCTATCCGGAATTGCAAAGTATGCATCTAGTCCAAGATTCTTAAATCCCTCAAGCACACCGCCAGATATGACCCGGTAGGCCTCTGTAACCGTTTCAGGCATGTCAGGATAATCCTCGTTGACAATGACGCTATATGTAAGTTCATGTTCATGTAAGACACCTCTGCCACCTGTTGGTCGTCTAACAAACCCCAACCCATAGGCCGCAACTTGTTCCATATCTATTTCTTTTGAAACGCTTTGGAAATACCCGATGGACAGCGTCGCCGGTTCCCATTCATAAAACCTCAGTACGGGTCCGATTTCCCCCTTGCTATTCCACTCAAGTAAAGCCTCATCTAACGCCATATTAAATGACGGACTACATTTTCCGGAATTTATAAAATTCCACACAGTCTTTTTCATTTAAATCCCCCTTGTCACAACGACATTCATTTTATCATCATCGGAAGCAACATTGCCATCTATAAATCTACATTTCGTTAAAAAGCCTTATTCATTGTTAATTAACAATAAAAAGATTGCTATAGAAGTAACTCTCACTTCCATAGCAACACTTTTATTTTAACCATTCCATGCACCTGTTTACTTCAAAAGCATTGATATTTTTGTATTTCTTTCTTCTTGTTCAGTTTCCGATATTAAATCGTACTTCTTTAGCAAATGAAACAATTCATTCAACACTTCCTGAGAGTGCTCTTCTTTTAAAAACTGTTGTGATTGTTCAAATAGCGCTTTCGGCAAGAATGCCCCTTGACTATTCAACTTCCCGACTACATCTTTACTTGAATGATCGATATTACAAACGCTCATCTACGCCACCCCTTTCTTCTATATATAATCATATCATTCTTGCCTCATATAAGCCGTGGGGAATTTTCAAAATATTTCCCGGGGAAGCGCATAAACCGACAAATAATGAGGTTAATCCTTTTTAAAAAAGACAAATCGAAACATAGTACTCTATATATCGCATAATCCGGACGATATATAGGATAGTTTCATTATTCAAGGGAAATATAATTTCATCACTAGGACTCTTTTCACTTTCAATAACGGATTTAAGTTGCGAAATTTTCTCATTCCAAACCGTCCATGAAATTCAAGCCAATATTTTTAGCAATCCAACTTCCACAGTATTCAACTTTTCTAATTCTTACTCCTAATTGGGTAATCAATTCTAAATGTCAACTAATAACCTATTCATAGTATGGAATTATGACTAATTTATGACATGTTAAAGTTTTTCCGCTAATCGACAAAATTTTCTATTTAATATGTATATGATGGACAGACAGCTTCAAGAACACCAAGATTACTTAAACGCAATTCGAAGCCGAATACTTTAATTTGGAGGAAGATTTGTGAAAAACGAGTTGAATAAAAAATTATTGTCCGTCTGGATCAAATTCAATCAAAAAATTATGTACAAGAAAGCGAAAAAGTATGGATTTACCCACCCTTATGTTGTAGCCCATAGCCAAAGTTTGGATGTGTTACTTAATAAATATCAAAAATTATCGGAAACACCACCATTGCACAAGTACCCAAGAACGATTTTATCTAATCATCCCCATTGAATTAGTACCCCTTCATCCCTTATAATTAGAAAGGTATAGAGAAAGGGGAAAGTTGTTGTGGAATTTTTATATGTCAGTGTTGGAATCCTGTTAGCGTTAATCATATATATGGTTGTAACAATGATGCGACTCAGGAAAGCCGTCACAAACTTAACTCAAGAAGAATTTATCGAGGGATACAGAAAATCCCAACTTATCGATGTGCGCGAACCGAAAGATTTCGAGGCCGGCCATATTCTTGGTGCCCGAAACATACCGTACTCGCAATTTCGTCAACGTTTTAAAGAAGTTCGACCGGACAAGCCGGTTTATCTTTATGACCACAATGGCGGAAAAAGTGCACGTGCCGCTCTTTTCCTTAAGAAAAAAGAGTATCAACACCTCTTCCATTTACAAGGCGGATTCCGTCTTTGGACTGGTAAAGTCAGAAGCAAGTCATGAAAAAAGTTCTTCCACTAGGAAGAACTTTTTCTTGTAAATATAAGCATGAATGGGAGATTTGAATGAGCAAAGAACTTTTATTCCAAACTGAAACAAATTATCGTGCCACTTTTCCGAATTACGAAGATTACGCGATCGTAATTCGAAAAATCATCGATCGGCTCCATGAAACAAAGCAACAGTCGTGGCAACTCATTGCAGCCGACGAGCTTATTTCACATACGGAATCCGTGATTGATGAATTAATGAAAAAAGGGAAACTTCGCTATAAGTCGTTGGGGCATGTATACGCCGTTCGCCCGACTGGAAAGGTTGAACAATCGGACACAGATAACGGATTCACACTACGCGTTTCTGAAACAATAGAAAACCAACTATTATACTTTCCTGATTATAATATCGCTTATACAAATATATTAACTTATGCGGGCACGGGCACAACGTGGAATGAAGATTATTTTTTCTCTTCTTCACCCGAAAACGTAATGGCATTCATTCAAGACTTAAATCGATTGCAACGGGAAACGATGAAAAATACAATTACTTATCTCGTCGATACCGATGATGGCGTTCAAAAGAAAACTTACGAACCTAGTGAAATAATCAGTCGGGAAGATGTGTATCTCGAAGATTCAATGAAAGACGATATCTTCCGAGCGATTGATGAATTTTTTAACGACGGCGGTTCATTTTACAAAGAATATGGACTTCCCTATAAACGTGGAATTCTTTTGTACGGCTCTCCTGGTAACGGAAAAACGACTCTCGTTCGTTCGATTACGGGCTCGACGTCAGCACCCGTTATTTATTGGCAAATTACAGAGCATACAGGCA
The DNA here is from genome assembly GCF_026931025.1 of Sporosarcina sp. G11-34. Lineage (NCBI taxonomy): Bacteria > Bacillati > Bacillota > Bacilli > Caryophanales > Caryophanaceae > Sporosarcina > Sporosarcina sp. G11-34. Next base: position 24,351 of record NZ_JAHNZW010000013.1, on the reverse strand, counting down.
GTTATTCAGTACAAGAAGTTTTTGGCATCGTTGCGCGAATGGCCCCCGCGATTCTCGTTATAGAAGATATCGACTCTATGCCCGAACATACACGTTCTACATTTTTGAACACATTAGACGGCGCACGTATCCAAGCAGGGCTTTTCATCATCGGTACAACGAACTATCCCGAAAAAATTGATCCCGCTCTTATTAATCGGGCAGGCCGTTTTGACAGCACGTATGAAATACCCTCTCCATCCTCACAAGTCCGTCGAAGTTATATGAAGAAACTTGATATTAAAAATCTATTCGATGAGCTGCATTTAGACGAAATGACCAAACGTACGAAAGGTTTATCCGTATCTCAATTAAATGAACTGTATATGTCCGTTGCGCTCGGTTATCATTACGATGGGCTCATCGAATTTGATCGCCGAATACGCGAGTTACAAAAACAACATAAACGAGCCGAAAAAGGCACTTGGGAAACTGACGGAACGATTGGATTTTAAAAAAGATTGCCTGTACAGAAAAAGTATCTGTACAGGCAATCTTGTAAACTAAGGGGAATTACCCCATAATATTGTATCCACCATCTACATAAATAACTTCTCCTGTGACACCACTTGAAAGATCACTTAAAACCGCTAATGTCATCTTCCCTACTTCTTCTTGTGTAATGTTTCGTTTAAGAGGTGCCGTTTCCTCAACAATCGCAAGTATTTTATTGAATGAAGGAACGCCTTTAGCAGAAAGCGTACGCAATGCCCCGGCTGAAATGGCATTCACCCGAATATTGTTTTCTCCTAAATTAGCAGCTAAATACTTTACAGATGCTTCAAGTGAAGCTTTTGCGATACCCATCACATTATAGCCATCAAGAACACGTTCCGCTCCGAGATAACTCATCGTTACGATCGAGCCGCCTTCTGTCATTAAAGGACTCGCTTGTTTTGCAACCGCAATAAGGGAATAAGCACTTGTGTCTTGTGCAAACGCAAAACCACTTCTAGTTGTATCGATAAAATCGCCACGTAAATCTTCCGCGTGGGCAAACGCCAACGAATGGACAACTCCATGAATTGCCTCTACTTCTTTACCAATTTTAACAAATGCTTGTTGAATACTTCCATCATCATTTACGTCGCATTGTACAATTAGTTTTGCTTCCATTTCATGAGTTGCCAATAGCTTGTTAATGCGGTCCATTGAACGTTCTTTTCGATACGTAAAAATTAAATTCGCACCTGCTTGGTGCAACGTTCTCGCTACACCCCATGCAAGGCTTCTTTCGTTCGCAACACCCATAATTACAATGTTTTTACCTTTAATTTTAAGTAATTCGTCCATATTACCCTCCTGTTAGATGTTCGTATTTTAACGTCCGTAACATTTTATAGCTAATGTTAGTACCTGATACTAAGTTGATTATAACATAGGTATTTAATAAATTGAATGATTTACTAGATTCACGCCAAAAAAAAGCAATCACTCCTATTACGGAATGATTGCTCGAAAACAACGAATTATTTTTTCGTGTACCTAAGTACCGGTTGACGCGCTGCTTTTGTTTCATCCAAACGGTTTACAACCGTAGTATGAGGTGCAGTTTGTACAATTTCAGGGTTATCTTCTACTTCTTTTGCAATTTGAATCATTGCATCGATGAACGCATCAAGCGTTTCTTTCGACTCTGTTTCAGTCGGCTCAATCATCATAGCTTCTTCCACGTTGAGCGGGAAGTAAATTGTCGGTGGATGATATCCAAAATCAAGCAGTCGTTTCGCTATATCGAGTGTACGAACACCTAGTTTCTTCTGACGACGCCCCGATAAAACGAATTCATGTTTACAATGCTGCGTATATGGAAGATCGAAGTAAGGCTCTAGTCGACGCATCATATAGTTTGCATTGAGTACCGCGTTTTCCGTAACAGCTTTCAAGCCGTCCGGACCCATAGAACGGATATACGTGTACGCACGAAGGAAGATTCCAAAGTTTCCGTAAAACGGTTTAACCCGTCCGATTGATTGTGGACGATCATTTTCAAATGTATACACATCATCTTTTTTAACAAGAACTGGTGATGGCAAGAACGGAATAAGATCTTTATGAACGCCAACTGGTCCAGAACCTGGTCCGCCACCGCCGTGAGGGCCCGTGAACGTTTTGTGCAAGTTCAAGTGAACAGCGTCAAAGCCCATATCTCCAGGACGAGCCTTAGACATAACCGCATTCAAGTTTGCTCCGTCGTAGTAAAGTTTACCGCCGACCCCATGAACAATTGCAGCCATTTCTAAAATATCTTCCTCAAAAAGACCAAGTGTGTTCGGGTTTGTCAGCATTAAAGCCGCTGTATCGTCGCCAACATGACGTTTTAAATCTTCAATGTCAACAAGTCCACGCTCGTCTGATTTTACAGTAACTGTTTCGTACCCTGCAACTGTTGCTGAAGCCGGGTTTGTTCCGTGCGCCGAATCTGGTACAAGTACTTTTGTACGATGGAAATCACCATTCGATTCGTGGAATGCGCGAATCATCATAAGTGCAGTCCACTCGCCGTGAGCACCTGCCGCTGGTTGAAGTGTCATTTCGTCCATACCAGTAATTTCAGCTAAATGTTCTTGCAAATCATACATCATTTCCATTGCACCTTGAACAGTCGACTCATCCTGAAGCGGATGAATATTTGCAAATCCAGCATAACGTGCAACAGACTCGTTAATTTTCGGGTTGTATTTCATCGTACATGAACCGAGTGGATAAAATCCTGAGTCGATTCCGTGGTTGCGATTAGAAAGTGCCGTGTAGTGACGCATAATATCAAGTTCTGAAACTTCCGGTAGTTCAGCTACTTCTTCACGTTTATACCCTTCAGGTAACAAATCAGACAAATCGAATTCAGGCACATCTAACTCTGGTAAGCTGTATCCAATTCGTCCCTCTCGTGTAAGTTCAAAAATTAGTGGTTGATTATCTTTATGCATTGAGGGCCTCCAATTCCTGCACACATGCAGCAGTATGCTGAACCAGTGCATCGATTTCTTCTTTTGTACGCTGTTCTGTTATCGCAATAAGAGCATGGTTTTGAAGATCCGAATATGTCAGACCAAGATCGTATCCACCAATAATTCCTTGCGCGAATAAGTAGGCGTTAATGCCTTTGATAGATCCTTTTAGATTTACAACAATTTCATTGAAATGAGCACCTTCAAATACAACATCGAAGCCTGCTTTTTGGAATGCTTCTTTTGCATAACGTGTTTTCACGATATTTTGGTAGGCCATTTCTTGTGTACCAATTTTTCCTAATGCAGTCATTGCAACTGAAGCTGCAAGTGCATTTAGTGCTTGGTTCGAACAAATATTTGAAGTCGCTTTATCACGGCGAATATGCTGTTCACGTGCTTGAAGTGTCAACACATAACCGCGTTTTCCGTCTTCGTCCGTTGTTTCACCAATTAGACGCCCTGGTAATTTACGCATTAACTTTTTCGTTACTGCAAAATAACCACAGTGAGGTCCGCCGAACGCTTCAGGAATACCGAATGGCTGTGCATCTCCGACAGTAATATCGGCACCTAATTTACCTGGAGGTGTTAACAGACCAAGTGCAAGTGGGTTGGATGATACAACAAACAATCCGCCAGCAGCGTGTGCAATTTCACCGACTTTTTGTATATCTTCAATTTGCCCGAAGAAGTTCGGATATTGTACAAGAACCGCAGCTGTTTGATCGTCCATCAATTCTTCAAGTTTCTCCATGTCTGTTACGCCGTCTTTTTGAGGGATTGTAACAACTTCAATGGATTGTCCTTTTGCATATGCTATAACAACGTCACGAGATTCAGGATGAACTGTTTCAGAAATCAAAAGTTTCTTTTTACGTGTATGTCCAGAAGCAAGTGTACCTGCTTCTGCAAGAGCCGTTCCTCCGTCATACATAGAAGAGTTTGCAAGATCCATACCCGTAAGTTCAGCAATCATCGTTTGATATTCAAACAACGCTTGCAATTCCCCTTGAGAAATTTCGGGCTGGTAAGGCGTATATGCCGTGTAAAACTCAGAGCGTGAAATAACATGGTCAACAATGATCGGCTTATAGTGATCGTATACGCCCGCACCAAGGAATGACGCGTAGGATTGCGAATCCGCATTTTTCGACGCAAGTTGTCTAAGTTCTTTCGTTAATGAAGACTCAGACTTTGCTTTTTTAATATTATATTCACCTTGAAAACGAACTTTTTCTGGAATATCTGCAAATAATTCATCTACTGAAGAGATACCAATCGTTTTCAACATTTCTTCGCGATCAGTTTCCGTCATTGGAATAAAACGATGCTTCATGGTTACTTATCCCCTTTTCTTAGGTTTCATTTTTTCCGGACTTTTGGTGTCTATCAAAATTTTCGAGCTTTTATTTTTCTCTTTTATAAAATGGTGTTGCACAAATAACTGCTTTTAATTGTCGTTTACGAACTTGAACAATGACTTCCGTACCTAGTTCAGCATGTTCTGAATTGATAAGTGCAAAGCCGATGTTCTTTTGAAGAGTAGGTGACTGTGTACCCGTAGTTACTTCGCCAACTATTTCATCATTAATAAGTACTTCATAACCCGTCCTAGGAATGCCTTTATCAATCATTTCAAGTCCAACAAGCTTACGAGGAACACCGTTTGCTCTTTGAGCCGCTAGTGCTTCTTTACCTAAGAAATCCTGTTCTTTATTTACTTTTACAACAAATCCTAATCCTGCCTCAAGCGGTGAAATATCTTGAGATAGTTCTTGTCCGTAAAGCGGTAAACCCGACTCAAAACGAAGTGTATCGCGTGCTCCTAGCCCCGCTGGAATAACGCCTTCCTCTTTTCCAGCCATTAAGATTGCTTCCCATAAAACGACAAGTGCTTCGGGTGCAGCATATAGCTCAAATCCATCTTCACCAGTATAGCCAGTTCTTGAAATTAGAACGCTTTGACCGCAAATTTGAACATTTTCTTTAAAGCGGAAAAACTTAATTTCGTTTAGTGGCTCGGCTGTCAGTTTTTGAAGCACTTTTTCTGCAAGTGGTCCTTGCAAAGCAAGCAGTCCATAAGATGCAGATAGATCTTCGATAGTCACATCTTCTGTTATATGTTTATTCATCCATTCAAGATCTTTATCAATATTTGAAGCATTCACAACGAGTAAATAATTATCTTCGCCGCGTTTGTAAATGAGGAGATCATCTACTGTTCCGCCGTTTTCATAGCACATCGCTGTGTATTGTGCTTGGCCATCTTTTAGTTTGGAGACATCATTCGTCATCATTTTTTGTAAATATGGAAGTGAACCTTTACCACTCACAAGTACTTCGCCCATATGCGATACGTCAAAAAGACCCGCTTTTGTGCGTACTGCTTCGTGTTCGGCTTTAATGCTCGAAAATTGAACAGGTAAATCCCAACCACCAAAATCGATTGTTTTACCACCGTATTCAGCGTAGCTGTCGAATAAAGCAGTGCGTTTCAATGTCGTTGTCAAAGTGAATTCCTCCTTAATTTTCCAAAAAAATAGACAGAGATTCCCTAGTCATAAAGGGAACCTCTGTCCGGGTACCTGAAAGTTTGACCTTGCGGCTTTCCTCGTTGGTGGTCGGATAATCCGACACTCTCCAGAGACGCGTCATGTAAGAGTCTTTTTGCCTGAGAGATTCATAACTTTCGTTACTTGCTCCTTCGGCGACGCCTAAGCGTTCTCTCCCCATACAATCATCCGCTACTTTTCATTTAGTTTAGTAACATGAGCATAAACTGCTCGTTCACCTTATATCTTAACATTAGATATCTTTAAGTGCAATCCTTTTAATTAATCAGCCTTAACACGAACGAAAATGATTTCAAATCAAATTTCGTTCGTATTTACATATGTAAATTAATTATTCATTACATTTAAATGAAAAACAACAGGAATTCACAGTGAATTCCCGTTATTAAATCAACTATTCCCTTTAAAACGCTTTACTTGAAACGCCAAATAATCAGTAACTTGACGCAGCTTTCTGTTTTCTGTTTCCACTTTAAAATGGGCCACTCGTAAATAATGAGGAATCCGCTCATTATAAAGTGTTTCGAGCTCGTTCCGCGTCGAACGTTGCACGATAGGTCTATTGCGATCCGTCGATATTCGACGCCATATGTCACGAAACGGCGCATTCAAATAAAATACAAGTCCCGAGCGACGCATAAGTTCCCGATTTTCTCTTTTCATCGGAACGCCACCGCCAGTTGCAATAATACAGTACTCATCACGAAATGAACGAAGAAATTCCGTTTCTTGTTCACGGAAATAAGCTTCACCATACTTTTCGAAAATCTCCGGGATTGGCATTCCAACTCTTTTTTCAATTTCTGAGTCCATATCATAAAATGGAAGCCGCGTCGCAAAGCTTAACCTTTTACCAATCGCACTTTTTCCACATCCCATAAAACCAACTAAATAGACCTTCTTCATTTTCTCACCTACTCCGCGGGACGGGCTTTACTTACTCATCCCGTTTCATTATCTTCATTGTTTCATTTTCGTAGTACGTTTCAAGCGAATCAAAACTTCTGTACATACTATCATGCCATGAAACGATAGAGAAAAGAAAGAGGCTAACGAAAAATAATAATATTATTGCAGTTACAAGCATTGCACCTTGCTCATTCCGGATAGAGCCCAACCGCAAACCCCCTTTCTTTTTGCGAGCCATCTATCAATGTTACGTATGCGTATAAAGTCGTTCCTTCAAGCGAAAATGTAGCTGATCTAATATTAGTCAATAACGGGACATGCCCTTTGCCATCCACTCGTTTTCGAATAACAGCATTACCTTGCTCAATGTCGATTACACCTCGGCTATTTACAAATTGGACTCCTCTTCCTGTCGGATGTATTGCTAGCTGCTCGACATCCGATAGGTTTTGCTGAAAATCGGCCGCAAATAATTCCCAGTCGACAACTGCCATATTTGTGTATTGTTGTTCAATCGATGCTTTCCAAAGGAAAAACAAGACGATAAACTGAACAAAAACCGTTAGAATAATTAATTGAAATAAGCTTTCAACAAATGTATAGCCTTTTTCGTCGCGGTGGTTTAATAATCTAGACATTTAGTCGCCACCTTATTAGCTACTGGATAACTGACACAAATCGATTTTTCCGTCACATTCCAGTCGAAATCGGAACCTTCGAACGAGCGTGTACCTTTCGTAATGCCATACGCATTATGAATAATCGCACCTTGATAGGCAATTTCAGACGCGTGCATCGATTGTTTTTTATTGTGAAGAACGGCTGTCATATTAGTTGCAACGGGAAGGAGCGTGCCGAAGATAACGACAAGGATAGTTAACGTTAGCATTGCTTCCATCCAAGAGTATCCTTTTTCATCCATCTATGATCATCCTTCCCCGTTGAAATTGAAATTTAATATGAATTATACGTGTTTGCGTAAGAATGGTTAGCGTGCCAAGATTGCGAATATCACCATTCGGATGAAACTCCACACTTTTTAAATAACTCCAATCGGGGACATTCATTCCTTCAGGTAAAGTTGTTCTTGAAAATTCATCCCTTCCAGGTGCAGACGATACGTACACCCTGCCTAAATCCCGAAAATCCAGTTTTGTATACACACCGTGTGCCATAGAGTAACTTTGTAAGCTTTGAATTTCTGCAACCAATGCTTTCAACGCATCTTCTTCTGATGTCTTCTGAATCCAACGATCGCCAAGCGGAAGAATTATCGAAGTTAAAATAGATACGACCGATAGAACAAGAAGTAGTTCAAGCATTGTAAAACCAGCTTCCCTACCCACTTTCCTTTTTACCCGATTCAACCTGAAGTTACTTTCCCATCGGCATCGATTGAAATGGTCGTTCCATCCGGACATACCGGTTCTTTCCCAAAATAATCTTCCCCAGAAAGTTCATCAATTGTAGGAACACTTCTTGTATCCATTTTATACGCTTCAACTTGTGATTGAACCATCGATACATAAGCCTCGCATCCCTTTTTATCAATAGACTTCGATTGTTTCGTTACGTTCGGTATTGCGATAAGAATTAATACGGAGATGATGAGGAGTACAATCATCATTTCTATCAAAGTGAATCCTCGTTCATTGTTGACTTTTTTCATTTTGTTTCCTCCTTTTTAAATTTTATCGATCATCCCGTAAACCGGTAATAACAATGCGATGTAAGCCGCCAAAATACAAATTGCAATTAGACTGAACAACGCGGGTTGAAGTACCGCAAGTCCCGTTGCAAGTTGACGGTCAATTCTTTCATCCAGATGTTCACTATAAATAATTAATTCTTTTGGTAAATGTCCGCTATCCGCCCCATGTTTTGCAAAAGATGAAAATTCATTTGAAAGCCCAGCTGTTGACGCAATAGCCGAATGGAACGGCTCTCCGAAAATAACATAGTTTTTAACGTTTTTCGAAATCTCACTAAGTATCGGATCAAGCTTTTGATTGATTAGTACATCCAATGCATCTTGCATAGACAAGCCAGATTGTAGAAGACTTCCCATTTCGCTCGCAAAAGTCCTCGTTTTCCACAGTGAAAACACTTTCCCGGCGACAGGAAGTGCCGTTAATACTCGAATTTTTTTATCAGGCGTAAACTTTTTATACAATAAGTAACAGCCAATCCCTAGTACGCCTAGTAAAGCGCCTGTCCCGAAAATCAAATCAGGAAGTCGCGCCACCAACATCGGAAGGGCTGAAAGGAACCCATTGCCTTCATCAGTTCTTGACGCGGCAAGCGCTTCCATATTGGGCAAAAAAAACTTTCGAAACGCAAGAAGTAGCAACGTAATAAATATAAACAATGTAGTAGGATACGCCAAAAGCCTTTTGATCTTTCTTTGTGCTTCGTCCGACTTTTTCAAACGTATCGCCATTCCATGAAGGGCGTCCGAAAGACGGCCATCCACTTCCGCGATGACAACAGGCAGTAAAGATCCAGATGAAAACCCTAAATAACTAAGAATCTGTGTTACACCGTATCCACTTCTAAATTTTTCATCAATCTCTTCAAGTACAAAATTATATTCTTTTAAATGATGTGGCAATAAAAGATAAAGCGCATCGCGAAGTGGATAACCTTCTTCTAAAAGGATAGATAGCCTTTTCAAAAATGCAGACCGATGCAGTAACAACATTTTTTTCTTTCTGTTGACTTTACCCATCGGTTTTACGTAAAGGGCGATTGTATTTCTGAACAAGCGTTTCAACTCGAATTTCTTTCGGATATACGACCCTTTCTCCTTTCATAATTGTGTCAGTCATTTCGCTCAGCATTTCATCACTAATAATTTCAAATACCGCACCAGCTTTTCCGTTGCTCGTTCGAACGAGCCTCTGCGTAGCAATGCAAACTACTGTTTGTCTCAATTCTTCTGCTGAAACACCAAAATCCAACATTCGATGAAAACAACCAGCTGGATCTTTTGAATGCACGGTTGAAAAAACTAAATGTCCCGTAAGTGCAGCGCTAACAGCAACTTTTGCTGTTTCACTGTCTCTAATTTCACCAATCATTATGACATCTGGAGAATGACGTAAGATGGCCTTTAAACCCGAAGCATACGTCATACCCGAACGTTCATTAACTTGAATTTGAAGTAAATGTGAATGATTGTTTTCAACAGGATCTTCAAGCGTAATTACATGTCGATTGAGCTGATTCACACAATGTGCTGTTAATGAATACAAAGTAGTTGTTTTTCCACTGCCAGTTGGCCCGCTAATGAAAACGAGGCCTTGCTGTTCGGTAGTCACTTGACGTAATTGATCGGCCCATACTTTTTCGATACATAAATCGTCAATGGAAAGGATTTTTTCATGTTTTTGTATACGAATAACAACACTTTCTTTTAAATGAACTGAAGGGATTGTAGACACGCGAAAAGAAAAGTTCTCATCTTGTATCTGTTTATGGAAAGAACCGCTTTGGGGTTTACGCTTATCGCTTATATCTAAAGAGGAAAGAAATTTGTAGAACGAAATCATTCGGTCCGACAATTGTGGGGGGATTGTTCCGGACTTTTCAAGTTGGGAATCTTTTTTAAATGAGACATCGTATGCTTCTTTTGTAGGTATGAGATGAATATCTGTCGCTTCATAGGCAAGTGCTTTTTCAAGTAATTCCATACATTTACGTTCAATAATATTATTACGTTGTTCCATTCAACACCCCTCTTTCATTTAGACGGATGACCGTTTCCGCCTTACTTAAAAGTATACTACGTGCCAATATGAATTGGAATACTTCTAAGCAAAGTCGAATTGTGTCAAGCTACTTCGCGATGAAGTATGATCTTTTTAAATGGGAACTACACTTCTTTGTCACAATCAATGTTCAATTGAAGTTTACATTCGGGAGTGGTATCCTTTATAATGAATGAGAGCTTATTGTAATGTTTTTTTAAGGAGGGACGCACACATGGATAACATGTTTAAACTGATGGGTTGGTGGACAGGTATATTCGCAGTAATGTTTTTTGTAGGTGATATGTTGCCTGCTGCACTTCTTTTTGTTGCGAGCACAATTTTCTTCCTACTACTTGGCTACTTAAACCTTACAGAGCGTATGTATATGTACATGTTTGGAGCATACCTAATGGTGTTCATGGTCGGATTCAGTTATTATTCGACATTCATACACGTACAAGGTGTCGCACACTAATTCGAACAAACAAAAAAACAGCCTATATAAGGCTGTTTTTTGTTTTAAATTTTTATCAAAAACCATTCAAAAAAGGATTAGAATCTTTTTCACGTTCTGGTGTAGTCGCTGGACCGTGTCCTGGATAGATAACAAAGTCGTCATCCAATGTTAATAACTTATCGTGGATTGACGCCAATAGTACATCCGTCTCCCCACCCGGAAGGTCAGTCCTTCCTACACTACCTTGAAACAACGTATCACCAACAACCGCAATTCGGGCATCGTTAAAAATATACGATACGCTACCAGGCGAATGACCAGGTGTGTGACGGGTTTCAAATGTAAACGGACCGACATTCATAACACCATCGGCACTAAGTACATGCTCAGCCTTGCGATTACTTACGGCTGGCAGTCCAGGATAACGGGTTGAACCGTTCAACTCGGGGTTTACAAGCCATTCATTTTCCAACTCATGAATATAAACTGGAATGGCAAATCGGTCCCTAACGACGTCAACTGCACCAATATGATCAAAATGGGCGTGTGTCAAAAGAATCGCTGAAGGTTCGAGACCAGCTCTTTCAATTTCACTAATAAGCCGCTGACCTTCCTCACCCGGATCAATAATTAAACAATTACCTACTTCGTCTTGAATTATGTAACAATTTGTCTGGATCGGTCCAAGTGGATATGTGTTTATTTTCAACATGTTTTTCGCCTCCTACTAAATTATACTACGCAACCTACTAAACGTTTTCAAACAATCGTCACTTATTACCCTCGACAAATTTAATTGTACGCATTATAATAGAAGAGGAATATTGCTACAACGGCATTCATTTTTTCCATGTCGAAAGGAGTGTCTTCACAATGAACTTATTGATGGTTATTTTCGGGCTTATTGGTATTTTGGCAGCTGTCGGAACGGTTCAAGCTGTTAAAGAGCGAAATATTTTAAGTGTTTTGTTCAACGTTATAGCTTGTGTTGTTTTTGGCGGATTTACTATTGCAACAATTATATTCCAAGGTTACCCAGTAGCACTATAATAAAAAACCCCTTTGCGCATTTGCTGGCAAAGGGGTTTTTTATTATATTTAAAACGCTCACGCTTTTCTTTTTCATTCCCTAAATTGAATCCAATCTATTTCTTCTTTTGTTTTTAAGTCAATCAGTTTTTCGGAGGCATATCCCGTTAGGCACTTCTCCCCGTCCGGTGAGCATCGCAGTACGCTTGGAGTAATATCCTTCACTAAAACTTCCTGCTGCCCATCTACGATGCTTGTAAGGTGATAAGGACTTGTTAGGTCATCGAGTTCCCCACTTTCTTCAGGCGCCGGTAAAAAGATGCGATTCGGGCCGTCCCAAGTCACTTTTTGAAAAACCCATTCTGAGTAGTTGCTTACAGCAGGCATTTTCCACTCTGATGCTATAAGTCCATCCAAATCCATAATCGTGTAAATTGCATTATTTTCATCATCAATACGAACAACAAGTATAGATTCCTCATATGTATCGAAATAAACGACATTCGCTATGTCAGTTAGCTCAGAACTTCCCGTTTCCGTATTATAAACAACAAGGGTGCCACTATCTAGCTCATGCTCATCAAAGTAACCGGTAATAATTTTTTTAGTCCCATACCATTTTGGAAACGGCCCATCAATTTCCACAAGTGTAAATAATTCATCTTTTCCGTTATATAAAAATGTATCGAATGTCCAATCGCTATCGAATGCTGTAAACAAAATAAGCGATGGGTCCAGATTATTCCATTCAATCGCCAGTTCCGATGATTCAATTGAAATTTCATTATGTATGACACCGTCTATTGAAAGCACTTTAATCACCGCAGAATTAGGATTATCCGATGTGTGAAGTAAAATATACTCTTTCGAAGGATGGATTAGCACATCCGTAATAATAAATGGATCTTCGTATAATAGCTCTACTTCCCCTGTTTCAACATCAAACGTCTTTACTAAATATAAACCTAAATCTTTCTCAACAAATACAATTTTTGAATCGGATAGCCAATCCCCTACAAAATGAAACGTAGATTGGTCCGCTTCGTAAACTTTTCTTGCAATATCTACTTTTTCAACATCTTTTGTTTTTGTTTCTGTTTTCCCAATGATAGCCGGACTTTCATCTGCTTTCTGAACACATCCAACTAGTATCACTACTGCCAAACCTACGACGATAAATATTCTCCTCAACACACCTGCTCCTTTCTCTCCAAAAAATCCTAAAAAAAACTGCACGGAATAAGAACCCCGTGCAGTAGCTTACCTTTTACTGAGCTTTATTTTGTTCGAAAAGGGGTTGCCCCAAATCTTTCTCTTTAAATCTAAGAAGGTCACCAATGATTGTCATGTCCGAATAATTAAGCTCCGTTCCAATCCGCTCAACCATCGAATCACACCCGGCACTATCCGTTTCTTCACCCGTTTCCGTATCGTAACAAACATCTTTTACAAAGACATTTTTATCGGTTACAAATCGTCCATCACGGAAAATTGCAAGCGGCTCGTGTTCTGGTGAAAAAATATCTGCTCCGAGTTGTAAATCACCTTTTGTTTCAATTCCCATAAGGTGTAAAATTGTTGGACGAAGATCGACTTGACCAGAAACCTCGTCTACGACTTCTCCTTTTCCATATCCCGGAATGTGGATATACAATGGAACACGTTGTAGTTTCGCATTGTCATAAGGTGTAATTTCTTTATCCAAATACATTCCCATTGCTTTATTATGATTTTCTGAAATTCCGTAATGATCACCGTACATTACGATAATCGAGTTATCATATAAGCCACTTTCTTTTAGTTCATCAAAGAGGACTTTAATCGCTTCGTCCATATAACGAACTGCTTGGAAATACTTATTCAATGTCTTCGAGTTCGAATCATATGGTTCGATTAACATATCTTCCTCATCCAAATCGAATGGATAATGATTTGTTAACGTAATAAGACGTGAGTAGAATGGTTGCGGCATGTCTTTCATTAGTTCAACAGATTGCTGCACAAAAGGAATGTCTTTCATGCCCCAATTGACCGCTTCCCCTTCTTCAATCTTATAGCTTTCAACATCGTAAAACTGGTCTATTTTAAGCGCATTGTACATAATATCACGGTTCCAAAAACTTCGGCCATTCGCATGCATAACATTTGTGAAATAACCATTTTCACCTAGACGTTCCGATAGCGATTCGTACGTATTCCCACTATTCGTGAAAAATACAGCACCACCGTTAATTCCATACAAAGAGTTTTCTAAAATAAACTCCGAATCAGATGTTTTCCCAAGCCCTGTCTGGTGATAAAATTCAGGGAAGTAAAACGTATCGGGATCCGCGGATAATTGATTTAGAAAAGGAGTAATAACTTCTCCGTTCATTTCTTCATTAATCACAAATGACTGTAACGATTCTAAAGAAACCGCAATAATATTCCGACCTTTGGCGATGCCAAATTTCTCTGGATCAGGTTCCGCGTAATTGGCGTTAATGTAGTTACTCACTTCTACAAGTTCACTACCATCCGCTAACGCGCGTTGTGCATGTGATTTCGACTGTAAAATAACATCATAAATATGATAATTGTATGCCCCAATATTTTTAACAAGAAGCTCTCTATCAAAACTCCTTGTAAGTAGTTGTGGTCTTTCTGCTTCTGCAAGACTAAGATTCAACATCATAACTACTGCAGTCATAACAAAATACAGTTTACGTGTCATTTTCCCTTCATTTTTTACATGTTCAACAGGAGGGATGAATTTAATCGCTAGTATGATAATGATGACGTCCGCAAAGAAAAAGACATCCGTTCCGTGTAAATTCCCTGTAATTGATGAGGACAAATCACCAAAGTTACTCGTTTGAAATAATACTGGCAGAGTAATAAAGTCATTAAAAAATCGATAAAATACCGCGTTACTAAACATAACAATAGATGTAACTATACTGACGGAAATCAAGTAAGTATTCCGTCGCTTCGCACTTTTCATGAATAGCGCAATTCCATAAACAAACAAGAGGAAACTCAGAGGGTTTAAGAAAAGAATAAACTCCTGCATCTTATTATCAATTTTCATATTAAAGCTTGTTAAGTAGCCTACATACGTTGTAATCCATGTTGCGACTATCGCGATGATGAGTACGGAATGTCGTGGCCAATTTAATTTTTTCATTCCTTCTCTTCCTTTCAAAATTAGCTGTAGAAAAATACCAAATCTATTTTATTTCGTCACTATATAATAGACGGACGAACCCGTTAAAAGTTTCAATTTCATACAAGAATGAGTCCAAAGCACTCATAAGCATGACTATTTACGCACATTAGAAGATTCCTTCGACGACTCGCCACTTAAAATAAGCACTGCCCTTAAATAATCTTCCTTAAGTAACAAACCACTATCAAATAGATCCTTCACTTCCAAGCGCATTAATTCGATATCATCTTTTCTATTTCCCGTATACGTATATATGCCAAATCTCTTCAACAATTGAATTACCCCGATAAGGTCTTTCATAATTCGCTGCCTTCCCCGCAAATAATTCGTCTTTTTTCCGTGAAGATTTTTTCAACAGGAACATCATGATTCTCTGTCGGTACCGCAGATCCAACTTGACAATCAAATGCCATAGAGATCGTGTCCCCAGTATATTCGGTTAAGTACCGATCATAATAACCTCCACCAAACCCAATACGGAAGCCATCATTTGAATAAACAACGCCTGGTACAATTTGAATGTCGATCTTATTTTTTTTAATAGCTTTCGTTTCCGAAAGAATAGGTTCCAATAAATTCATATAAACTGTTTCTATATTATCAAATGAAGTGATTAGCCGAAAATCCATTGCCCGTGTCGCACGGATGCATTTTGGAACAGCCACATGTTTTCCCATCGCCCAAGCCGCCTCAATTAGCGGTAGTGTATTTACTTCTGGAAAACGCGAGATTGTAAGTCCAATTGTTTGTGCAGCTATGAACTCTTCCGACGCAATCACTTGATCTGTAATTTTCTTAGATAATGTTTCGTACTCTGACACGCTCATCTTATTCAATACTTCAAGCATACGATTCCTTATTAGCTTTTTATCCATATGAACCCTCCAGTTCGAAATAAAAAACCAAAACCGTGAATGGTTTTGGCCTGAGCGATTATTTCGTTTCACGATGCAAAGTTTGTTTCTTTTCACGCGAGCAATATTTGTTCATTTCAAGACGTTCTGGATTGTTACGTTTGTTTTTCTTAGAAATATAGTTGCGCTCACCGCATTCTGTGCAAGCAAGTATAATATTTGTGCGCATTGATGTCCCTCCCACTCAACAGTAGATAAAATTGTATATGAGCATGATTTATACGACTACTTAATTATAACACGCCGACTGGATTTATCCAGTAAAAAGAATGAAATAATCGAAATGCATGTAAAGATTTTAAATTACTTTTCAATTTCCAACGAAGGTTTAACGGTTTCGATAACAGTTGAGTTAGTCACTTCAGATGCCCTTTTCGCTTTTAATTCAAAGTATTTATCAACAACAGCATACGCAAGTTCGTTATGAGCAGGAGGATATTTACTTTGATTTGTCGATATATGAGGAATTATTATCGCATAGGCAATTTCAGGATTATCGTATGGCGCGAAACCAACATGCGATAAGTTGATTGTTTTATAAAACGTGCGGTCACCAGACCTATTTTCTAATGAAATACTAGCCTCAGCCGTTCCAGTTTTACCAGCTGCGGTATACGGTTTCCCATTAAATAGACCCCTTGCCGTACCATTTTTTCCGGTGTATGTGTAATTCATCCCACGCTTTACTTGGGCTATTTCTTGCTCAGTATTATTAATACGATTCAATACATTAATTTCACTTTCTTGAACGATAGGTCCAAAATTCGTTCCATCCGGAGACGGCTCCCGTATTTCTTTCAACACCCTAGGTGCCACTCGGTAACCGTCATTTGCAATGGTAGAAACGTATTGCGCAAGTTGAAGAGTCGAGTAAGTAGCATATTGACCAATTGAATAGTCCAAAATCAACCCATGCTTTTCAGGTAGTCCCGGTATATGTACAGCTTCTCCCGGCAAATCGATGCCTGTTTTTGACCCAAGACCGAATGATTCATAAGAATTACGCATTATTTCAAATGCATAATCTTTATCGAGTGAAAGTCTACCGCCTCTTCTATACGTTCCATTCCCGATTGCCAACGCGGTTTTGAACATATAAACGTTGGAAGATCGCCCAATTGCTTGAATATCATTCATAGGTATTCTTCTGAATGTTCGGTTGAATATAGAACTTTTCTTCATTCCTCCCGCAAATTGGAGCATTTCATCAACCTTAGTTCCTCCTACTTGAGCTGCCCCTTCTTGGTAGCCCGTTAGAAGTGTGGCCATCTTCACGGTCGATCCTGGTACATAAGAATCTGTAAACGTACCAAATGCATAATCTCTAACTTCTCTTTTGCCTGTTTCTTTATCGGTCACTAATTGTTTACCTACAAGTGACAACACTTCTCCGTTTTTAGGATTCATCACAACAACAAATGCCCTATCAAGCGCTTGTGTATTAGCCCCTGCTTTAGCTTGCAGTAATTTACTAGTAACAATAGCTTCAAGCTCACTATTTAACTCACTATCAATCGTTAGTATAAGATCTTTTCCAGGCTCGCCTTCTTTTACTGTTTTTGTTTCAACTACTTTTCCGCTTCGATCTTTAATATTTTTGACAACCGTTTTTTGTCCTTTCAACAAATCCTCATAATACTCTTCCAAGAAACTTCGTCCTACGCGGTCGTTCCTGGAATAATCCCTCCACAGAAAGTAGTTGACATCGGATTTAGGTATCCCTTCTGACGGTTTAGTTGTTGTCCCTAGAATTGTATTCGAAGATTTTCGTACACGTTCCCAGTCCGTTGTTGTATTCACACCAGGCAAGTCACTTAACTGTTCGGATACCATAGCATATTCTTCGTCCGTCACATCCCCACTTTTCACAATTTGTGGTGAATAGGCGTATCCAGACATCATTTCACGGTAAATCGCGAGTACTTCAAGTTCTTGTTCTGTAAATGAATTGAGTTCCTTTTCCGTAATTCGTTCGCGCGTCAACCTCGTAATTTCCCGTTGAATTTGTGCGCTTGTAAGCGATGAGTCTTCCCTAATTTTTTGTAGTTCTTTTTTCGAAATTTTATTTTCGGCAGCGTCTTTATTTTTCAATATCCAAAAGTCTCTTTTGTCTCCAAGCGTCACTCGTCTTGTATCTTGTTCGATTAAATCTGCTAGTTTTTCCGCCGTTTCTAACATTTCAGCTGATTTTGTTCCCGACATTTTCGTATATGTAATTGCATTTTTCGGTTCATTATCAACAAGGATATGTCCGTTTCTGTCGAAGATTCGCCCCCGTGGGACACTCGTATTTACAGGAATTTCCTCTGTTCTTTCGAGCGCTCGCACATAATCTTCCGTTTTCACAATTTGCAAGTACCCAAGACGCAGAATGAGCAAAGAAAAGAGGATGAATATTGAAAAGAAAAGAAAGTTCATACGGAATGCAATGCTTTTCCGTTGTTGTACTTTCGCATCATCTGCTTTTCTAACTTGTTTTTTCACGCTATCTCGCCTCCCCGTCTACCAATAATAAATTATACCACCCCAAATAGAAAAAGCACACATCTTGACGAACAAGATGTGTGCTTTGTTGCATTTTCTACTAATTATTTACCGTAACGCTTTGCAACTTCATCCCAGTTAACTACATTCCAGAATGCTGCAATGTAATCAGGACGACGGTTTTGATAGTTTAAGTAGTAAGCGTGCTCCCAAACGTCTAGACCCAATAAAGGTGTTTTACCTTCCATGATTGGAGAATCCTGGTTTGGTGTTGACGTAATTTCAAGATCGTCGCCGTTTAGTACGAGCCATGCCCAACCAGAACCAAAGCGTGTTGCACCTGCTTTTGCAAACTCTTCTTTAAATGCATCATAGCTACCGAATTTCTTGTCGATTGCTTCAGCAAGTGCTCCAGATGGGTTTCCGCCACCTTCAGCTGATAAAAGTTCCCAGAAAAGTGAGTGGTTTGCATGTCCCCCACCATTATTTCGAACAGCAGTACGGATAGATTCTGGGATCGCATCCATATTTGAGATTAGGTCTTCAATTGACTTGTTGGAAAGTTCTTCATGTCCTTCAAGTGCATTATTCAAGTTTGTAACGTACGCATTATGATGTTTCGTGTGATGAATATTCATCGTTTCTTTGTCGAAATGTGGTTCTAGTGCGTCATACGCATAAGGTAATTCTGGTAATTTGTAAGCCATTAGTCCATTCCTCCTAAAAAAATTCGTTTATATGCTACACGACTAACATTAGCAAAATTATGAAAAATCTTCAAACAAAATGGACTATTCTAGTGTCGAATAGTCCATTTCATTTTTATTTAATAAAGAAAAAGAACACAGTTATCATGACAACCATAATCGTTCCTTTTGTCACAACTGATGTTAAAAAGCCAATAAGCGACCCAATCCCCGTTTTCAACGATTGTTTAAACCCAGACCTAGTAACAATAAGCTCCCCAATAACCGCTCCAAGAAACGGACCAAGAAGGATACCGGCAACCGGGATGACAAATGGTCCAACAAGAAGACCGATTGTACTGCCCCACATACCCGCTTTCGAACCGCCAAATTTCTTGACGCCTAGCAAATTGGAAAGTGTATCTGCTGCAAACAATAAAATGATAAACAGAACTTGAATACTCCAAAACAACCAGCCTAACCCATCGAATGTAACGATGAAACCATAGGCGAGAAAACCGATAGCCATAAACGGGGCGGACGGAATAATCGGGTAAATAAGACCCGCAAAAGCAACGATGAAAAACAAGATTGCGACAATAACACCGATTATTTCCAACTTACTCCCCCTTAGTATGCAATTTTAATTACGTTTTCCAAGAATTGCTTCTGAAATATTGACTGCATGATCTCCGATTCGTTCAAGATTCGATACGATGTCAACGAAAACCATCCCTGCTTGTGCTGTACAACTGCCTTCATTCAATCGTAAAATATGATTTTTTCTAAACTTGCGTTCCATTTTGTCTATTAAATCTTCTTTTTGTGCAACTGTCCTTGCTAAATCCATATCATTCAAGTCAAGCGAGTCGACTGCTTTTTGAACCGTTTCAATCGTTAATGTAAACATTTCCGCTAGATCTTCCATTGCATCTTCCGTTAATTTTACTTTATTAACATCTCGGTAATCAATTAATTCGATAATATTTTCAAAGTGATCTCCGATTCGTTCGATATCACGAACCGTCTCCATAAGCATTACATGTCTTTCAGACTCCAACGGAGAAATACTAACAGATGAAATCTCTATAAGATAGTCCGTAATTTTACGATCTAAGTTATTAATGGCATCTTCTATTTGGTAACCCGTTTCAGCGTGCTTTTTATTGCCCGTTTTCAAATACTCGTAAGATTCGTTCATTCCTTGGATACTAAACGCACCCATTCGAATAATTTCTTCTTTCGCTTGTCCAATCGCCACCGAAGGCGATTGTTCGATGAAGTGACGATCTAAATGCTTCGGTTTATACTCAATCGTTACGTCTTCGCCCGGGATTACTTTTGTTACTAGATATGCCCATGCACCGATTAGTGGAAACTGAAGAATTGTGCTCGCAATGTTAAACGAACCATGTGCAAAAGCAATTTGCATTTTATTTTCAAGTGCTAGTACCGAAGAAATCCACTCGACATATGCAGTAAAAGGAATAAGAAGGATCAGGAATATAACTGTTCCAATAATATTAAACAAAACATGTGCAGCAGCAGTGCGCCTTGCAGCAACCGATGCTCCGATTGACGCTAGAACCGCAGTAATTGTCGTCCCAATATTATCTCCAAAAAGGATAGGTAATGCGGCCTTTAGGTCAACAAGATTTTCAGCGTATAACCCTTGCAGTATACCTACAGTAGCACTCGAACTTTGTACAATTAACGTAAATATCGTCCCGACAACTACGCCGAGAATAGGCTGGTCACTCATCGAAATCATTAAATCTGTAAATGTATCTAAGTCACGAAGTGGTTTCATTCCGTCACTCATTAATTCGAGACCAAGAAATAGCCCCCCGAAACCGAAAACAACTTCACCAAGGTTTTTAACAGAGCTTTTCTTAACGAAGAAAATTAAGAATGCGCCTACTGCCATAATTGGGAGTGCGTAGGCACCGACATCTAGACCAATGATAAATGCTGTTACCGTTGTTCCGATATTTGCACCCATAATTACTCCGATTGCTTGACGTAGCGTCATGAAGCCTGCACTTACGAGTCCAACTACAATAACCGTCGTCCCTGAACTCGATTGAATGAGGACTGTAACTACAATTCCGACAAGAACCCCCATAAATGGATTCGTCGTAAATTTGTCTAGAATATCCCGAAGTCTGTCCCCGGCGGCTTTTTGAAGTCCATCACCCATATATTTAATTGCAAATAAGAAGATTCCAAGTCCACCTAAAAACTGGAATAACATCTCCTGCCAGTTTATCTCCATTTTCGTAGTCAGCCCCAATCATACTTTTATGTTGCACCCTATTATCGCGATAGCTAATGGCTATTGTAAATAGGAAGAAATGAATCTTTACAATATCTTAACAATCCCTTAATAATCTTGTCGAAATCGCCATCAAACTGTCGAAATTGGTTAGATCGTGATAACCCCATAAAAATGGTAGACTGTTTATAGACTTAGGAGGTCATCTTTATATGAAATTTCATCAAATTTTCCGCGCCAGTCTTCATGAGCCAAGAAAACTGGCAGCATTTCGGCTATTGTCAATCGGCAAAGTATTTTCGTATGTCTTTGTTTTCGTGACATTTTTTACACTTATTTCATTTTTACGGTTTTCTGGCAATGATGTCACTTTATTTGCCGACTCACCCGAGTTAAAACAGCATGGTGAAACAATTGGCTGGCTCATTTATCCGATTGCATTTCTTATGCAATTAGTCATCAGTACATTTTATATTTTTATTCGAATTACATTATTTGCTTATGCCGGAACGATTATTTTAAAGGCTATGAAACGACGTGGAGAGTTTCTTCATATATGGAGAACTTCTGCAATCGCGTTAACAGTTCCACTCCTATTAACGATTGCTTTCGATTATTTCCCCATAATGAATACCTATAACTTAACAACGTTGATTACTTCTGCTGTTCATATAACGTATATTGTGCTCGCAGCTAAGTATTACCCTAAACAACCTCAATGAATAACCTCCCTTATCCACACATAGTGTGGCAGAAGGGGGAATTCCATGAGAATACTACTAATCGCAGCTGTATTATTTATTACTATTCACTTTATTCGCATCGACCTCGCGGAAGGTACAATCCCAATGGCTTCTTTTGCGAAAGAATCTGTGCAATGCGATGAAATTGAAACTTTGTCTATTCCGGTTACGTCTGTTGTGGGGGATACGATTGAATCATTATTCGCCCTCTACCCAGATCCGTCCGCCAGTTTCATCGATAGATTATCTGAATTTTATTCATTAAATCCTCACCTTCAGCTACAAGACATCGTTGGAGGCGAGAAAATTTTACTGCCATTATCGAGCACACAAGCGAAAAAATGCACAGAGTCCAGAAGATAAGGGTTGTCTCTTGTCTTTTTGCTTGTTTGATTGATAAAATAGGTAGCAGTGATTCATGGCTAAGGCCAACTAAGGAGAGAACATAATGACTGAAATTATAAAAAGAGCTAACACCCGTCCCGTCCGAGTCGGTAATTTGACTATCGGTGGGAGTGACGAATTATTCATCCAAAGTATGACAACTACAAAAACACATGACGTCGAAGCAACAGTTGCTGAAATTTTACGTCTTGAAGAAGCGGGTTGCCAAATCGTACGCGTTGCATGTCCAGACGAACGTGCCGCTTATTCAATTGGTGAAATAAAAAAACAAATTAACATTCCACTCGTTGTGGACATCCACTTCGACTATAAGCTTGCACTTATTGCAATCGAACAAGGTGCTGACAAAATCCGTATCAATCCAGGAAACATTGGAAGACAACGTAAAGTTGAAGAAGTTGTCAATGCGGCAAAAGCAAAAGGTATACCGATTCGAATCGGTGTCAACGCTGGATCGCTCGAGAAAAAGATTCTAGAAAAGTATGGTTACCCTACGGCCGATGGAATGGTTGAAAGCGCACTTCATCACATTAAAATTTTAGAAGACCTTGATTTCCACGATATCATCGTGTCACTAAAAGCATCTGATGTTAACCTCGCTGTTGAAGCGTATACGAAAGCTGCTGCTGCATTCGACTATCCCCTTCACTTGGGAATTACAGAGTCAGGAACATTGTTTGCGGGCTCTATTAAGAGTGCTGCGGGACTTGGCACACTTCTATCCGCCGGGATTGGAAACACGTTACGTGTATCGCTAAGTGCGGATCCAGTACAAGAGGTTAAAGTTGCTAGGGAACTACTAAAAGTATTTGGTCTTTCTTCAAATGCAGCTACATTGATTTCCTGCCCAACATGCGGAAGAATTGAAATTGACCTAATTACAATAGCTAACGAAGTAGAAGAATATATTTCTACTATTAAAGCACCGCTTAAAGTTGCAGTGCTCGGCTGTGCAGTAAATGGACCTGGTGAAGCACGTGAAGCCGATATTGGAATTGCAGGCGCACGCGGAGAAGGACTTTTGTTCATGAAAGGTAAAACGGTTCGAAAAGTACCTGAAGCTACGATGGTTGATGAGTTGAAGATGGAAATTGACAAACTTGCCGAAGAATACTTCGAAAAGAAAAGGCAAGAAGAACTACTCCTAGAAGCTGGTAAAATAGAATGAGGAAATTCCGTTTCGGAATTGATATTGACGGTACGGTAACTTGCCCGACGTCTCTTTTACCGCATATCAATGCACAGTTTGGATGCAATCTTGAACTGGAAGATATTACGGAATACGACTTAACGAAAGCATTTCCAATCGATAAAGATACATTTTACGAATGGTATAAAGTCGCTGAGTCACATATTTACGACACGTCCCCTGCACAAGCATTTGCACAGGAAATCTTGACGCAATGGAGTACTCGGTACGAGCTTTACTACATTTCTGCTCGCGGAAATAACGTCCACGAAGGAACTAGTAATTGGTTCACACGCGAAGCGATTCCATTCGATCACATTGAACTTATTGGAAGTCATCATAAGATTGAAACCGCAAAAAAGTTCGGGGTTCACGCATTTTTTGAAGACAAGCATGACAATGCGGTCGACATTCACGAAGAACTCGATATTCCCGTTATCTTATTCGACACACCGTACAACCGGAAACCCATTCCAGAAGGTGTCATTCGGGTCTATGACTGGAACGAAGCAAACCAGCAAATCAAGCAATTATTCGCTATTGAAAATGCCCTAACAAAATAAAAAAGACCGATGTACGACTCTTTTTGTAGTGCACCCCAAAAGTTAGAGTTAAAAACTAACTTTTGGGGTGTTTTATTATGGCTAAATATAGTGATGAATTTAAAGTAATGATTGTGCGTGAATATCTAGCGGGACTACTTGGATATAAACGGTTAGCTGAAAAATATAAAA
>NZ_JAHNZW010000012.1:0-104347 GCF_026931025.1 Sporosarcina sp. G11-34 | reverse complement strand
AAGCCCCCTTCAAGATGAGATTTCCCATTACGCAAGTAAGTAAGATCCCTCAGAGAAGATGAGGTTGATAGGTCCGGGGTGTAAGCACGGCGACGTGCGTAGCTGACGGATACTAATTGATCGAGGACTTAACCTACTAAAGTTAAAAAGGTAAATGTACGATCTATAATTTCAGGTCTTGATTACCCTGAATTGTGAACATCAATGTCCAATTTATCCGGTTTTGAACGAATGAAATACAACAATTTACAAAAACACTTGATATTTTAATTATGTTTGGTATAATTAATCTTGTCTTGCTAAATACAGTCTAGTGACGATAGCGAAGAGGTCACACCCGTTCCCATCTCGAACACGGCAGTTAAGCTCTTCAGCGCCGATGGTAGTTGGGGGATTCCCCCTGCAAGAGTAGGACGTTGCTAGTCTTTATTCCGCAATTATACGCTGATGGTATAGCGCATTTGTGAATAGTGTTATTCCGCAGTAGCTCAGTGGTAGAGCAATCGGCTGTTAACCGATCGGTCGTAGGTTCGAATCCTACCTGCGGAGCCAATTGGAGAGCTGTCCGAGTGGCCGAAGGAGCACGATTGGAAATCGTGTAGGCGGTTTACGCTGTCTCAAGGGTTCAAATCCCTTGCTCTCCGCCAGATTTACTTCTATACATACTTTTTTTAGTAAGGCCCCTTGGTCAAGCGGTTAAGACACCGCCCTTTCACGGCGGTATCACGGGTTCGAATCCCGTAGGGGTCACCATTTATTTACCCAGGAGGATTAGCTCAGCTGGGAGAGCACCTGCCTTACAAGCAGGGGGTCGGCGGTTCGAGCCCGTCATCCTCCACCAAGTTTTTTAAAACATGTACTCTGTGTTTTAAAGAAACATCATCTAATAACACTCTTAGAGATACTAAAAACACATAAAGTAAGCTATATAATATTGTCGCGGGGTGGAGCAGTGGTAGCTCGTCGGGCTCATAATCCGAAGGTCGCAGGTTCAAATCCTGCCCCCGCAACCAATTTCAAAATATAATAAAATAACTATGATAATATTGTCGCGGGGTGGAGCAGTGGTAGCTCGTCGGGCTCATAATCCGAAGGTCACAGGTTCAAATCCTGTCCCCGCAACCAAAAAGGTCCCGTGGTGTAGCGGTTAACATGCCTGCCTGTCACGCAGGAGATCGCGGGTTCGATTCCCGTCGGGACCGCCATTTTTATTAAACTTATGATTTGAGTTAGATTGAGAACTTCTCAATCGACCCAAATTGACAGTGGCTCAGTAGCTCAGTCGGTAGAGCAAAGGACTGAAAATCCTTGTGTCGGCGGTTCGATTCCGTCCTGAGCCACCATTACAATTTTATTTTACTAGTATGTAAATACTTTGGTGGGGTAGCGAAGTGGCTAAACGCGGCGGACTGTAAATCCGCTCCCTCTGGGTTCGGCAGTTCGAATCTGCCCCCCACCACCATTTTTCTTCAAAGAATTATCAGCACGTATTTCATGTTGGAAACAACATAACAAATGTTTCAAAGTAATATTGTTATTCTAGGGGTATAGTTCAATGGTAGAATAAAGGTCTCCAACACCTTCGATGTGGGTTCGAATCCTACTACCCCTGTTATTTTTATTGTAATTTATTGTGGCGGCTGTGGCGAAGTGGTTAACGCATCGGATTGTGATTCCGACACTCGGGGGTTCAATTCCCCTCAGCCGCCCCATTTTTTCTAAATATTATATTACGGCGGCTGTGGCGAAGTGGTTAACGCATCGGATTGTGATTCCGACATTCGGGGGTTCAATTCCCCTCAGCCGCCCCATTTATATTTTTGGGGTATAGCCAAGCGGTAAGGCATCGGACTTTGACTCCGTCACTCGTTGGTTCGAATCCAGCTACCCCAGTTGTTTTTGCGGAAGTAGTTCAGTGGTAGAATACGACCTTGCCAAGGTCGGGGTCGCGGGTTCGAATCCCGTCTTCCGCTCCATTTTCTTTAGGCGGCATAGCCAAGCGGTAAGGCAAGGGTCTGCAACACCCTTATCACCGGTTCGATTCCGGTTGCCGCCTCCATTAATTTTCTTATTACGAATATAAATAAATATATATCTTTCGCCCGAGTGGTGGAATGGCAGACACGTCGCACTCAAAATGCGATGCCGCAAGGCGTGCCGGTTCAAGTCCGGCCTCGGGTATCAATAGTTCTTATACTTTTAAGTTAAATAAGTCCTAAAACATCTACAAATGTTGAAATAACAACATTTGTAGATGTTTTTTTATTTGGTTCTATAATATTTGTTGGGGTATTGATACAACTCGTGCATATAAATCTTAACATGAATATTCCAGGATTAAAAGATGTAATCATTGAAAATATTGAGGAAGTTGGCGATTGGACTTTTCTTTATGTATCGCTTCATAAGAAGCCACATACTTGTCCAGACTGTGGCCCAAATCCTTTAGGTAAGTTCTTTGCAAAGCCCCAAGTCTGTTCTAGTAAGTACCACAATCTGACCAAAACCCATACCTGTAGATAGAGCAAGTAAAACAATACGTAGTAGTCTAAACCCTTATCTAAACGGCTGACAAGCTCGTTAAATAGCTAAGGTCTTTCTCTTATGATTGCTTCGCTTGAATATTCCACGTTAAAGTAACTTTCCTTGTAAAGTCAAAGTGAATAATCATGTCTTCTACTGCATTACGTATACAAGACCTACAATGATAATTTAATTCCTCCACTGTTTCTTTACTTCGAGTGCTGCCCTAGTAATTAATAAATGCTTGATAATCTTGCCGAGTGATTTTTGGCAGGGGGATATCTTTAAAGTACGCTTCTACTATTTCTAGAGATCGCCCATAATGATATTTTGTTTGACCTTTATATTCATTTTACATAAATCTATCCACTTCTTGAAGTACCCAGCAAAAGGTTGCTCCAAGAAGTTAACTAGAATTCCTTTCCATAAACTTGTTTCAACTTCTACTACTCCCAGAAAGAAGTAGCAAAATCTATGTCGACTCGTCGAATTACTTAATCACGTATGCGAAACTAGTGCAGCTAAATAAGAAAGTTACAGAAATTTTAATATACTGGGTTATTCTTAAATTAAATGTATAGTAAAATAACTATTAATATGGTAAAATTAGTTAGATAATAAAATTAATTAACTAAGTGGAACGAGTACATAATAACGTTATTTATTTTATTAAAAAATCAAAAGACAATTGCAGTTAAATTGACTAATTGGAAACATATTCTGTGATTAATACAAGGCGAGAAGGGGTTAGGTTAATGGGTGGTAATGTTAATAATAAAATAATTTTTATCTTTGGAGCATTAGGAGGCTTACTCTATGGATTTGACATGGGCGTTATTTCAGGGGCATTGTTGTTTATTAAAAATGATATTCCTCTAACAACCTTCACTGAGGGGTTGGTAGTGAGTTCCATGCTATTCGGTGCGATTATTGGTGCAGGATTTAGTGGTCCTTTATCCGATAAATTCGGACGACGTAAGATGGTGTTCATGATATCTATTATCTTTGTAATTGGTTCAATTGCCCTGGCGCTTGCTCCAAATATGGAAATGCTTGTTATCGGCCGATTCATTATTGGTTTGGCTGTCGGGGGGTCAACTGCAATTGTACCAGTATACTTAGCTGAAATGGCGCCAACAGATCAGCGTGGGTCACTTGGTTCACTAAACCAGTTGATGATTACGGTTGGTATTCTTTCCTCTTACCTAGTGAACTACGCTTTCGCAGATGCGGAAGCATGGCGGTGGATGGTAGGTTTAGCTGTTGTTCCTTCATTTATTATGATGATTGGTGTGCTATTTATGCCAGAAAGTCCAAGATGGCTATTGGAGAACCGTAGTGAAAAGGAAGCACGTAAAGTAATGAGGTTAACCAGAAAACCTGAGGATATTGATAAAGAAATTCAGGAAATGATTGAGATTAATAAAATGTCGGAAAGCGCATGGAGTGTGTTGAAATCTGCATGGTTGCGCCCAACGCTCGTAATTGGTTGTGGATTTGCTTTATTACAGCAGATTATCGGTATCAATGCGATTATTTACTATACACCATCAATCTTAAGTGAAGCGGGATTAGGTAGTTCGGCTGCCATTCTTGGCACGGTGGGTATTGGTATAGTAAACGTGGTTGTAACAATCTTTGCAATCATGATTATTGATAAAGTTGATCGTAAAAAGTTATTGGTTATCGGAAATATTGGTATGGTTGCTTCCTTACTGACTATGTCAGCGCTGATTTGGACAGTTGGATTAGATACAAGTTTTGGGGCATGGATTATTGTGGGGTGCCTAAGTATGTTTATTGTATTCTTTGCATTTACTTGGGGACCAGTTTTATGGGTCATGCTTCCAGAATTATTCCCAATGCGTGCTCGTGGAGCAGCAACAGGTATCGCAGCACTCTCGTTATCAGTTGGTAGCTTGCTTGTAGCCCAGTTATTCCCAATGATGTCAAAGGCATTCGGAATTGGGCAGGTATTCTTGATCTTTGCTGCAATTGGTATCGTAGCCATGATATTTGTTATCAAATACCTACCTGAAACCCGTGGAAGAAGTCTTGAGGAAATTGAAGTAGATTTACGTAGACGGGCATCGGCCAAAGGAGTTTAGCTCGTAAAAGACATAGTTAAAAATTGAAAGTATATCTAAATGGCCTTAGCCCCAGATTTAATTGGGCTAAGGCCATTTAATTATTCTCCCCTGACATGGCAAGTAGTGCTACTATAGGAAAATGATACAACCATAATATTCTTTATCCTGTTCATTCTTATTAGGAGCGGTACGTCATTATTATTTTAAAAAGAGCTCCAGTGCAGCACCGGCGCTCAGTAATTACTATAATTATTCCCATGTGTTAAGCTAGCCGTATAGAACCTTCCTGATATAATTAATAAATAGGCGCTTACCCGACATGAATAATAAAGTCCGAAGTTTACAAAGGAATTTAAAGTAAGGGCTAGAGCTAGAATGATGACCAGATATTGGTGAGCAATAGGCAATGTTTTCTTTAATGAACGGGACGGGTCTAAATTATAAATAGAGGAGTGAATTTAATGGGGTTTCGGCATGGACCAGGATCACAACACATGATGGGCTATGGAAATTACGGTTTCTTTTGGATTGTGATTACAGTCGTTCTTCTGTTAATCATTTTTGTGTTAGTTTATAAACTATTTAAAAATAATAAAGGTTTACCAATGGAAATTGAAAAGAGTAATAAGGCACTAAATATTTTAAAGGAAAGATATGCCGGAGGTGAACTGACCGACGAAGAATTCACACGGAAAAAAGATTTATTGGACAAAAACAACTAAAATAATACAGATAGGTAGTGAAAAAAGTGGGATTCAAGAGAATTTCAATACTAGTATTTATTATGGCTTTATTGGTAGGATGTAGCAGTGGAAATAATGAAACAGAGTATGGCAACACAACAGACATTAAGAAATTAGTTAACGATTATACGGTGGGCAACGTAGAAGCTGCATCCGCATCAATTACATCTTCTGAACTTATCGTGACAGATGAAAATGAAGAAGTAACAACATACGAGCTTGAGGGCGAAGAATTCTTTGTATCGATTGCTCCGTTTATCAAACAAACACATCCATGTGATATTCATAGTTTAACTGGGTGTCAGGGCGAGCTTGTTCAAGAAGATTTTAATGTGCATATAGAAGATTCAAAAGGCAACATTATTCTTGATGAAAAGAAACGAACAGAAGCTAATGGATTTATCGATTTATGGCTACCCCGTGATGAGACTTTTAATGTGATTATCACACAGGGTGATAAAGAATCAACATCCAAAATTTCGACGTTTGATGGCGATAACACTTGTATCACAACTATGCAATTAGGATGAGAAAATAAATTTTACACAAGTACTAGAAAAGCAGATGGTTATGGGCTACGAGAATATATCATTGAACTTAAAGGCCGGGAATTAGTATGGGGAAGGGGTTCGGGATAATACTATCCCGATCTCCTTTTCCCTTTTATAGAGTATGCTAGGGGAGTTAGATGTAAAAATAGGATATAATTTTGGAGGTTGAGTACATATTGAAACGTATAAGTTCGGTCGAAGCTTGGCGGGAGTTATTGGAAAAGTCGAATGAACAACCTTTTCTTCTATTTAAATTCAGTATGACATGTGTAAGTAGCTTGTCTGCTAAGAAGGAATTGCAATCACTTGAAACGGAACTACCTATATATATGGTCGTTGTGCAAATGGATAGACCTGTTTCAAATGTGATTGAAACAGATTTAGGTGTAAAACATGAATCGCCTCAGCTATTAATTTTGAAAGACGGAAAAGGAATTTGGCAAGCTACTCACTATAAAATCAAGAAAAAACTTTTACAAGATGCAATTAATACCTACATTTAATGAACAGGATTCTATAGGCTAAATTATGTTCAAATAAAATTTACCAACATCAAAAATAATTCAACCAAAAAAATCGCTCCTAACCGTCGAAACGGAAGGAGCGATTTTCATAGAGGGAGACCAGATGAAGCTACTAAGTGTTTTTATACAATTGCCATGTATGGTTATTAGTAATCGGTCACAAAATAAATGGTAATAGGTCATTGGTTTACCAGCATTTATATATGATTGGTCCCCACTCTACGCCTTGGTGAGGAGTCTCACCTAACCAAGGGGTTAAAAATACTGACTATCATCAAAGGCTAGTGTGACCGAATAGTTTTTAGCATTAATCAAATTAGATAATCGGTGTGCATCCTTTTCAGCTTGTAAGGATTTGACACGATATTGTTCGGGATCAAATAGTGCAACCTGATAGACAGTTGTGTTGTCTGCATAGCCGTATTGGATCTCTTCTTTTTCGGCAGTTGAGAGCTCTTTATAAAAATGAGCTTTTGCTCGAAGTTGAGTTGCCAGTTCAATCGCTTCGACAATAGGAAGTTTTTGATTTTGGAATTCAATTTCATTGTCGATATTTGCACGATACATGAGGCGGTCCAGTACACGATTATCTAAGCGTACGCCGTCTAATTCCATATCTACGACTTCAAGTGTGCGCGTACCTCTAACCGGTGACATTCCCTTTTCAACTGTGGCGAAGGCAACTCGGCGCATTTCTTCTTCAAGTTCGTGAATCCGTGTTCTTAATATGCTTTTTAATTTAACAGCTTCTGCCAGTGTTATGTTAGCCATCTATTAATTCCCTCCAACGAAAAAGATATTAGTTTACTTTAATAGAAACCATCTCGTTATTCAAGACATATGAGTGAACGTCCCCACCGCTTACATTAGTAAACATATTGCCGGCCGCTGTTGTTAATTCAAGCGCTTCGTCAGCATCAAGTGATGGGCGTAGGAAGAACACTTGAAATATATTAGCCGTT
The DNA here is from genome assembly GCF_026931025.1 of Sporosarcina sp. G11-34. Lineage (NCBI taxonomy): Bacteria > Bacillati > Bacillota > Bacilli > Caryophanales > Caryophanaceae > Sporosarcina > Sporosarcina sp. G11-34. The sequence goes on along the minus strand of NZ_JAHNZW010000012.1, from coordinate 96,954 downwards.
TCCTCTGTCACTGCGGTGCGTGTAGAATCGATGTATGGACTTCCAAAAGGACCTGTTTCATCTGAAAGGACAAGCATGTTTTTTAATGAATTAAAACGACCATTTAGCCCATCGTAGCCTGTATCTTCGTTTCCAAGGCTGAGCGTAACGTTACCATTAAGCTTGTCTGCGTCGTAAATACCAATGGGCATTTCATATTGCAGTGAAAAAAAGCTATTTAGATCCACCGCTAAGTGATAGGGTTCTAAGTAGTTTAGCTTTTTAATTCGGCGCATGAGTGCTTCTAGGGAGTGACGATGGCGACTTGGGTCTGAACCGAAGGCTTTCCAAACATCTCGCCATTCCTTAACACCTGGAAAATCGGTAAGTGGTTTATCCGCAAGATCGAAATAAAGGTATTCCTGAAATAATTGTAAACGTCCTTTAATCATTTGAGGCGATTCTGAGACGATAGTTTTGGTATAATGGTTTATACCCAATTTTAAGTTGGGAACTGTTTCAAAAAGTACTGGATCCATTTCAAATTTCACTGTCATCATCCTTTGCATAATATTACTTCATTTTAACATAGAGAAAGGTGATTCTGTATGAACACAATCGAATTACAACAAGCAATAAAAGAGTATGCAGAATCAATTGGTATCGACAAGATTGGTTTTACGACTGCAGCACCGTTTCGAGAGCTAAAAAATCGTTTGGTACGCCAACAGGAGCTTGGTTATCAGTCCGGATTTGAAGAAAAGGACTTGGATAAACGAACGGAGCCCGCGCTACTTCTAGATCAGGCGGAGAGTATCATTGCAATTGCTATCGCCTACCCATCGCGCATGGAAAATTCACCGAGAGGGAAGAAAGGGGAGCGCCGGGGCATCTTTTGCCGAGCTTCCTGGGGAACTGATTACCATACGGTCCTAAGAGCAAGGTTGAGGCTTCTAGAGGCCTTTATCATAGAACATGTGCCGACCGCGAGAGTGAAGTCCATGGTGGACACAGGTGAGCTTTCTGACCGGGCCGTGGCAGAACGAGCTGGCATTGGCTGGTCTGCAAAAAACTGTTCGATAATTACACCTGAATTTGGTTCATATGTCTATCTAGGTGAAATGATTACGAACATACCATTTGAGCCAGACGAGCCAATGGAAGATGAATGTGGAGATTGTACCCTTTGCCTCGACGCATGTCCAACAGGTGCACTTATAGTAGGGGGACAGCTGGATGCAACGCGATGTATTGCATTTCTAACACAAACTAAAACAACAATCCCAGAAGAATTTAGGGATAAAATAGGGAATCGAGTATACGGTTGTGATACGTGTCAGACGATATGTCCAAAGAATCGAAAAAAGCATAATTTACATCAAGAGGTATTTAAACCAGATCCAGAACTTGCGAAACCACTTTTACAACCGATTCTTAGTTTGTCCAATCGCCAATTTAAAGAGCGATTTGGTGAAGTGTCGGGCTCATGGCGTGGAAAAAATCCGATTCAGCGTAACGCGATTATTGCACTTGCTCATTTCAAAGAAGAAGCTGCGGTACCAGAACTTGTTGGAATGCTTCAGAATGATCCAAGACCAGTAATGCGTGGTACAATTGCTTGGGCACTTGGCAAAATAGGGACAGAGGAAGGCTTTGTCGCAATGGAAAAATCTCTTGTGACAGAAGATGATAGTGACGTACGGATTGAACTTGAAAAAGCATTAGATGGATGGAAAAAAAAACAACTGAGTAAATACCAACCTATAATAGAGGACGTGCTGAAATGGCGATACATGTTGCATTATTTGAGCCGGTAATCCCGGCGAATACAGGAAATATAGCACGGACGTGCGCAGGAACAGGAGTTAAGCTACATCTGATTAAGCCATTGGGATTTTCGACAGAAGATAAAATGTTGAAAAGAGCCGGACTTGATTATTGGAGTAGTGTTGATCTTGAGTACCATGACGGGATTCGTGATTTATTTACAGCATACCCAGACGCGGTCTTTTATTTCGTGACGAAGTTCGGTAAGCAACCATATTCTGACTTCGATTATTCTAATGAATCGACGGATATATTTTTCGTTTTTGGGAAAGAAACGACTGGTTTACCAGACGATATCATTGCTGAAAATGAAGAACGGTGCTTGCGTATTCCTATGAATGACAATATCCGTGCACTCAACTTATCAAATACAGCAGCAATACTTATTTATGAAGCACTTCGCCAACAATCATTTCTAGAATTAAGTTAATATCATTTAAAAAGTAATTCTGTTGTGATATATTTTAAAAGTGTTTCTTAATTATTACGTATGCTATTGATGAAAATAAAAAGAGAGAACAAGCCTAGGCTTGTTCTCTCTTTTTTTATTTATGTTGATTGATGACCTTTTTTACTCTTTTGTTTAGTACCAGGCTTGTCTTCGTATCCGCCTGTAAAAATTGCTGTTAGGAATGCAACACAGACACCTAAAACTAATATAAGATTCATTACGCATACCTCCTATTGATTCCATAGTTGATACCTCTAGTATACCTTAATTCAATTGAAATTGAAATGCCTTGCCTTAATCATTAGCCAGAATTTCATTTTAATGAGGCAAGAAAAGTAACTGGTACGTAAACAATATTGCGAAAATGTATAAAAGTAGTGGGACCTTTCTCCATTGCCCTTTTACTACTTTCAAAATAGGATAAGTAATAAATCCAAGTGCAATCCCAGTTGCAATGCTTGATGTTAGGGGCATTGTTAAAATAATAAGGAATGCAGGGAATGCCTCATCAAAGGAATCCCAGTCAATCTCCTTAACAACACTGATCATTAAGCTCCCCACGATAATAAGCGCAGGTGCGGTAATCGCAGATACACCAGATAAAGCAAAGACAAATGGACCAAAAAATGCTGCGACCATAAACAAAATTGCAACGGTCAATGTTGTTAACCCGGTACGCCCTCCAACAGCAACACCCGAAGAAGATTCAATGTAGGCCGATGTAGGACTTGTCCCGAACATTGCACCGACTGATGTTGCAACAGAATCAGCAAGGAGAGCATGACGTGCGCGTGGCAAAGTATTCCCACGCATAAGTCCCGCTTGCTTAGCGACGCCAATCATCGTTCCAGTTGTATCAAACAACGTAACGATTAAAAATGCGAACACGACCCCGTATAGGCCGTGAGAAATAACATCACTCATCGCATTGATAGGGTTCCAAACAAGAATGCCCTCAGGTAAACTAGGCACTGCCCAGAAGCCTTTGGGGAAGGCAAGTTGTTTTGTGAAGACTGCCAGAATTCCGGTTAAAAACATCCCGATAAAAATCGACCCATAGATATTTAATGTCATTAGAATAACCGTTACAATTAACCCGAATAAGGCGAGCAGGACAGGCGGCGAAGTAAGATCCCCAAGTTGAACGAGATTCGTTTCGTGAGCCACAACAATGCCTGAAAGTTTTAACCCTATAAAGGCAATGAATAATCCAATTCCAGCTGTGATCCCGTGTTTTAAATTGTTAGGAATAGATTTAATCAGTTTTTCTCTAAATGGTGTTAATGATAAAATAATGAACAATATACCAGCAATAAACACGGCAGAAAAAGCCGTCATATAATCTAATTGCCCATCAGAGGCGAGGACAACGGATGTGAAATAAGCATTTAACCCCATCCCAGGTGCAATTGCGATTGGATAGTTAGCAAAAAGAGCCATCCAAAGCGTACCAACAGCTGCCGCGATAATTGTTGCAAGGAATACCTGATCGAACGGTACACCAGCTTCCGCAAGAATAAGCGGATTTACAAAAACGATGTAAGCCATCGTTAAAAAAGTAGTCATTCCAGCCAATACTTCAGTTTTAGCTGTTGTTTTATTTTCTTTTAAATGAAACAAGGTAACGCTCCTTTCAATACACGAATAATAATGAGACCACCCTTAATAATATTCGGTTTCCAGTAAAACTGCAACCCTAAGCGGCAAACAGAGAATTAGTCAAATAGCCTTACTACTTGTACAATTAAACTGTATAAACCGAAAGGGGAGACTTGAAAAATGAGCGTATATAATGAGAAAATAATGCTTGCTAATGGGATTGAAATGCCACAGCTTGGTCTTGGTGTTTATAAGATGACCAATCCAGAAGAAACTGTTGAAGCGATAACCTATGCAATTAAGGCTGGATATAGAGCAATTGATACGGCTACCGTATATGAAAATGAGAAGGAGACGGGAGAAGCAATCCGACATTCAGGTTTACAAAGAGAAGACTTATTTATTACGTCAAAAGTGTGGAATACGGATCAGGGCTATGATCAGACGTTGCGCGCATTTGAAACGTCACTCGAAAAGTTGGGCTTAGATTATCTTGACTTATACTTAACGCATTGGCCCGTCAAGGAGAGTTATGTAGAGACGTATCGAGCAATTGAAAGGCTTTATGATGAAAAGTTAATACGTGCAACTGGCGTATCTAATCATCATGCCCATCATCTTGAAAAAGTTCTCGTAAAAGCGAATACACCCCCGATGGTTAACCAAATTGAAGTTCATCCAAGATTGACGCAAGAACCATTACGGACATTTTGTAAAGAACATAATATAGCAGTTACTTCCTGGTCACCACTTGCGCGTGGCGGCCTGTTATCTGAACCAACGCTTCAGAATATAGGAAACAAATACGGAAAAACAGCTGCACAAGTTATTATTAGGTGGCATTTACAAAGTGATCTTATCGTTATTCCAAAATCAGTGACGCCCGAACGAATTTCGGAAAATATTAACGTAGCAGATTTCGAATTGACACTAAGTGATAAGCATGCGATTGATGCGCTTAATTTGAATGAAAGATCAGGTTCAAATCCAGAAGACTTTTAAACGCTACTTTACAAAGATAAAAAAATGCCACGGAGAATTTTATCCATGGCATTTTTATTATTGTTCGATGTTCAGCTGTTCACCGGTTAAAGGGTGAGTAAATGACAACGCTGTTGCGTTGAGGCGGAAATATCCATCTTTTGTTCTACTGCCGTCGTAGAGAACGTCTCCAACGACTGGATGTCCAAGATGTGCTAAATGAACACGAATTTGGTGCGTGCGGCCAGTTTCAAGTTCAGCCTCGACGATTGTCGTATCGGTCTTACGTTCAAGTACTCGGAAATGCGTTACTGCGGATTGTCCGGAAATCGAAACAAGTCGTTTCGAGGGTTGATGACGATCTTTACCGATTGGTAGGTTGATAGTTCCTTTTGGTCTTTTCATCAATCCGTCAGTCTCTGCCTGGTATTTACGAACGATTTCATTACGCTCAATCATTCGGTCAAAGAGCGTTTTTGCGATTGGGTGCTTTGCAATAAGAATGACGCCGGCCGTTCCTTGATCGAGCCTGTGAATATGTTCAGCATACTCACCACCATTTTCTTTTACATAGGCCATGACGTAGTTCATCAATGTCCCAGTTTGATTAGAGTCATTTGGATGTGTCGCAATGCCTGCCGGTTTAAAGACAACCAGAATATGTTCGTCTTCAAATATTACTTTTAGGTTCATCTTTTCTGGTGTATAAGTAGAATGTGCATCAGGAACAGTGAAGGTTAACTCAGTTCCTGCTTTTTGTGGAAACTTCCACTCAACCGGTTCCCCGTCAACACCTGTTACACTTTTTGACATTCTCATGAAATGGACAGTCTTTTTTCCAGCCTCCCATTGTTCACGTAGTAAGTGTTCAATCGTTAAACCATCTGTTGGTACTGTATATTGAAACGAAGTCATTAGTTTTCATCCTTCCAAAAATATCTCTCTGTCAATCTGATTCGTATTCATTAAAAAATGCGCGAATGTTTTCTTCCGGATGGGCACCGACCAGACGGCCTACTTCTTTACCATCCTTAAATTGAACAAGTGTAGGTGTTGATTCAATACCATAAGGTGCTGCTTGCTGAGAATATTCTAGCAAGTTGTATTGTTGTACTGTTACGTCCATATCTTTGGCAATTGGCATAAGTATTGGTGTCATTTCCAAACAGTAAGAACACTCAGGACTAAAGAAATAAGCGGTTACTGATTCGCCGTCTTCAACTTTTTTAGCAAGTTCATCGGGCAAGATAATATTGCTGTAATTTTCATTACCGATTAGGTTCACGGTCGATTGTTCTAATTTGTCCGTATCGTACGGGTTGTCTTTAAGTTTTGATTCGTCAGCTTTGTTGGAAAGCACGATAATCAGAACGAAGATAGCAATAATGACGCCACCAATTAGTAATAATTTTTTCAATTTACTTCTTCTCCTTTTGCCATTTCATCATGAAAAGGCTTGTTATTCCGATAAGTAGAAACGCAGTCAGTGCAAGGAAGGGAATTGTGATGAATCCCAAGTAATTAATATACTCCCCTGTACATGATACACCTCCACAAGATGGTGCACTGTCACTTAGGAACCTAAGTTTTTGAAGTCCATAATGATAAAGGGAGATACCACCGCCAATAAAAGCAAATACAGCTATTGTTAGGGCGATTCTTGCATTTTTTTGAAATAATGCCACACCGGAAATCAGCACGATTGGATACATCAAAATCCGTTGGTACCAACAATAAGTACACGGTTCAAACCCACGTACAATTGAGAAGTATAAAGAACCCAAAGTAGCAACAAGCGAAACAGTCCAAATGAAAATAAGTCCATTTTCTAAGCGTTTTTGCATAAAGTCATCTCCTACGCTGCATATCGGTTATGTCTTTGATTATAAGGTGAAATCGTAAGCAAGTAAATTATTGACCATCACATGTCATTTATTGTCCGTGATATGTGAAGAAGATATGTCAATCAGAAAATCTGGTTCAATGTGAACTAAGATAACGGAGTGTGGAGTACGTGCTCCAATCTTACGTTCGATCTCTTCAGTGATTCGGTGGCTCTCGATGACATTGAGCATTGGATTTACAGTGACGGTTAAATCGACGAACATAAGGTTACCGTGCATCCTTCCCTTGAACTCTTTTAGACTTACAACGCCTTCTACATGGCATACAAGTAAAGATAAGGCCTCAACTTCATCCTCATCAAATCCATCTGTAAGTGCGTGAACACTAGGGTGGAAAATTTTCCACGCCGTATAAATGACAAGAATGCCTATTACGAAGGCAGTAATCGCATCAATGATTGGTAATCCAAGAACCGCCCCACCAATCCCAATTGCAGTCCCCACACTGACGAGCGCATCAGAACGGTTATCATAAGCGGCGGCACGAACAGCTTGACTGCCAATTCGTTGCGACAGTTTCAAGTTATACCGATAGACAAAGTACATGATAATAGCACTTAGGATAGCGATGACAGCCGTAATTATAGAAGGGGACGTTTTGATTGGATTTAGTATTGATTTCCCAGCATTGATTAATATTTGAAAACCGACGAAAGCCATGATGAATGCCGCCACGAGCGAAGCAACTGTTTCCGCCCGCATATGGCCATATTGGTGGTCTTCATCTGGTGGTTTTTGTGAAATACGCAACCCGATAAGAATGGCGATTGATGCGATAATATCAGTGGTATTATTTAGGCCATCTGCTTTCAGGGCTTCCGATGATCCAAGGAATCCGACAGTCAATTTTACGGCACTCAATATCAAATATGTCCAGATACTGAGCCAGGCTCCTTTTTCACCGTCTTTTAAATTTGAATAGAGTTCCATTGGTACACCTTCTTTCCGAAGAAAAGCAACCCTCAGAAGTAGAGAGTTGCTTTAGTTTAGGATTCCACCGATATCTCCAAAAGTTCTTTGGCTTCTTCCTCTTCATGTTTTAATACTTCTAAGTACAGTATATGGTGTCCTTCCATATCCTTAATCATAAACTCATACCCTTGTTCGATTATTTTTTCACCTGACATGGCCTCGAAACGTTCAGTCATAAACCAACCGCCAATTGTGTCAATATCTTCTTCATCAATCGAAATACCCAGTATCCCATTGACATTTTCAATGAGAAGTTTAGCATCGAAAATATAATGATCTTCTCCAACTTTTTGAATTTCAGGTATTTCATCCATATCGAATTCATCTTGAATATCTCCGACAATTTCTTCTAAAATATCTTCGATTGTCACAAGGCCCGAAGTACCTCCGTATTCATCCATAAGGACAGCCATATGAATGCGTTCGCGTTGGATTTTCAACAGTAATTCACCGATTGGAATTGTTTCAATCACACGAATAATCGGCTGCATATACTCGATAACGAGTTTCTCGCCTGTTGTTGGGTCTTTTATATATTCGGTTAATAGATTTTTCATATTAATAAGTCCGATAATATGGTCTTTATCGCCATCGGTAACAGGATAGCGTGTAAATTGCTCAATGCCAATTAAATCAAACACTTCGCGTGTTGTCATTTCTTTGTCAATTGTGACCATTTCCGTACGCGGAGCCATAATTTCTTTTGCGATACGGTCATCGAATTCAAAAATCTTATTAACATATTTATATTCAGCCTGGTTGATTTCTCCGCCTTTTAAACTGTCAGACAAAATCATTCGTAGCTCATCTTCAGTATGTGCAACATCTGAATCAGACATTGATTTAAATCCGAGTAATCTAATTAGAATGAGCGCGGAGCCATTCATACCTTTAATTACTGGATACATTAATTTGTAAAATAAAATAAGCGGTTTTGCGAACAGCAGCGTAATTTCCTCGGCCTTTTGAATTGCAATTGTTTTTGGAGCCAACTCACCTACAACAACATGCAAAAATGTAACGAAAGTGAAAGCAATAATAAAGGAAAGTATGCTTGCTACACTTGGGGTAACTTCAAAATAAGCAAATACTGGTTTTAGCATGAGTTTGACTGTCGGTTCCCCGAGCATACCTAAACCAAGGGCCGTAATCGTAATGCCTAATTGGCATGCGGATAAGTACTCATCTAAATTACTCAGTATTTTTTTGGCGCTTTTGGCGCGTGGGTTACCTTCAGCGACAAGCTGATTAATACGTGTGACCCTTATCTTTACAATTGCAAATTCACTCGCAACAAAAAATGCGGTGAGGGCGATCAAGACAGCAAATGCTGTCAATCGTATGGGAATGTCCAAATAATTACTTTGTTCCAAACCCTAAATGGGCGAGGAGCAAAGTATCCACCTCCTATAATGGTAAAATCGTTAGTTAAGTCTATGATAAATTATAAACAAGAGAAACACAATTAGTTACACCTATTTATATAGTATGAAAATATAAATGGGAAGCGTCATACTATTCATTTCTGCGTAATATACAGATTATACAAGACGGATAAATTTACTTTTCGAAATGTATTGACAATACGGAAAGGTAAATGGTAATCTGATATTATTCGGAAGTCGAAATAGATTGGGAGGTGCGGAGGATGATTAAAGTTCAGGGAGCTTATAAGAAACTTCATAGAATACCGTGCCTAATCGATTATTATCGATAATAACTTAATTTTACGGAAGGGCACAAATGCCGTTCCTATATTATGAGCACACGCTTATGTAAAGGAGGCGTGTGCTTTTTTGTGCCCAAAAAAGTTTTAAAATGATTGAAGTTTTCAAAGTGATTAAAAAATGAAAAGAAGTTCAGACGATGTTTAACAGAAAACAGCCAAGAAAAATATTGAGGAAGGAATCCCTAGAAAGTAGTTAGTGAATTTTGAAATGGAAAGAAGGTATATTGACTTATGTTTTCTGTTTTATTTAAATTAAAATGGTTTTTCAAAGAAAATAAAAAAAGGTATACAGTTGCAATAGTCCTATTAATGTTTACGACTCTCCTTGTTGTTATTCCACCTTGGTTAATCGGTGAGGCGATAGATTCAATCTATACGCAAACGTTAACGGCGAAACTGCTATCACTTATTATCGGGGCCATGGTTTTGATTATAGTTGTCAATTATGTAAGTAACTATGTTTGGCAATACCAGTTGTTTGGTGGGGCTTATGTCGTGGAGCGCCAATTACGGGGAAGGCTCATGCGTCACTTTCTAAAGATGACGCCAACATTTTATGAGAAAAATAAAACGGGCGATTTGATGGCAAGGTCAACGAATGATTTACGTGCAATTTCAGAGACTGCTGGGTTTGGGATAATGACACTTGTCGATTCCACGGCTTACTTACTAACACTCATTTTGACGATGGGTTTTCTAGTGTCGTGGAAATTAACGCTTGTGGCAATTTTGCCACTTCCGATTTTGGCGTACATTATGCAAGTGTTGGGAAAGAAGATTCACAAAAGATATGTAGTGGCTCAACAGGCGTTTGGAGATTTGAACGATAACGTGCTAGAAGCAGTGGCTGGTGTGAGAGTAGTTCGTGCCTACGTTCAAGAGCGTGAGACCGAAAAAAGGTTCGCTGACATGACAGAAGATGTGTATCAGAAAAACATGCATGTTGAGAAGATTGATGCGCTGTTCATGCCTGTATCAAAGATACTTACAGGGCTGACGTATATGATAGGGCTTGGTTACGGAGCATACCTTGTGTCAATTGGTGATATGACACTTGGAAAACTTGTTACTTTTAATGTCTATTTAGGGATGATTGTTTGGCCGATGTTTGCAATCGGTGAACTGATTAACGTTCTACAACGAGGTAACGCCTCGCTCGACCGTGTGATGGAGACGCTTGACTACGCAGAGGATGTGAAAGATCCTGAACGACCGTTACAAGTAGTGAAACCAGATAGTCTAGGTTTTCAAGATGTTACCTTTACGTATCCTACTTCGCAAACGGTTAATTTGGACAAAATTCAACTTCACTTGAAGCGTGGAAGTACTCTTGGGATTGTCGGCAAGACGGGAAGTGGGAAAACCACGTTTGTCAAACAGCTCCTACGAGAATATCCGCCAGGTGCAGGAGAAATTGTATTTTCAGATGTTGCACTGCAGTCGCTGACAAAAGACCAAGTTCGTAATTGGATTGGCTATGTGCCGCAAGATCATATCCTATTTTCAAGATCAATTAAAGATAATATCTTATTTGGGCGACCTGATGCGACAGAGGCGGATATAGTGGAAACCATTCGTCTGTCCGATTTTGAGAAAGATCTTGAAATGCTTCCGGAAGGATTGAATACGCTTGTGGGAGAAAAGGGTGTCGCGTTATCCGGTGGACAGAAACAGCGGATTTCGATTGCGCGTGCACTAATAAAAGATCCAGAAATACTAATTTTAGATGATTCACTTTCAGCGGTCGATGCAAAAACGGAAGCAAAAATAATAGAAAATATTCAAGCGGAACGTTCTGGGAAGACAACAATTATTACAACTCACCGCCTGTCAGCGATTCAGCATGCTAACTGGATTATTGTTCTTGATGATGGCCTAGTTATTGAAGAGGGAACGCATGAGAATCTATTATCTGAAAATGGCTGGTACAAAGAGCAATTCGACCGTCAGCAGATTGGGGAGGTTGAATAATATGAGTACCGGTAAACGATTACTTCATTACGCACTTAGTTATAAAAAGTTACTAATCACAGGTCTTGTTCTTCTAAGTTTTGCAGTAGCAGCAGATTTAATGGGGCCACTCATTGCAAAGAGAATTATTGACGAGCATATCGCTGGCGCTGCGTATGGGGGCATTGATTTTGAGCCCATTATTACATTACTTGCGATTTTCTTCGGTCTTTCCGTTGTGACAGCAATATTGAGGTATTTCCAGTATCTTTTATTACAAACTGCAGCAAACCGCGTCATTCAGAAAATGCGAAATGATTTGTACGAACATATACAAACGCTGCCGATAAGCTATTTTGATAACTTACCTGCTGGGAAAGTCGTTGCGCGTATTACAAATGATACTGAAGCAATTCGAAATATGTATGTTACAGTTCTTTCGCAATTTGCAATTAGTGGAATGTACATTTTAGGAATCTTTATCGCGATGTTCTACTTAGATCCAAAAATGGGGGCAGTTGTTCTGTTCGTCTTGCCAATTCTTTATATTTGGATGAAGACCTATAGAAAATATGCTTCGAAAGTGAACCATATTATTCGCGGTAAGGTGAGCGACATGAATGCAATGATCAACGAGTCCATTAATGGGATGACCATCATTCAGGCATTCCGCCGTGAAAAGCAAATGGAAAACGAGTTCGCCGAATTAAACGATGAATATTTTCGCCAACAAAACAAACTGTTGAAAGTGGAAGCGGCAACGTCCCATAATCTTGTCGATGTCATTCGCTCGCTGACATTTGTACTATTCATCTGGTATTTTGGCGGGGCATCACTTTCCACTGAAAGCGTGATTTCAGTCGGAATGCTTTATGCATTTGTTGACTATATTACAAGATTGTTCAATCCAGTAACTGGTATCGTAAATCAGTTTGCACAGCTTGAACATTCACTAGTTGCGGCGGAACGTGTTTTCAACCTGATGGACCGTGAAGGTGAACCAGTAAGCGATGAAAAACTAGCACGCTATGAGGGAAATATCCAATTTGAAAATGTATGGTTTGCTTATAATCATGAAGAATATGTCCTAAAAGATCTGTCATTCGAGGCGAAAAAAGGTGAGACCGTTGCACTTGTTGGACACACAGGTTCAGGAAAAAGTTCGATTATGAACTTGTTGTTCCGCTTTTATGATGCTTCTAAAGGGATAATAACGATTGACGGGATGAACATAGCTGACATGCCGCGCCAAACCGTGCGAGGTCATATGGGCATTGTTTTACAAGATCCCTATTTATTCAGTGGGACAATTGAATCTAACATTAGTTTAGGAGATCCACGAATTACACGTGAAAAAGTCCAACAGTCACTGGATGCTGTCGGTGGAGATCGTGTGCTAAAGAATTTATCCGGAGGAATTGATGAGCCAGTCGTTGAGAAGGGCAGCACACTCTCATCTGGACAACGTCAGCTCATTTCATTCGCACGGGCGCTAGCGTTTGATCCAGCGATTCTAATTTTGGATGAAGCGACATCCAACATCGATACAGAGACAGAAGAAATAATCCAGCACGCGATGGAAGTATTGAAGAAAGGGCGAACAACATTTATCATCGCCCACAGACTATCCACAATTAAAAATGCGGACCGCATTTTAGTAATGGATCGCGGTGAAATTGTTGAACAAGGGTCTCACGATGAATTACTTGCGTTAGACGTTCAATATGCACAAATGTATAAATTACAAGCGGGAACGTCCTTCAAACCAGATATTGGTTGAGGGGAGTTCCCTTTTTGGTTAAGAAGTTTGAAGGGGGGAGGGTCAAAGGTCCCGACTTGCAAGCAAACTATTTGTAAGTGCAAGCAAATGGCCAGCGAGTGCAAGGAAACTCCCACTGAGTGCAAGCAAATCCATAACCAGTGCAAGGAAACCGACAACGAGTGCAAGCAAATCCAATCCCTCACAGAATTAAAATATTTACTCATCATTAGCTAATTAAAACTTCGCAAACACGTTGTAAAACTATTCTGATACACGTATAATTCGAGTAACGAAGTATTAATGCGTGAAAGTAGGAATGCTATGGGGAAGTGGTTGGCAGATTGGAAGAAAAAGATTCTTTCATTCAATAAGAACGTAAGATTATTCATGCTGGCGAATGTGCTTATCCAAATAGGGATGGGCGTTTTTATGGTGATGTATAATCTATACATAAAAGAACTTGGCATGCCGGAAACAATTAATGGAAAAGTTATATCCATGACTGCGATGGCCACGGCAATTATGTTAATTCCGGCGGGATTTCTAAGTGATAAGTTTGGCCGAAAGTGGATGATTGTCGGCGGTGCGGTATTTGGTGGCATGACGCTATTTTATAGAAGTATTGCTGTCGCTGAAACGCCAATTATCTATGCAGCATTTTTAACGGGCTTATTTATGGCGTTTGTTCAAGTTTCGGGAGTGCCATTTCTAGCGGAAAATTCAAATGTTAAAGAGCGCGTGCATATGTTTAGTATCCACTTTGCGTTAATGACTATCGCGAACGTCATCGGGAGCTTATTTGGAGGAGTTATAGCAGATGTGCTTGAGGTTGGGTTTTCAATCGGGGCAGAGGAATCAATTCGATGGGCATTACTAATAGGAGCTGCAATCTTTACTGTGGGGTTAATCCCATTATTTAAATTGCAAAATAACCCACCTGTGCCTGTCCAAATAAGGGATTTGGCTTATGATCCACAGCCGAAAATGGATAATAGTTTACGACGAAACTTAATACTTATTTTCCACTTTTCGTTTGCAGCGCTTCTCATTGGGCTTGGATCGGGACTTGTTATTCCATACTTGAATTTGTACTTCTCAAACCGGTTTGACGCTTCTAATGCATTTATTGGACTCATTTTGTCGCTAGGGTCCGCGATGACCGCGGTGGCAATGATTATAGGGCCAGTTCTAGTTAAAAGAGTTGGAAAAGTGAAAGCTCTTATTTTATTTCAACTTTTATCGATTCCATTTTTAGTTCTCACTGCTTTTACATCATCCTTATTGCTTGCTTCAATTGGTTTTTTGATGCGACAAGCGTTAATGAATGCCGGAAATCCAATACAAAGTGCCATCGCGATGGAAATTGTTGCGGACAAATATAAAGGCTTAGCGAATTCTGTGAACCAAATGGTATTTAATGTTGGATGGGCTACAATGGCGCCTGTTGCAACTGGTCTTGTCATTACGTTTGGTTCTTATTGGGGTTATGCCTATGCATTTTCGATTACCGGGGGGCTTTATGTCTTGGCGTCAACATATTATTACTTTATTTTTGGGAAAAAAGAACTTCTGGAAGAATAAGTAGACTCTATAAATTGGAGACGCAATGATATACTAAATATAAAGAGGTGTACTCACATGTGGCAAGGTAGTCTGATCATAATATTTGGGCTTGGTATGTTACTGCTAATCGGATTTTCCATGTACAGAGCACTCCGCAGTAAAAAGGATTTAGGGGAAATATATACACCGTATGACGACATGACACGAGGAACGAATGATGCAAATACCGATAAATCCTTGAAAGAGGATACGCGGCATAGAATTCCTTTCGAACAAACACAAGAAGTTGAGGAAGAAAATAAATTGTGAATTTATTAAAAGGGACTAAAACCTATGTGGTTTTAGTCCCTTTTGATATTTCTTAATCGTAGACGTGGAAAATCATTAATTCATGAATCATCTTTTTCAATTTGTCCTCTTCGGGCGGCGTGTCTCCTGTCCACTTAATATCGCCGTCTGGTAAATATTCACCTGTGTACCTTTTGTTTTTAAAGAAAAAAGAGAATGTCCAGCCAGGTAACTGCGTATTTTCGTACATTGATTTATAACTAAAATGTTGTAACAATTGATTAACCCCTCTCATAAGACGCAACCCTCCCGCATAAAATTGGGCAAAGACGAGCGAAAGGATGCTGACTTGTTTATTGATAATTTAAAGCAGGCCATCGAAGATGAATACAAAGATTATTATTTTTATAAATCTATGTATGATTTAACGAATGATCCGCTTTGGAAAGATTTCATAAAACATGCTTATGAAGATGAAAAAAGTCACTATGAAATGTTTCAACAACTCTATTATATGCTGACTGGGACATTTGTACAAAATCCGAAGAAACGACTACCGTGTTACGAATTAAAAGAATGTGCAAAGCTAGCGTTATTAAATGAGCTCGATTCCATTGAATCGTATAAAGTTATGTTGTTAACCATCCCGATTCAACAGGCATATAACCCAATATTTATCGCGCTACATGATGAAATGGAGCATGCCATTCGTTTTTCAACGATCTATAATGCACTTTGAAAATGCACCTGGTTTTTCGGTTTGATACTGTTCTGTTATAATAGGGACAGAATCAAACGAGAAAAGGTGAAGCGATTTGGATTTTATATGGACATTAGCATTTATGGCGTTTATTGGCGCATTAATTGGAGGGTTTACAAACCACCTAGCCATAAAAATGCTTTTCAGACCTCATGAGGCAAAATATATTGGCTCGTGGCGTGTACCCTTTACGCCCGGACTTATTCCGAAGAGACGTGATGAATTAGCAGTCCAATTTGGAAGAACGGTCACGAACTACCTCTTGACCCCTGAGACATTTAAGAGAAAGTTATTAACCCCCGAAGTAGAGGCTAAGGCTGAGACTTTTCTACAAGAAAAACTAGATGAACATATCTTGCGTTCAGATAAAACATTGAACGACTGGCTAGCAGTCGCAGGGGCTACGGGTGTTGCTGACAAAGTGGAACTGCAAGTATTGGGTGTACTTGATGATCAACTAGATCGTCTGCGTATAAAAGTAACCACAGGCACAGTTGATGAAGTGTTGCCTGAAAAATGGCGTGCAGAAGCGGCGGAGCGCATACCGCAAATAACGGGATACATTCTGAGTCAATCAGAAAACTACTTCGAATCTGAAGAAGGAAGAGCCATGTTCCGAAAGCTTATCGATGATTTTCTTGCTTCGAAAGGAACACTAGGTAGTATGGTGAACATGCTATTCGGTGAATCGGAATCACTCGTTAGTAAAGTACAACGGGAAGCATTAAAGTTTATCGGGGCCCCCGGTACTTACGATCTGGTTAACACGATTATACTAAACGAATGGGAGAAACTTCAGAAACGACCAGTCAATGAACTACTCTCAGAATTTGATTGGGACGGACTATTTCATTCAGTTAGGTCCTATGCCAAAAGAGAGATTGCAATCGAATCGCGACTGGACAAAACATTATTTGATTATTGGCCTGATGGTGTAAATTGGACAGCCGTTAACGTGACACCGGCATTAACTAGTTTTGCATTTCAACAAGCGGAAGTACAATTAGAGAAATCACTTCAAAAATTAAAAATTGGTGATATGGTTAAAGAGCAAGTCGATTCATTTCCAGTATCAGTTTTGGAGGATCTTGTGCTCGGCATTTCCAAACGCGAGTTTAAAATGATTACCGTACTTGGTGCTGTACTCGGGGGCGTAATTGGAGTCGTGCAAGGTCTAATCGTATTTGCAACAAACTTATCTTAGGAGGAATTCACATGACAGTTAATATTTATGACGATTTAAACAAATTGGAATCCACATTCAGAAAGACAGCAGAATTTGCAGAGGTTCAGGAAGCAGTTTCGGTTGTTATCGCGGACGAAGAAGCTCTAGCACTATTCAAGAATTTCCGTAAAATCCAATTAGACATGCAAGAGAAACAAATGGCTGGAGAAGAAATAAATCCAGAGGAACTTGAATATGCACAAAAAACAGCCCAACTTGCACAAACGAACGAGAAGATAATGGGGATGCTCGAATCGGAAATGAAGTTAAGTGGACTAATCGAAGAAGTTAATCGTGTCCTTATGAAACCTGTACAAGAAATTTATGAATCGATTTAACTTAATAAACGGCCTACGGCCGTTTTTTTATTTTTGCATATTTGCTATATCATTCGCCGAAGCTGAGACTTCTTCGGTACTTTGGTGAATAGAGTTGAAGTTTAGAAAAACTCTTCGAACATCCTCACGTAATTCACTATTACTCACTCAACCTCAACCAAGTCGTTCATTTCCTAATAACACTGTTTGTATTGAGGATTATCGATAGCAACGATTCATTTTCGAGATTTACATAAAAATTTGCTACAATAGACTTCACATTCTCTTGTAAGTGAGGAATAGGTTCGGGTAACACTGATAGGTCATCTTCAGTGAATCCAATCATGGGTAGTTGTTTTTCTATATCCTTGTCTAGGTCATTTAAAATCTGGACATTTGGCTTTTCTTTCATGGCCAATGTTGTAAGCGGTGGCAAAACAGCTTTTTTTCTTTTAAATAAAATGGTCAATGTAAAAATCCTCCTAGTACCCATAGTATCGGGGGTCAATTATAAAATGGAAAGTTGGAAAGAAAAATGCAGAAAATAAAGATTGAAAATACATTTGCCGAGGACTGGATTCGGATGTTCGCTCATCTAGCTAATCTCTTCTTTGAACAATGTGAAATTGTTACGGAAGACGAACCAGGTGCGATAAAAGCCGATTTCACTTTGGAGAAAAGTGAAGCAGGCGAACTACTTGGGAAAGTACAACTTTCACATGAAGGAAATAATTATAGTGCAACGTTTTCTGAACAGGAAGAAAACGGGGACGAAAAAGTAAAATCTCGTCAAATTAAGCGGATTTATTCACACGTCTTCCTGGAAGTACTTGAACAGGCAACGGGAATGGAACAATCATGGGGTATCTTAACAGGCATAAGACCAATGAAGCTCTATCATAAGTATCGACAGGAAGGGCATAGTTCTTTAGAGGCAATCGAAAATATAATGAAAAAGTATCGCGTATCTCAAGAAAAAAGTGAACTTTTAGCGAAAATCGCTGCGATACAACTACGATCTGTCCCGGACTTATACGATTTAAGAGATGAAGTAAGTATATATATCGGGATTCCATTTTGCCCAACAAAGTGTGCGTATTGCACGTTTCCCGCATTTGCAATTCGACGGAAAAGCGGTCGGGTCGAATCATTTTTAGACGGCTTACACGAAGAAATTCGTGAAATGGGTAAATGGCTTACTGAACGCAATATGAAAATTACCACAATATACTTTGGTGGGGGAACTCCGACGAGTATTGAGGCTGAAGAGATGGACGAATTGTATGAGACGATGTACGCTTCGTTTCCTAATATGAAAGATGTTAGGGAAGTTACCGTTGAAGCGGGGCGTCCGGATACAATTACACCTGCGAAAATTGACGTGTTGAAAAAATGGGATATTGACAGAATAAGTGTCAATCCACAGTCTTATACGGATGAAACATTGAAAGCAATCGGGCGCCATCATACTGTTCAAGAGACTGTGGATAAGTTTTGGTTGTCCCGCAACATGGGCATGAAAAATATTAATATGGACCTTATAATAGGCCTGCCAAATGAAGGCGTGGAAGAGTTCAGACATTCACTAGCTGAAACTGAAAAAATGCAGCCGGAATCACTTACAATCCATACGTTATCCTTTAAGCGTGCATCTGCGATGTCTCAAAACAGAGATAAGTACAAGGTCGCGGACCGGAAAACTGTTGAACAGATGATGAAACTGGGAGAAGAGTGGAATGTGACGAACGGCTATGATCCCTATTATTTGTACCGTCAGAAAAACATTTTAGGAAACTTGGAGAACGTCGGGTACGCAAAGCCAGGTGAAGAAAGTATTTACAACATCATTATGATGGAGGAAGTCCAGACAGTGATTGGTGTTGGGTGCGGGGCTTCTAGCAAATTTATTCATCCAGAAACAGGTAAAATTAAACAGTTTTACAATCCCAAAGATCCAGCAGCGTATATAATATCCTATGAAGAATCAATTGAGAAAAAGTTAGCGCATCTTAATGCAATATATCCTGCACCCATTACTAAATAAAGGAGTTACGACAAAAGCGTCGAATAAGAATAAGTGAATGGCAATTCATTTATTTGGAAGAGGTGGCAGTTATGTCGTATCAAACAGTGAAATTGGAAAAAGAGGGACGTCTCGCACGTCTAACACTAAACAGACCCGAAGCAATGAACTCAATGGATGGCGTTATGATGGGGGAACTTGCAGATGTCTTTGAATCATTGAAACAGGACATTACCGTACAAGTATTATTAATTCAAGGAGCGGGGCGCGCATTTTCCGCAGGCGGAGATATAAAAGCTATGCTAGATCCTAATAATCCAATGGAAATCGGAGATGTAATGGGGGATGTGTCACGCTTGGCAAGAGCGCTTTACACATTGCCACAAATAACAATTGCAGCCGTTCACGGCGCAGCAGCAGGGCTAGGATTCAGTTTAGTACTAGGTTGTGATTACATTATCGCTGAAGAGGACAGTAAGCTAGCGATGAATTTCATTGGCATAGGTCTTGTACCTGACGGTGGAGGTCACTTCTTCTTGAAAGAGCGAGTTGGGATTCCAAAAGCGAAGAATCTTATTTGGTCGGGGAAAGTAATGAACGGCAATGAGGCATTGGCAATTGGGCTCATTGAAGAGGTAGTTACAATCGGTAGGGCCGCCGAATATGGAAATGCTTTTGCAGATAAACTACTTAGCTCTCCAATTGCGACTATGCTCGCATCTAAAAAGATCTTGCATGATCAGAAAACGAAAGAACTTGATCGCATCCTAGAATTGGAAAGTGAAACACAAGTGGCAATGCATAAAACGGCCGATCATCAAGAGGGCATTCAAGCATTTGTTGAAAAAAGAAAGCCTGTGTTTACTGGAAAATAATAATAATGAAAAATAATTATTTTGGCCGAAGTATTCCTTTCTAAACAAGTTCCATAATTAAAAAACTAAGCGCCTACTTAATGTCAAATTAAGTAGGCGCTTAGTAATTATTAAATATATTTTTTCGCGGTTTCACGCCAGGAGAAATAACCTTTTTCAACAGAGCGAATTAAAAGTTCAGCCGTAGCGATATTCGTTGCGAGTGGAATCCCGTAGACATCGCAAAGTCGAAGTAGAGCACTAACGTCTGGCTCATGGGGCTGTGCAGTTAACGGATCGCGGAAGAAAAGAATCAAATCCATATCCCCTGTTGCAATCATTGAGCCTATTTGCTGGTCGCCGCCTAGAGGTCCTGACATAAGTCTTTCGATAGACAGATTTGTTTCTTCCATAATTCGCTTACCTGTTGTACCTGTTGCGTATAAGGAATGCTGGGCAAAAATATGTTCATAAGCGATGCTGAAGTTTACCATTTCATTTTTCTTTTCATCATGTGCAATTAATGCGATTTTCATTCTACGCACCTCATCCATTCGTATAAAATCATTTTTTATGAGTGAAATAATAATAGTTTTCCAGCGGGTGAAGCAAGGCGGTGTGTTGTTTCAAGCAGTTTTTTTTCTTCCAAAATAGCAAGTCCTTTTACTTTAGCTTCCTCGTCTGTAGAAGCCTCTAGAATGTCATCTATGATTACTTTTCCTTTGGGTTCATATGCAGTCAATTTGTACACTCTCATGTCGATTCTCCTCTAGTATGTATTTGATTCATTATACTATGAAAACTCTGGGAAGTGAAATTAATAATGACTGTCTAATTAGGTTTGAAGACCGGTTTAATCAGAAAAATAAATTTAAATGAAACTTCATTGATTCAGGCTCGTATAGACTAGTAGTAAGAAAGAGGAAAGGGGAAACAACATGGCTTTAATACTTGAAAATGTAACGAAACGATTTGGGGATGTTACTGCTGTTGATGGGCTAACATTAACGGTTGGCGAAGGGACGATGTATGGATTTTTAGGTGCGAATGGGGCTGGTAAAACAACGACATTCCGTATGATTCTTGGATTACTGAACGCGAATGAGGGGCGCATTACTTGGAACAATAAACCGATTGGTTATGAAACGAGTCCCGAAATTGGGTATTTGCCGGAAGAACGTGGCCTATATCCAAAAATGAAAGTACAGGACCAGCTCATTTTCCTAGGGCAATTACGGGGCATGAAAAAGAATGACGCAAAGCTTTCATTGAATAAGTGGTTGGAACGTATGGAGATTTCTCATTATGCAAATAAAAAAGTAGAGGAGCTTTCCAAAGGGAACCAGCAAAAAATCCAAGTTATTGCGTCACTAATGCATAATCCAAGACTGCTAATTTTGGATGAACCATTTTCAGGTCTGGATCCTGTGAACGTTGAAATGTTGAAAGAATCTATCCTGGAATTTAGGAATGATGGGGCGACGATTGTATTCTCAAGTCACCGCATGGATCATGTCGAGGAATTGTGTGAGCAATTAAGTATTATTCACCATGGAAAACAGATTGTTAGCGGCACGCTTCGTGATGTAAAGCGCTCCTTTGGTAAACAGAACGTCCGCATTCATTCCGATAATGATCTTTCGCAACTTGGAAAAATTTCAGGTGTTACTTCAGTGGCTAAATCTATTGAAGGCGCAGTGTATCAGGTTGAATCTGAAATTATTGCCGATAAATTACTGAATGCCGCCTTAAGAGCGGGTCCAATTCGTCATTTCGCGATTGAAGAACCGTCACTACAAGACATTTTCATCGAAAAGGTGGGGAAAGTGCATGCGTGAATTCATGATTATTTTTAAACAGGCCTTTATAACGAAAGCGAAAACGAAATCATTCATCGTTACTACAGCAATTATGATTGCATCAATATTTCTATTTGCAAACCTCTCCTCCATTATTGATTCGGTCAAAAGTGTGACAGGGGGGGATTCCGAAGAAGTCCTTTATGTTATCGACGATAGCGGTGTACTGGCCGAACAGTTAGCGACCCAATTTAATACGAATGAATCAGGAATTATCATAGAAGAGAGTAAGGAATCGGTACAAAAACTAACGCAGCAAGTAAGTGAAGGAGAAATTGATTCATTCCTTGCCGTGGGACTAAGTTCGTCGAATACAATAGAAGCAACTTTCACATCGATGAATGCAATGGAGTTGAATCTTCCAATGATGATTGGAGACGCATTGCAGTCAATTCAAACAGAAATAAAAGCGGAGGAATTGTCGTTGTTACCTGATCAAGTACAAACGCTCTTCGCACCAATAGAATTTAAACAAGAAGCGGTGTCAGCATCAGCTAAATCTGAGGAGGAGCTGAACCAAGCACGAGGTCTCGTCTATGTACTGATGTTTTTGATATACTTCGCGGTCATTTATTACTCGAGTATGATTGCAACAGAAGTGGCAACGGAGAAATCTTCACGCGTTATGGAAATTCTTATTTCGAGCGTTTCGCCGGTGAAGCATATGTTTGCTAAAGTTTTAGGCATTGGATCTCTCGGTCTTTTACAAATGGCACTTTTGGGTATTTCCGGATTTAT
This sequence comes from Sporosarcina sp. G11-34, assembly GCF_026931025.1. Lineage (NCBI taxonomy): Bacteria > Bacillati > Bacillota > Bacilli > Caryophanales > Caryophanaceae > Sporosarcina > Sporosarcina sp. G11-34. The sequence goes on along the minus strand of NZ_JAHNZW010000012.1, from coordinate 74,173 downwards.
AGCGATGCAAACGACATCCTCGGACTTGGCCGATGGGGCAGCTTCCTTTTTGGGTTTCTCTGATATGAAAGTGACTACAATTATCTATGCAGTTGTGTTCTTTTTACTTGGATATTTCCTTTACGCAACTCTTGCGGCTTTATTAGGATCGCTCGTTAGTAGAACAGAAGACGTCCAACAGGCAATTATGCCAATTATGATTCTTGTTATCGTTGCATTTATGATTGCAGTTACCGGACTTAGTAATCCGGATATGACTTACGTAAAATATACTTCCTTCGTTCCATTTTTTGCACCTCTGGTAATGTTCTTGCGTGTAGGGATGCTTGATCTACCTATGTGGGAGCCATTATTGTCAATTGGCATTATGCTCGTGACGATATTTATACTTGGTTGGTTTGGTGCACGCGTTTACCGCGGCGGTGTTCTAATGTATGGCCCGTCACGGTCATTGAAAGACATTAAGAAAGCCATTCAGCTAGGGAAAGAATAACGGATTGGATTTCATACCCCCGCGACTGGTTACATTAGTTGCGGGGTATTTTGATTTTATTAATATTAGTCTCCTACTAATATTCAAATCTTTGTGATAAAATAGGAACAAGTATTCGTTCTATGGAGGAGGGTTTATATGTCGACGATTCGTTTTATTCATGCGGCTGATTTGCATTTGGATAGCCCGTTTAAGGGAATGACTGAGCTACCTATGGACCAATTAACAAACTTGCGTGCCAGTACATTTACCGCATTTGATAGGCTAATTGAACATGCTCTTCAATCAACCCCAGATTTTGTTCTCATCGTGGGGGATATTTACGATGGAGAAAATCGTAGTTTGCGTGCCCAATTGAAATTTCAAGAAGGAATGGAAAAATTACATGAAGCAAATATACCTGTCGTCATCTCTTACGGAAACCATGATCATTTAGGCGGAAGGTGGACCCGATTTGATTTACCGTCCAATGTGCATGTATTTTCGGAAAGTGTCGGGAAGAAGCAGCTAAACATTCGGGGGCAAGACGTATTTATTTATGGATTTAGCTATAAAGAACGTCATATTCGTGAAGCGATGATAGAACACTATCCGGTAGCAGATAACCATGATGTATTCCATATCGGTACGGTGCACGGTAGTCTAGCCGGTGATGAATCGCATGCGGTTTATGCTCCTTTTAGGAAAGAAGAATTGCTTGCGAAACATTATAATTATTGGGCACTTGGCCATATACATCTTCGCCAGCACATACACGCTGAACCACCGATTGTTTACCCTGGTAATATACAAGGGCGGCATCGGAATGAGCGTGGTGAAAAAGGATTTTATGAAGTGGAACTTTCAAAAACTGGTGCATTACTTGAATTCATTCCAGCTTCGGCGCTTGTCTTTGAACGATTAATAATCTCGTGTGAAGGCATACGTCATGCCAATGAATGGCTAAAGGCTTGTACAGAAGCACTTGATTCATTTAGGGCAGAGCGAGGGGCTGCTATTGTTGAATTGACAATGGTTGATGTAGATATAGAAACTGCATCTCTGTTTAGTCAATCGACTAACGAGGAATGGCTTGGTGTGCTTCGGGAAGCTACCGGAGAAGGAGAGCCGTTCATTTGGGTGCAATCGATATTATTGACGCAACAGGGGGCGGCAGGGGCAGTATCTAGTGCACTTCAGCAGTCTGTGCTTGGAATGATGGATGAATGGACTGAAGAAGATTGGAAAGAGATACTGAACGACGTTTATCAACATACGGCAAGCGTGAAGTATTTAGAGTTATTAACGGCAAATGCAATAGCCGATGTAAAAAAAGAGGCTGTTTCGATATTTGCAGCGGAAAAGTTGGAAATAGAATGAGGTGGCACTGTGAAAATTGAACAGCTGATCATTTATGGTTTTGGAAAACATGAAAATGTTACTGTTGAATTAGGGTCTGGTATGAATGTGCTCTATGGTTTAAATGAAGCCGGCAAGACGACAATTCAGCAGTTTATACTCCATGTGCTATTTGGGTTTCCACAGCGTAATAGCGCGACACTTCGATATGAACCGAAAATGGGTGGGAAATATGGTGGAAAGATTGAACTATTGGATGACATTTACGGTCGATGCTCAGTCGAACGAGTACGTGGAAAATCCGCGGGCGATGTCACGGTCCGTTTTGAAGACGGGACGCGGGGAGGAGAAGAGGCGTTAAAGGAGCTTCTTCGTCACTATGATCGCACCTCGTTTGAATCGATTTTTTCGTTTTCACTTCTACAATTACAAGGCTTTGAGAAAATGAATGAGGAAGAACTAAGCCGAACCCTACTTGCATCTGGAACTACGGGCGTTGATTCACTTTTACAAATGGGTAAACAGATGGAGAAAGAGATGGGCGAGCTATTTAAAAAGTCAGGCAGAAATCCTGCTATGAATGTAAAAATTAAGGAACTCCGAAATCTGGAAAAAGAAGTAAACGAAGAACAGCTAAAAGTGGCGGAGTACATGCCGTCGATTGAAAGGATTCATGAGATAGATAAGCAGCTTTCTTTATTAAATGAAAAAGAGAGAGCCCTGAAAAAGCATTTACAGCACTTAACGATTTTGCAACAACTACTTCCGCTAAAAAAGAAGAAAGAGGTTCTTGAGAAAGAGCTTGCTCAATTAGGTAAAAGTGATTTTCCTTCGGATGGTATACGCCGTTTCGAATCGCTTTCTGGAAAGCTAAATGAAACAAAGGCAACGAAACAAAGAATAGAAGAAGAATTGGCTGAGATGGAAGCGAGAATTCCGACAAGCCATCAGCCTGAACGTATTAAGGCAATTGAATTATTGTTGGCGAAAGAAACAGAGTGGCACGGATGGCGGTCGGCTCTAGTCTCCGGACAGGATGAGATGCGGCGTTTAAATGGTTTAAAACAACGCCTTTTCGACCGTTTGGGCGTGCGAGAGAAAGAAATAGAAAAGGTTCTTTTCGAAGCTGACGTGTCGATTAGAAAAGAAGAAGAAATGCACGAGTTGCTCAATGGAATGAATGAAACGAATAATCAACTTGGTTTTTTGGAAACTCAACTTACGGATAAGAAAGAAGAATTGATCAAAGCAAGGTTAAAATATGCAGCATTGGAAACACCAAGTGACGAGGAAATCAAACAAGCACGCGAGTGGCCAAGTATTCGACAACAACTTGCTGAAGCAAAAGCCTATGTTTCATTTGGGCGAAGCGGAACGAAAAATAAAATGCACATATCGCCAATTATATTGTTCATTACTGCACTAATTTTCATAGCTGTAGGTATAATACAAAAAGGATTGCCCATTGTCGTTATAGGCGTTATCATAGGTGGGATTGGTGCTTTCCTTTATTCGAAAAAGGGTCCTGAACATGACTCGAAACTTCAGGAAATGAAGCAATTTATTTCCAAGTATGAGGGGCAAGAGCATGGGATGGAGAAACTGATCGCCCACCTTGAATTGTATGGGCGGGAGAAAGAACGGTTTGAAGAAGTAATCCAAGAACTAGAGTTGTCATTGGCATCACTCGAAATGAAACACGATGAACTTCATATCCGAGGTCGTCAAGCAGAGTTGATGTTTGATGTGTTTATCCAAAACTATGGTTTCGATGGGCTTCCATCGCCGGGGATTGTTCCAGAATTATTTAGAATGATTCGCGATGTGCAAGAAGTTGGTCGCGATCTAAGTGAGGTTGACAGACGTCAACAAATAGTTGAGAAAAATCTTGTTAAGCGAACTGAAGAAGCGGAAAAGGTATTGCAACATTTTGTACCACCAGAAGCAGTTTATGAATTGATGAGGAAAGAATACAATCAGTTATCCGAAGAATCCGAGACGATGAAAACGATAACAGCGAATATGCAGCGATTGAGACCGATGCTTGAAGAAACCACCGCATTATTGAGCCTACAAGAGGAAAGTTTATCCGCACTATTGACTGAGGCCGATGTCGAAACTGAAAAAGATTATTATAAATTGTATGATATCCATCAGAAAGCCAGCGAGTTAAAAGAACAATTATCGGCTGTTGAAATACAAATGACAGCAAGTGATCCACAGGATTTGGAAACATTTACAACTGAAGAAGAGTTGACTAAGAATGTTGCTGAATTTGAAGGAGAATTGTCAACCATCGAAGAAAAGTCTACTGGGCTTATTTATGAGAAAGCAACACTTGCTAATAAAACAGAGGAACTATTAACAGATGAGACATATGGTCATAAGATTCAGATGTTTGAAATGAAAAAAGCTGAACTTGCAATGCTTGCTAAGGATTGGTCTGCACGAAAAGCAATATCGGAAGCAATTAATCGAACGATGAGTGAATTAAAAGAGGAGAAACTTCCAGAAGTACTTCTGCGTGCTGAAAATATGTTTAAAAAGCTGACGAATGAGAAGTACGATGGACTAGTTGTGACTGGAGATGGGATTTTTGAGGCTGTGTCGGCAAGTGGTATGCGCTATCCGATTATAGAACTTAGTCAGGCCACAAAGGAGCAGGCGTATATATCCTTGCGCCTTTCGCTTGCGGAATCAGTATTCAAATCAGCACCATTTCCAATCATAATGGATGATCCATTCGTTCATTTTGACGAAGAGCGACTTTCGCGTATGATTGAGTTACTCGATTCTTTAAAAAATCAACAATTTATCTATTTTACTTGCCATAAAAAGATGAAGGACAAGTGGATAGATGGTAAAGTTATTAACGTTTCTAATATTGGAAACGAAAAGGGGGCGTTCGTTTAATGAAAAAATTAATGGACTACAAAGTAGGAGAGACTTTTGAACTTTACCTACTAATCAAGCAGGCAACGACAGGTGTGACAACACAAGGAAGTTCATTTATGACACTCATTTTACAAGATAAAAGTGGGGATCTTGATGCGAAATTATGGGATACGACTGAGAAACATGTGAAATTGTACCCATCTGGAACAATCGTAAAAGTAGGTGGGGACATACATGAATATCGCGGGAAAAACCAAATGCGTATTAAAAGTATTCGTCCAGTGAAAGAAGAGGAAGGTATTTCGATTTCGGATCTTGTTCCTTCCGCGTTAAAAAGCAAAGAAGTTTTGTTTGAAGAGCTTATGCAATTTTTCTTTGAAATGGAAAACCCGAACATCCAGCGAATTACAAGGCATGTATTGAAAAAGCATGAAGCAGAATTTAAAACGTATCCGGCGGCAACGAGAAACCACCATGACTATGTTTCAGGGCTTATTGATCACGTCGTTTCGATGTTGAAGCTTGGCAAATCCATAGCAGATTTATATCCATCACTGAATAAAGATCTATTGTACGCGGGAATTATCCTTCACGACGTAGGTAAGGTAATTGAACTCTCGGGCCCAATAGGAACGCAGTATACGGTGGAGGGTAATCTTATTGGACACATTTCAATCATGGTCAATGAAATCACTAGAGCAGCGGATGAATTGGAGATTTCTGGGGAAGAGGTAATGCTGTTGCAACATATGGTATTATCACACCACGGGAAAGAAGAGTGGGGAAGCCCGAAGCGACCAATGTTAAAAGAAGCGGAAATGCTTCATTATATTGATAATATTGATGCAAAGATGAATATGCTTGACCGGGCACTCGGCAAGACAAATCCTGGCGAGTTCTCTGAACGAATATTCCCATTGGATAATCGCTCATTTTATAAACCTTCATTTGAATAAAACAAAAAGGCTATCCACAAGTTTTTATGTGGATAGCCTTTTACTTATACTTATTTTTCTTCTGGTTTAAGAAATTCATCAAGAGAACCTTTAAACGATTCGTCTTTAATTTTTACATCTGCATTTTTCAGAAGTTCGGTAAGCTTATCTTCAAATAGTGTAGCTTTAATGCCTTCTTCAATTTTAGGAGTTAATTCTTCTAGTGTACCTTCGATTTCGGCATCTCTTGATTCTAGGACCTCGATAACGTGGTAACCAAAGCTTGTCTTAACTGGTTCACTAATAACTTTTTCTTCAAGAGCAAATGCTACCTCTTCGAATTCAGGAATCATTTTACCTAGACCAAACCAGCCAAGGTCTCCGCCGGTTTCTTGTGCAACTTCCTCTGTTGAGTATTCTTTCGCTAATTTAGCGAAGTCCCCACCGTCTTTAAGATCAGCAATTACTTTATTGGCTGTTTCTTCATCTTCTAGAAGAATGTGACGTGCGTGAATTTCTTTTTTCATTTTATCGTATTCAGCTTTGATTTGTTCTTCAGGAACTTCATCCAATGAGTCAATCAGTTTCTTTTGAAGTAAAGAAAACTCGAATTGTTTTTCGAAAACATCTTCTGTAATACCGCTTTGTTCAAGGTAAGCTTTAAAAGCAATCTCATCGCCAATCTCTTCTTTTTGTTCTTTAATAGCTGCTTTTAATTCTTTGTCAGTTACTTTAAATTCATTTTCAATGGCCTTTTTTAGAACCAGGTTTTGGAATACTTGAACACCGATAGAGTCTTTCATTTCTTGAACGAGTTCTTCACTTGTTATATCTCCAGCTTTTGTTGTAGCGAGTATTTCATTAGAGCCTTTTACGTCTTTGTCACTGCATGCTGATAATGCAAGGACAAAAGCCGCCATAGTTAGTGCTAATATTGTTTTTCTCATAATATCTTCTCTCCTAACATTAGTGTGCAACAGTAGATACTATACCATAAATACGCTTTCAAAACAAAATCTATTATCGGTTTATTTGCCTATAAGCCTGAGGATGGTACGCATAGGATAGATAGAGAGAGAGGGGGTGCTCCCGTGAGCGGATCTTACCAAGGTTCTTCCGGTTTTGCGTTAATTGTGGTGTTGTTTATTCTTTTGATTATTGTCGGCGCAGCATATGTTTATTAAGCAGTGAAAATCGACATAAGTGTCTGGTTTTAAAAAAAGTCCACAATCCCTCTAAGGGATTGTGGACTTTTCTTAATGAGCTTAATATGCGTAAGTTTTAAGGCTCATGAATCTTTACAAAGCTAAGAACACCTGAACGAAAAAAGATAACATTAAAACAGTGACAAGAATATTTACCGTCCCGTATATTTTAGGTTGTTTCTCTTCAGGGATTTCCTTGGATTCACAAAGTGCGAATGTCATTCTATTTATTTGATATAAGTAAAATAATGAGAATAGAACTGTAACTACAAGGATCAAACTGATTTCCTCCCCTTTAACCATCTAGTTTTAATAGTAGCAGAGTATAGCCCGAAAAGGAATACATCCATGCTCAAGATTATTCATTATCTGTAGATTTTACCGTGCTGGATAATTCCCCAATCGAATCATCGAATGTTTTTTCTATGTTTTCAAAACCACTTTCAAATATCTCCATGAAGTCTTCGCCGTAAATATTACGGATTACAGACATGACTTCTAGGAACTCGGGGAATTTACCATGTAATTGTTTAAGTGGGAGGGAACCGTCTAAAATACCGTGTTGCGTATCGTAATAATTTTTGTTCATCTCGAGAATTAGGCTTTCTCCGGCTTCAGTTACTGAAACATATGTATTTCTCCGGTCATCATCTTTTTTATAAAATAATAAGTAACCACGTTCCTCAAGCTTTTTTGAGAAATTGAAAGCAGTCGAAACATGCATCACGCCGAATTTCGCAATTTCCGAGATGGTTGCTCCTTTAAGGTGATAAGAAATCCATAAAATATGGTGCTCATTAATATTTAAGTCATAAGGTTTAATCCACTTTTGCCAATCTTTCTCTACTGCTTTCCAAAGTGCTTTTGACATCTGCGCAACGCGTTGACTGAAGATCATTGCCTCTTTCATTGAATAATTTTCTTCCGACATGAGAAACACCCGCTTTCGAAAACCTCTTTCTTATATTATAGCAGGAAAGCAAACGAGAAAGAAGTGCGAATAGCAAAAATACTATAAAATTAAACAAAAGGTTATCCAAGTGGAGATGGATAACCTTTTGTTTAATTATTTCTGCTGTGCAGCAATTGTTTGTTCAAGGTTTTCGAGTGCATCTTGAATTGCAGAAAGTTCTTGTTCTAGACGATTCTTATTTGGTTCTGTTGTCTGTTGCCATTTATCGAAAGATTGTTTAAAGCCATCCACCGCTTCGGGGATAGTTTCTTTCGCTTCTTTTGTAAGTTTTGAAATAGATCCTTTTAACTTGATAATTTTCACCTTTACGTCGTCACACATCTCCAATAAATCTGTAGATGCGTCTTTAACGGTTGTTCGGATTTCACTCCCCGATTTAGGAGTCGAATAAAGAACGGTGACGGCTGCTGCAACAGTGCCAGTTGCAATGCCAAGGAAAAAAGTAGAAGCTTTCATAAAATAACGCACTCCTTTCATTAGAAATAGTATTCTCTATACTATATAGGTTGAACTAAAGATTTTCACTAAATATGAAAGAAGTTGAAATGAAAAGTGGAAAGTAATCTTCCACTCATCATCTCGGCGCTCCCTCTTTTGTGGACATCGCCTTATTGAACGAGATTATGGAGTGTGCTCAAATGAGATGTCAGACACATTAGTTCAATCTATATAGTGTAATTAAACCACGCATTCATGAGATGAGCAAACAAAAAAAGTTTTCCGCAACATGGCGGAAAACTTTATGTCTTTATTTAATTGGTAATTGGCTTAGAAAATGATGTTCGATCCATTACTTTTATAACGATCGGTTTGATGACGAAGAATGCAACTGCGTTTAAAGCCATTGCTGGAAGTACAACAGTTACAAAAAGCGGACCGAATGGAAGCTCTACACCTAGGATGAATATTGCGACTGATAAAAAGATTGTTCCAGATAACAGTGTGCCAAATCCAACAAGGACTGTAGATGCAATTAGGTTACTTGTAACATTTTTAACAATCACAACAATTGCAAATATCACAAATGCCGTCACAAACTTATCGATAATGTTTGGGAAAAGCCCCATTGGAAAGGAAGAGAATAATCCAGAGATTACACCTGTTGTGATGGCTAGCAAAAATACGCTGCGCACATCCGGGAATAAGAAAATTCCTATGAACATCATTGTTAACATGAAATCTGGTTTCATTCCACCATTAATTCCTGGAATGACTAAATATAAAGCAGCACCTACGGCAACTAACATCGCCATTAAAACTAAATTCTTTGTTTTCATTTCTATTCTCTCCTCAGCTCAGCTCATTTTTTATTTCTCCTATCGTATCCTCATGATCGATAGCGAAAAACTTATCTTTGATAATACAGGAAGCCTAGCTACCATGCAAGCTTAATTTTGTAGCTTAGCACGAAGTACAGCGGCTAGTTCTTGGATTCGTTCTGGTGTATATTTACTTTGTTTAGTTTCCCAAGTCGGTTGGAATCCATCTGTTTCATCGTAACGCGGGACGAAATGTAAGTGGAAGTGGAAAACACTTTGTCCGGCAGGTGCTCCATTATTATTTAATAAGTTCATGCCTGCTGGGTTAAATTCAGCTTTCAGCACATTTGCAATTTTTGGTGCTGCCGCAAATAAACGCGCCGCTTGCTCCTCAGAAAAATCATAGATGTTTTCTATATGTTTTTTTGGAATAAGAAGGACATGACCTTTCGTTACTGGCATAATGTCCATAAAGGCGTAAACGTGTTCATCTTCATAAATTTTCGCGCTCGGAATTGTTCCTTCGATAATCTGACAAAAAATACAAGTAGACAAATCAGCACTTCCTTTCATTATTTAGATAATTGTAGCATATTTTAACTTGAATCGAAGATTAGATGTAATTACGGATGATGAATATGCAAAGGACAAGACATTTAACTCGCGTGTTTGCTAAAATGAAATAAAGAATGGGGGATTGACATGCCAATTGTTGAATTAAAAGAAGTGACAGGAGGATATTCTCGTAAACCTGTCTTACATGATTTGTCGTTTGAAATTGGAAGAGGTGAACTTGTTGGCTTGATTGGGCTAAATGGGGCCGGGAAGAGTACAACAATTAAACATATTATTGGCTTGATGAATGCCCACAGCGGTGAAATCCGTGTAGACGGTGTCACTTTTAAAGAGGATCCAGAAAAGTATCGAAAATCATTTACGTATATTCCAGAAACGCCAATTCTTTATGAAGAATTAACTTTACGTGAGCATCTTGAACTGACTGCGATGGCTTACGGTCTTGATAAAGAAGTGTTTGAAGCTCGCTCGGCATCCTTATTACGTGAGTTTATGATGGAAAAAAGACTGCGTTGGTTCCCAGCGCACTTCTCAAAAGGAATGCGACAAAAAGTAATGATCATGTGTGCCTTTCTTGTGAACCCACCACTGTATATTATCGACGAACCGTTTGTTGGTCTTGATCCGATTGGTATAAAGTCACTTCTAGAACAAATGTCTGAGCGAAAAAAAGAAGGTGCATCCGTACTGATGTCGACACATATTTTGTCTACAGCTGAAAAACACTGTGATAGAATCATCCTGCTCCACGAAGGAAGGTTGCGCGCGAAGGGAACAATGGATGAACTACGGGAAGCGTTCGGAAGACCAGACGCGTCGCTAGACGACTTATACATTGCAATGACAGAGGATAATAATCATGAAGAATTTGCGTGAGCTATGGGGAGCCAGATTCCTTCATTACATGACCGAATTTCAAAAGTATATGAAATATGTGTTTACAGGTCACCTCGCTATTGTTTTTGTTTTCACAATAGGTGCAGGAGGTTACGCCTATAGTGAATGGCTAAAAGAAGTACCGGCAGACTTTCCGACTGCACTGTTAATCGCTGTTCTCATAGGGGCGGCAGTAACCTATTCGCCCGCAGTAACCTTACTGAAACCCGCGGATGCTGTTTACTTTTTACCTATGGAGACAAAACTCCATAACTATTTAGGGCAAGCATTGCGATGGACAACTTTTTCGCAGCTTCCATTGCCCTTTATTCTCTATGTTATTGCATTGCCACTTCTAGCCGCGACGGAAACAGGGTCGAAAATGATTCTAATTTGGTTGGCGGTTTTCATCTTTGTCTTAAAGTGGATCTACGTTGAAACAGAATATTATGTACGACATGCTCTTGGTGGGGAACGAATTTGGCTAGACCGCACAATTAGGTTTTTATTGGCGGCGCTACTTATTTATAGCTGGTTAAGTCAGTATCCGTACCTCATTTTATTAGTGAGCGTACCTATTGGAATTTATGGGACGTATTGGCGAAGGATGAAGAGTTACAAGCCGTTCCCTTATGATCACATTATATCCTTGGAACAGAATCGAATGATGCGTTTTTATCGTTTTGCAAACTATTTCACAGATGTACCACATTTGAAAGGTTCGGTAAGTCGTCGTGTGTGGCTAGGATTTTTAACAGGATCCCCGAAATTTGGAAATGATGATACCCAGTCATATTTAGTTAAACGGACACTTATTCGAACCGATGATATTTTTTGGTTATGGGTGAGACTTACGGTGATTTCAATAGTCGGTGCATCGTTCATTTCAATTCCAATGGTAATCTATATTTTTTCCGGAGCGCTTGCATTTGCTTCGGCAATTCAACTAATCTATGCGCTGCGTGCGGGAGAAGAATTCCGAATGGATATGCTATTTCCTGAACGGAAAAATACGCGTCCGGCGGCGATTCGGAAAACGGTTCGATTTGTGCAGTGGATCCAAGCTCTATTGCTTATGATTGCAGCATTCATCGCATATGGGATAACGCCAACTCCCTTCCTCCTCGTCGTCATTGTTTTAATTGTTTCTGAAGGAACAATCCAATTAACAAAAGAGAAACAAGAATAAAATAATGAATACCGCTTAAAGGAAATTCCTTGAAGCGGTATTTATCTTTAACACAATAAAAATAAAAAGAAAATTCGAAAAAGTCCTTGCAACTTACCCACCATGTTATATAATAATTAAAAGGCCACAGGGGTGAGCGGAGTGGAAAACAAGTATTCGTATGCTAAGTTCATAATGGCAGTTGGAAGAAATAGTTCTACGGTCCAGGCAGAAAAACTGTTAAGTGAAATATATATGGACCTGTTTTTGAAAGGCATTCACCGTGAACAAATCAAAGAACGTCTTGTTACCCTAATTGACCAATCACTCGATAATCGTGATGAAAATGGATTTCTAGAATATTCTAGGCAATTAGAGAAGTTTGAAGATGCAATTTGATATAGAAAAACGCTGCAGATTGCGTCAATGCAGCGTTTTTTTTTGTAAAAAACAAAATAAAACAAACGTTCGCTTTTCGTTCGTGTAATTAAGGGGAACATGATAAGATAGATACAGTAGAAACAATTCTTTTTGGGAGGGAAAACATGACTCAAAATTTTGATTTGCAATCCCCATATAAACCGGCAGGAGACCAACCACACGCAATAAAAAAATTGTTGGAAGGGTTGGAAAAGGGTGAGAAGCACCAAACACTTCTTGGGGCAACTGGGACCGGAAAAACATTCACCGTTTCGAATGTCGTCAAAGAAATTAATAAACCAACACTCGTAATGGCCCACAATAAAACGTTGGCCGGGCAACTATATAGTGAATTCAAAGAGTTTTTCCCAAATAATGCAGTTGAATACTTTGTAAGTTATTATGACTATTTTCAGCCGGAGGCGTATGTTGCGCATACCGACACCTATATCGAAAAAGACGCAAGCATCAATGATGAGATAGATAAACTACGTCACTCGGCGACAGCAGCGTTATTTGAACGATCTGATGTGTTAATTGTTGCATCTGTTTCCTGTATTTATGGCCTAGGTTCTCCAAAAGAATACCGGGACCTCGTTGTTTCTGTTCGAAAAGGGATGGAAGTCGACCGCAACGAGTTATTACGGAAATTCGTTTCCATTCAATATGTACGTAATGATATTAGTTTTACCCGTGGGACATTTCGTGTACGGGGCGATGTAGTTGAAATATTTCCAGCATCACGTGATGAACGGTGTATCCGCATCGAGTTTTTCGGTGATGAAATAGACCGGATTCGAGAAGTAGATGCGCTAACAGGAGAGGTTACCGGCGAACGGGAACATGTCTCCATTTTTCCAGCATCCCATTTCGTAACACGTGAAGAGAAGATGGAGGAAGCGGTTGAGAATATTGAGGCCGAACTCGTAGAGACTTTGGAACAATTAAAGAGTGAAGACAAACTACTAGAAGCGCAACGACTTGAACAGCGTACACGCTACGATTTAGAAATGATGAGGGAAATGGGTTTCTGTTCGGGCATTGAGAACTACTCACGGCACCTAACGCTAAGGCCCGCTGGAGCTGCGCCCTATACATTAATCGACTATTTCCCGGATGACTTCCTACTAATTGTAGATGAAAGCCATGTGTCGTTACCGCAAGTCCGTGGCATGTTTAACGGAGATCAGGCGCGGAAGAAAGTGCTTGTCGACCACGGATTTCGTCTACCTTCTGCTTTGGATAACCGTCCATTAACATTTGCGGAATTTGAGGAGCGCGTGCATGAAGCAATTTATGTTTCGGCAACTCCTGGTCCTTATGAAATTGAGCATACGCCCAATATGATTGAGCAAATTATTCGTCCAACTGGCTTACTCGATCCGACAATAGATATTCGTCCCATTAAAGGTCAAATTGATGATTTAATTCACGAGATAAATGAACGAACAAAGAGCAATGAACGCGTCATTATTACGACTTTAACGAAAAAAATGTCGGAAGATTTGACCGACTACTTAAAGGAAATCGGCATAAAGGTGACCTATCTTCATTCTGATATAAAAACGCTTCAAAGAATTGAAATTATACGAGAGCTTCGCCTTGGTACGTATGATGTTATCGTTGGCATTAACTTACTTCGAGAAGGGATTGACATACCGGAAGTTTCACTCGTGGCGATACTCGACGCAGACAAAGAAGGTTTTCTCCGTTCTGAACGAGCACTCATCCAGACAATTGGACGTGCGTCCCGTAATTCGAACGGACATGTCATCATGTATGCTGATAGAATGACGGATTCGATGACCAAAGCAATTGATGAAACGAAACGCAGACGTGATATTCAGCGCACGTACAATGAAAAACATGGCATTACACCAACGACAATTATAAAAGAAATTCGCGACGGTATTCGCGCTACTGAAGTGGCAGAAGAAGCCGAATCATATATTGAAAAAATCACCCAAGGGAAAAAGCTAACGAAAGAAGAGAAGAAGTCATTGCTTGATGTACTTGAAAAAGAAATGAAGGCTTCGGCTAAGGCACTTGATTTTGAACGTGCCGCAGACCTAAGGGATTCGATTTTGGAACTAAAAGCAGAAAGGTAGAATGCGCATGAGAAATAAGGAAATCGTTATAAAAGGTGCAAGAGCACATAATTTACAAAACATTGATGTGAATATACCTCGTGATCAACTGGTCGTTGTGACTGGGTTATCTGGTTCTGGAAAATCCTCGCTTGCTTTCGATACAATTTACGCGGAGGGTCAACGACGATATGTAGAATCACTTTCGGCATATGCACGACAGTTTCTAGGCCAAATGGACAAGCCGGATGTAGATTTAATTGAGGGCTTGTCACCAGCGATTTCCATTGACCAAAAAACAACGAGCCGAAATCCGCGCTCGACAGTAGGAACCGTTACGGAAATATATGACTATTTACGACTTTTATATGCGCGAGTAGGAAAACCGATATGTCCGATTCACGGGACAGAGATATCATCCCAAACCATTTCACAAATGGTCGATCGGCTGATGGAACTCCCTGATCGCACGCGTATTCAAATCCTTGCCCCAATTATTTCAGGACGAAAAGGAACACATGTGAAGTTGTTCGAGCAAATAAGGCAAGAGGGGTATGTTCGGGTACGTGTGAATGGAGAGATTATCGACCTTGATGACAATATCGAACTAAATAAAAACAAGCGCCACAATATTGAGGTCATCATTGATCGGATTGTTATAAAAGATGATATTGCAGCACGCTTAAGCGACTCGCTTGAATCCGCACTTCGTCTTGCAGATGGCACAGCCCTGGTCGATGTCATTGACGGGGAAGAGTTACTGTTTAGTGAGCACCATGCTTGTCCACTATGCGGATTTTCAATTGGTGAACTTGAACCGCGTATGTTTTCATTTAACAGCCCATTTGGCGCTTGCGGAGAATGTGATGGACTAGGAACGAAATTGGAAGTGAATCCTAAACTAATTATTCCAGATGATTCATTATCATTGAAGGATCATGCGATTGCGCCGTGGGAGCCAACAAGTTCACAATATTATCCCGAGTTACTTAAGACGGTTGCCAAACATTTTGGGATTTCAATGACGGTCCCTGTAAGTGAACTTCCAGACGATCAACTTGCGATCATCTTAAATGGTTCAAAAGATGAGAAGATACGCTTTCGGTATACGAATGAATTTGGCGGCACACGCGACAGTGACATTTATTTTGAAGGCGTTTTGTCGAACGTTGCACGCAGGTATAGAGATACGTCATCAGATTATGTACGTGATCAAATGGAAAAGTATATGGCGCAACGTCCATGTCCATCCTGTAAAGGTTATCGTTTGAAAGAAGAAACCCTTGCAGTGAAAGTAAATGGTGTGCACATTGGGAAAGTAACGGAATTATCGATAGTAGAAGCGAACGATTTCTTCAACGAACTTCAACTATCTGAAAAAGATCAGCAGATTGCAGAATTAGTATTACGTGAGATTGGGGAGCGCATCGGATTCCTTATTAATGTGGGCCTTGATTATTTAACGTTGTCAAGAGCTTCCGGAACGCTTTCGGGCGGAGAGGCTCAACGTATTCGTCTTGCCACACAAATTGGATCAAGACTAACAGGTGTCCTTTATATATTGGATGAACCCTCTATTGGGCTTCACCAACGCGATAACGACAGACTTATTGGGACGCTGAAAAATATGCGGGATATTGGAAATACGCTCATCGTTGTGGAGCATGATGAAGACACCATGTTGGCAGCCGACCATCTAATTGATATGGGGCCAGGTGCGGGTATTGATGGGGGTAAAATCGTTTCCCAAGGGACTCCGGAAGAAGTGAAGAATGATCCGAATTCGCTGACGGGACAATACTTAAGTGGTAAAAAGTTCATACCGCTCCCACTGGAACGACGGAAGTCCGATGGCCGTAAGATTGTCATAAAAGGTGCGGCTGAAAACAACTTGAAGCGTGTAAATGTTGATATTCCTTTGGGCCAATTTATCGCTATAACGGGGGTATCTGGTTCAGGAAAAAGCACATTGGTAAATGAAATACTTTATAAAGTGCTTGCCCAAAAATTAAACCGTTCCCGCCAGCAACCTGGTGAGCATAAATCGGTAACAGGTGTGGAACAACTTGAAAAAGTAATTGAAATTGATCAGTCACCAATCGGACGCACGCCAAGATCAAACCCAGCAACCTACACGAGTATGTTTGATGATGTGCGGGATGTTTACGCATCAACGAACGAGGCGAAAGTTCGTGGCTATAAAAAAGGGCGCTTTAGTTTTAACGTAAAAGGTGGTCGCTGTGAAGCGTGCCGTGGTGACGGCATTATCAAAATTGAAATGCATTTCCTACCTGATGTCTACGTGCCTTGCGAAATTTGTAATGGTAAACGTTATAACCGTGAAACTTTAGAGGTACTCTATAAAGGAAAAAACATTGCAGATGTCCTTGCGATGACGGTCGAAGATGCGCTTGTATTCTTTGAAAATATACCAAAAATTAGCCGTAAGCTTCAAACTATTGTGGATGTAGGTCTTGGCTACATTAAGTTAGGGCAATCGGCGACTACTTTATCGGGCGGTGAAGCGCAGCGTGTCAAGCTAGCTTCTGAATTACACAAACGCTCGTATGGAAAATCATTTTATATTCTAGACGAACCGACAACAGGTCTTCATACGCAAGATATTGAAAGGTTACTTGGTGTATTACAACGGCTCGTTGATACGGGAAATACAGTGCTTGTCATCGAACATAACTTGGATGTTATCAAGACAGCTGATCATATTATTGACCTTGGCCCCGAAGGCGGGGATAAAGGCGGACAAATAATTGCGACAGGAACACCAGAAGAAATTGCAAAATCTAAAAAGTCCTATACAGGACAGTATTTGAAACCAATTCTCGAGAGAGACCGAAAACGAATGGAAAAACTAATTAAAGAAGCCGAATCAGTCGAGAAATGAAACCTTTTACTCTTGGAACCGTATATATACTAATGGCATTGAGAAATCCAAATTAGGAGGCGGAAACATGCAAAGTAAGCGAAAACGTATTTTAACAATGTTGGAAAACGGTACAATTACAACTGATGAAGCACTCACACTGCTTGAAAACTTAAGCAGTCCGCAAGCAGATATGGAAAAGGAAATTCAAGAGCCTACAGTAGAAATGCCACAAGCTGAAGAAGTAGAGGCTAAGGAACATAAAGAAGAGCCAACGAAAGACAAAGGTTCATCAGAACAGAAGGCTGATGGGGCAGATTCATCGGAAAAAGAGGAGCAAACGATGGATGAATTCCTCGAAGATCTTCGCAAAGACTTTACAACAGTCGGCGATCGATTCATGCAGTTTATGCAAACAGCCGTACAGAAAGTAAAAGGTTTTGATTTTGAATCGCCATTTGGTCACGCAACAACTTTTACGCATACAATTACGAAACCGATGAAAAAAATAGACGAGTTGATCATAGATATAGACAACGGTAAAATAGCAATCCATTGCGTAGACGAAAAAGAGGCGCGTGCGGAATTTACCGTAAAAGCCTATAATAACGAATCAGAAGAAGCCGCAAAAGCAGAATTTCTTGAGAAAATCCTGTTCGTGACAGACGAGAATAAATTAAGAGTTTCAAGTGCTATGAAAATGACACAGGTAGATGTGGATTTATATGTGCCAAAGAAAAAGTATGCGAAACTATCTGCGCGACTTATGAACGGTGCGTTTGAAATGAGAGACACAGACGTGGACAATACTCGCGTAAAAACTTCAAATGGTAAAATTGATGTTGAAAACCTAACATTCAAAGATGCAATTTTTGAAACTGCAAACGGGTCAATTAGGCTAAATAAAATTAGCGGCGATACACTCTCTGCGGAAACATTAAACGGGCGGGTGTATGTTGATGGCAGCTTGAAAGATGTTAAAGCACAGTCGCTTAGTGGACATGTGGTCATCACAACAACGAACGCGGAAGCGGAAAGCATAAACGCGAAATCAATGAGTGGCTCAGTAGAACTCTATGTTCCGGCAAACAGTGCTTTGTCAGGGGAAATTGCATCGAATATGGGCAGACTCGATCTTCAATTAGATGATGTCAATCGTACTGCAGAACACGAGCAACTGCTTCAGCGAACTATTCGATTTGAAAAAGAATTTGATGACAAAACACCGCTTCGAATTTTCGGAGAAACAAAAACAGGTTCTGTGCTAATTTGTTATAACGCTACGGCACAATGACTTATAGAATTGGAAAAGGGACAGTCTAACAATCTGGAAGTAATTGGGTTGTTGGATTGCCCTTTTCTTTTATTTGTGGAGTCGCTAGAGTTAGGTAATATCTCCTCGGAATTTCGGATGAAAATAGGTAGAGTGGGTTCACGCACCCTTTCCAGTTTCAACGGTTAGCTTATTTAGTGAGTACCTTTAATCAGACTTAATTATAGTTGGATATAAACATGTAAGGGGCGACAACTTTCTAAATTATGTTAAAGTAAAGACAGGTAGGTAATGAAATCGAAGAAAAGGTGGAATGTTTATGTCTCATGTAACAGCTAGAGAAGTCCAAGATAAATTAGACCTAGAGCTCTGCGCGGGTGAAAGAGGATTAGATAGGAAAATACATAAAAGTGATATCTCAAGACCAGGTCTTGAAATGGCAGGATATTTTAATTTTTATCCTGCTGATCGTGTTCAACTTCTTGGTAAAACAGAGCTGTCTTTTTTTGCAATGCTAGACGAAGACAAGCGTATTAGTCGTATGGGAAGACTTTGTGCTGAAAATACTCCGTGTATTGTTATTGCACATGGAATGGATGTCCCTGTTGAGTTGGCCGAAATCGCTGAAAGAGTTGGAATACCGGTATTTAAAACGAAAACGGCATCCACTCGTTTTTCAGGTATGTTGACGAATTTCCTTGAGGGCAAGCTAGCGCCTATGACAACCATCCACGGAGTACTCGTAGATGTGTATGGCATTGGAATACTAATTACAGGTCAAAGCGGCGTTGGGAAAAGTGAAACGGCACTTGAGTTGGTCAAACGTGGCCATCGACTTGTTGCGGATGACCTCGTAGAAATTAGGGAGGTTTCCCAAAACGTATTGATTGGAAATGCACCGCCACTCATTGAACATATGTTGGAAATTCGTGGCGTTGGGATTATCGACATTATGAACTTGTTTGGCGCAAGTGCGGTTAAAAGCGATAAACGTGTTTTAATCGTTATCGATCTAGAGCTCTGGGAACCTGAAAAGATGTATGAAAGACTAGGGCTTGATGAAGAGAAGATTCAAATTATGGAGACGAAATTAACAAAACTGACAGTCCCTGTTCGTCCAGGACGAAATCTATCTGTAATCATCGAAGTTGCTGCAATGGATTATCGTATGAAACGGCTTGGTATCAATGGAGCACAAGACTTTTCAGATAAGCTAAATCGTGTTATTGGCGAGAGTCCTGGTCAAAATAAGAATGAGGGGAAAGATTGATAAATGGTTGACTTACTCGCTATAAACCCAATCGCATTCTCACTTGGCGGACTACATGTTCGTTGGTATGGCATATTAATTGCTACTGGTATTATCCTTGGATTTATTGTCGTACAACGTGAAATGGTTAAAAGAGGGATGCATCCAGACTTTCTAACGGATTTACTCGTATGGGCAGTCCCAATTGCAATCATTAGTGCGCGAATATATTATGTTGTTTTTTCCTGGGGCTATTATAAAGATAACCTAGGCGAAGTTATTCAAATATGGAATGGCGGTATTGCCATTCACGGTGCACTTATTGGTGCATTCATTACTACTTATGTATTTACGAAACGCCGCGGCATTTCATTTTGGAAAGTTGTGGATATTGCAGTTCCAGGTCTCCTTATAGGTCAAATTATCGGCCGATGGGGAAACTTTATGAACCAAGAAGCACACGGTGGGGCTGTTTCAGAAAAATTCCTTAATACAACAATTATTCCAGACTGGATAATGAACCAAATGACAATTGAAGGCGTGACATATCATCCAACATTTTTATATGAATCCATGTGGAATCTAGTTGGTTTAGTCATCATAATACTGCTACGAAAAGTCGCGCTTAAACGAGGCGAAATGTTCCTGTTTTACCTCACTTGGTATTCATTCGGGCGTTTTTTCATCGAAGGTATGCGAACAGATAGTTTATATGGTGGAGTTTTGCGTGCAGCGCAAGTGGTGTCCGTCGTTACAATCGTCATTGCTGTCCTATTATTCGTGACTAGGCGCTATGTACAAAAAATAAAAACAACCTACCAAGATAAATAACTAGAGAGGATACAACCAAAGATGACAAAAAAAATAACGGCACTATTATTTGATTTAGATGGCACGTTACTTGATACGAATGAATTAATTATCGGGACGTTTGCCCATGTATTAAACAAACACTTCCCAGGGCAATATGGAAGGGAAGAAATCCTTCCTTTTCTAGGACCGACTTTACATGATACATTTAATAAAGTAGATCCAAACAATGTAGAAGCACTTGTTGCAGAATATAGGGAATGGAATATTGCAAAGCACGATGAGTTAGCAAGTGAATTTGATGGTGTTTCTGAAACTCTTCACTTATTAAAAGCACAGGGCTTCAAGATGGCGGTTGTTTCAACTAAGAAAAACGATATGGTAATGAGAGGGCTTGATCTTCTCGATGTCGATGGCATTTTCGACGTTGTTATTGGATTAGATGACGTTACAAATCCAAAGCCGGACCCAGAACCAATCTTACTTGCGCTTGACCGATTAGGCGCAAAGAAAGAAGAAGCGCTTATGATTGGAGATAACTTCCATGACGTCGAGGGCGGCCAAAATGCAGGAGTACGAACGGCAGGCGTTGCATGGACCATTAAAGGTGAGGCATTTTTACAAGCATTTAACCCAGACTATATGTTGCAACATATATCGGACCTACTAAGGATTGTTGAGGAAACAAATAAGTGAGACGGACAGAGCGACATCCCGCGGAGGGCGGAGTGAATTCACTTTGGCATATTTATAAAACGGTGTCGTTTTTTAAAGTGGCAAAGAACTTTGCGGTCATCCAACTATCCAGGTATACGCCGTTTATCTCAATGAAAAATTACTTGTTTCGAGCGTTTTTAAAGATGGAAGTAGGAAAGACGACTTCCTTTGCGCTGATGGTCATGCCAGATGTGATGTTTCCAGAAAGAATCAAGGTGGGTAATAACTCGATAATTGGGTACAATACGACGATACTTGCACATGAATATTTAATAGATGAATACCGGGTTGGTGATGTCATTATTGGCGATAACGTCTTAATCGGGGCGAACTCAACAATTCTTCCAGGTGTTAAAATTGGAGATGGCGCTATTGTTTCAGCGGCAACCCTTGTTAACAAAGATATCCCGCCGGGCGTATTTGCTGGTGGCAATCCAGTAAAGATTATATTCACAAAAGAGCAGATGGAAAAACGTCAAGCAGAATCATTACTTGAGGAAAAAAGTTGAAGTTGGCTTGAATCTGTCCGCTTTATGTTATAATAAGCATAACTAAGAGAAGGAACGTCTTGGACGTTCCTTCTTATTTTTTCGGGGGAATTTGATTGAACAACAAACACTCAACAAATGACAATAAAATAATTTCGTTTATTCCAGATGGCCAATTTTATTATAAAAAGGCGATACAGGAATTGGAACGAGACCGTTTTGAAGAGGCGCATAAGTTTTTAAAAAGGGCTACAGAACTAAGTCCAAATGACCCGCTCATACTTATGCAATATGGCGTGGTAATTATGGAAGATGGTCGTTTTGACGAAGCCCATGAAGTGTTGATGACCTCTCATACATTGGATCCGAAGGCATCGGAAACAATCTTTTATTTGGCCGAAGTATATGCGCATCTAGGCTTACTTCGAGATGCGAAGGAATATGCGAAAAAATATCTTGTAATAAATCCAGACGGTCATTTTGGCGACGAATCAAAAGAAATTATTGATTTCGTTGAACAAAAAGAATCGTTTTTTGAAGAAGATGAAGGTGTGGATGGGGAAGTCTATTTTCTTCAAGAAAAAGCACGCAGACTTATGGAAGCCGGTGAGTTCCCAAAGGCTGTGGAATTGCTGGAGTCAATTATTCTCGACAATCCGGAATTTTGGGCTGCTCATAATAATTTGGCGCTTGCTTACTTTTACATTGGAAAAAAGGAAAAGGCCCTCACGCTACTTCATGATGTGTTAAAAGAGAATAAAGGAAATCTACACGCGCTATGTAACCTCTCTGTCTTTTATTATTATGAAAAGAAGGAAGAGGAGTTAGAATCAATTCTAAAATTACTTATGAAGATTAAGCCATACTTAATTGAACACCGATATAAACTAGGGGCAACATTCGCGCTTGTGGGTAAACACCACGAAGCTTACAGTCTACTTAGAAGTATTCAAAAGCACGGTTTTGAGGGCGATGCAGGATTTTACTTTTGGCTTTCCCACTCGGCTTATTTTACCGGACGCGAAGAAAGTGCAAGGGTGGCGTATGCAAAGCTAATTGAAATCGATCCAATGAAAGCAGGATATGAGCCTTGGAAGGGTGTTTCCGAGGTCATCAAACCAGATTCAGTTGAACAAGATCGTGAGTTTTTACTTGCTAAAATTAGAAATGAATATCGAAGTGAACGGATGCTCGGTTTTTATTTACTTGGAAAGTCTGCACATAAACAAGAAATAATTTCACATCCAACATATATTGATATTGATGAGATAAGTTCACTGGAACGCTTATTTTTGGCGAAAGGATTTAATTATGAATTTGCTCCTGAAACGAACTTTGACAAATCATTTATGCTTGCACTTGAAACGACGGAATTGCTTTACAAACAATATAAGCCATTAAATTATGAGGCAACCCACCTATTTCAAATGTGGTTCTCCCTTTGTGAGGAGGCACTTACTCGTTCTTATGGATTTCCAAATCCCGCTGGACTTGCATCTGCTGCAGACTATATGTTTCAATCATCACGCTATCAAGGTGTGACAAAAATAGCGCTCGCGCGTAAATATGGGATTTCGACCCCAACGTTGACGAAGTATATAAATGAATTGATTGAATTTTTGCCCCATCTAAGGGAGTAGGCAGAAAAGTTGAAGGGGCAACCCTAATATTATACGATTTAGAAAGTGTTAATGTTACGGAGGAGGAAATTTAAATGAAGACAGAAGATATATATGATGTAATTATTGTTGGTGCAGGACCTGCTGGATTGACGGCGGCTGTATATGCTTCACGAGGTAATTTGTCTACACTAATGCTTGAAAGAGGAGCGCCGGGTGGACAAATGGCAACGACTGAAGATATTGAGAACTATCCAGGATTCGACCATATACTAGGACCAGATTTATCCACAAAAATGTTCGACCATGCACGTAAATTCGGTGCAGGATATGCATATGGTAATGTAACGAAAGTAGTCGACGGAGAAGAGTATAAAACAATCTTCTGTGGAGAAAAAGAGTATAAGGCTCGTACGATTATTATTTCAACGGGTGCAGAATATACGAAAATGGGAATTCCTGGTGAAGAAGAGCTGACGGGAAGTGGCGTGAGCTATTGTGCTGTATGTGATGGCGCGTTCTTCAAGAGCAAGGAAATTATAGTTGTCGGCGGTGGCGATTCTGCCGTTGAAGAAGGAACTTACCTCACGCGATTTGTAGATAAGGTAACGATTATTCATCGTCGTGATGAGCTGCGTGCTCAAAAGATTCTTCAAGAACGTGCATTTGCAAATGACAAAATAGAATTCATTTGGGATACAGTGGTTAAAGAAGTAAATGGCAAGGACGGAAAGATTGATTCTGTCACACTTGTTTCAACCAAGGATGGTACTGAAACGGAGCATAAGACTGAAGGTATGTTTGTTTACGTTGGTATGGATCCATTGACAGCTCCATTCGCAGATTTAGGTATCCTTGACGAAAATGGATACGTTGAAACGAACGACATTATGGAAACAAAAGTACCGGGAATTTATGCTGCGGGCGATGTTCGTGAAAAACTACTTCGTCAAATTGTAACAGCTACAGGTGACGGCAGTGTTGCGGCTCAAGCGGCAGAAAAGTATATTGAAGAACTTAAAGAGAAATTCAGCGTTAACGCTTAATCCTATTTAATGTATCCTTAATATGCCTGTAACAGTAATGCAACATGAATAGGGTATGCTATAAAAGTAGTATCAATTGACCCCCCTTTTGATATAGTACCCTTTAACGGTCAGCTACTGGATTATTCCGGTAGCTGGCCTTTTTGTGCGCATTGTTACATATATTAAAGCTCTTAATGCTAAAATGAAAAGGAACTTATTTCTTTCTAATAACGTTTTTAATAATTAAGATGTATAATGGTAATAAGCTAACAAATTAGGGTGGGGATGTAATGATGCAACAAATCGCAAATTTACTCGTCATAAAAGACAATCAAGTTTTATTATTAAAAAAGCCGAGGCGTGATTGGTATGTTGCGCCAGGTGGTAAGATGGAACCTCGGGAATCTGTTTATGAAGGTGCAATCAGAGAATTTACCGAGGAAACAGGAACTAAACCAGTTAATCCACATTTAAAGGGTATCTTCACAATGGTAATAAAAGATGATGCCAATGAAAACATACTAGACGAATGGATGCTTTATACTTTTGTAGCCTACGACTTAATAGGGACCCCTTATAAGGAGACGGCTGAAGGTATACTTGAATGGCATCCTGTTGAAAGTTTAAAGGTCCTTCCAATGGCAGAAGGGGATCGAACAAATTTATTGTTTGCAGTTTCGGAGTTGGGAATACAGTACGGAACGTTCTATTATACGGAACAATTTAAGCTGTTAAACGAAGAAATTCAAAAATCTTTGGAGGGCGATATACATTGACTGAAAATAATACGCATGATAAAGATATAGAACTTGTGATTATTACGGGAATGTCAGGTGCTGGTAAGACTGTAGCCATGCAAAGTTTTGAGGATCTTGGTTTTTATTGCATAGATAATTTACCGCCGGAACTACTTGTAACATTTCTCGACTTAATGGTGAAGTCCGATAATCCAAAGAGAAGAATTGCAGCAGTGATGGATACGCGTGGCGGCGATCTTTTCGATTCGTTAATAGGTGCACTTGATGATTTATTGCAAACTGAAGGTGTATCATCGCGGATATTATTTTTAGATGCTGATGATGAGGCGCTTGTTAAACGTTATAAGGAGAGTAGACGATCGCATCCGCTAGCTGAGGGCGGTTTACTTTTGGAAGGAATTCGTAAGGAACGACATTTGTTATCAGAACTAAAAGGGCGGGCTCGCTCTATATATAATACTTCAACGCTTTTACCACGTGCATTGAAGGAAAAGATAAGCGCAGAATTTGCAACTAGTCCTAATTC
Source organism: Sporosarcina sp. G11-34 (assembly GCF_026931025.1). Lineage (NCBI taxonomy): Bacteria > Bacillati > Bacillota > Bacilli > Caryophanales > Caryophanaceae > Sporosarcina > Sporosarcina sp. G11-34. The sequence continues at coordinate 48,599 of NZ_JAHNZW010000012.1, read as the reverse complement.
TGTATTCACTGTGAATTTCATTTCATTTGGCTTTAAACACGGTATGCCGATTGATGCAGATGTTGTTTTTGATGTGCGTTTTCTGCCGAATCCTTTCTATATTGCAGAACTTAAACCGAAGACGGGCTTGCAAAAAGAAGTATCCGATTATGTGCTAAAATGGGGAGAAACAAAGCTACTTATCGAGAAACTTACGGACTTGTTTAAGTTTCTTATTCCACAGTACAAAAATGAAGGGAAATCCCAGGTCGTGATTGCCTTTGGTTGCACTGGTGGTCAACATCGTTCAGTTACCCTTGCCGAATCTTTTGGCGCGCGATTTAAAGAAGACTATAGGACATTAATAACTCACCGGGACATTGAAAAAAGAAAGGGCTGAGACTATGCCGCACGCCGGAGAGAAAAAGAAAATAGTTATCTTTGGTGGTGGGACTGGACTTGCCACACTAGTTAGAGGTCTGAAAGAATTTCATGTCGAAATTACCGCTGTTGTTACTGTAGCAGACGACGGGGGAAGCTCAGGAAGACTGCTAGATGAATATGACATTCCACCTCCAGGCGATATTAGAAATGTAATGGCGGCAATGTCAGATGTTGAGCCACTCATAGAAAAAATGTTTCAATATCGTTTTGCAAGTTCGGAAGATTTAAAAGGGCATTCGCTTGGCAATTTGATGTTGGCTGCTCTGACAAATATTACAGGAGACTTCGCCAATGCAGTTGAGAAGATGAGCCTTATCTTGAACCTAAAAGGAAGAGTTCTACCAGCAGCCAATCAGCGGATTACATTGCATGCTGAACTTGAAGATGGCACGATTGTGACAGGGGAATCTAAAATTCCTGTATATGGTTGCAGAATTAGGGAGGTATATTTATCTCCGGAAGAGGTTGAACCGTTACCCGAAACGATTGAGGCAATCATGGCCGCAGATTTGATTGTGTTCGGACCAGGGAGTTTATATACCAGCATTATGCCGACAATCCTCGTTCGAGCAATCCGTGATGCGGTACTCAAGTGCACTGCAAGGAAGGTATATATTTGTAACCTAGTAACCCAAGCGGGAGAAACAGCCGACTATTCAGCTTCAGACCATCTTAAGGCTTTGTATCATCATGCGGAAGCTTCATTTATTGATACGATTTTATTGAATAACGGGGATTTTACCTCGCTATTTGCGCAATACGAATACCAAGGACCTACTTGGCCTGTTATACATGATTTGGATGTATTGGAAAAGATGGTACCTGAAGTTGCATTAGAAGATATTGCAACGGTCAATGATGGGCATATATTACACGAATCGAAAAAAGTCGCATCATGGCTCATGGCATATATGGAAAATGCGATTGAATCAAACAAGACGTGAACATCGCAGGAAAGGAGTGATAACATGTCATTCGCATCTCGAACTAAAAAAGAATTAACACAAATTGAAGATGAGGATTGTTGCACGCGTGCGGAAGTCGCTGCATTTATACGAATGAACGGTGCTTTGTCCTTTTCAAATAAGAACTTAAGCTTCGATGTCCAAACTGAAAACGCTGCCATTGCACGCAGACTCTATTCGAATTTGAAAAAGCTTTATCCTTATAAAGTCGAATTACTCGTACGGAAAAAAATGCGCTTGAAAAAAAATAATGTATACATTTGTCGGATTCGAGAGGGCGCAAAGCCGATATTGAGGGACTTACTTATTCTTACGGGAACATTTGAATTTAAAAATGAAATCTCTCCAGAATTAATTAAGAACGACTGCTGTCAACGCGCATATTTACGCGGAGCATTCCTTGCGGGAGGCTCAGTAAATAATCCGAAAACGTCTTCTTATCACCTTGAAATATTTTCAATTTATAAAGAACATAGCGAGGCGCTTGTAGATTTGATGAATGACTTCCAATTAAATGCAAAATCAATTGAACGTAAAAATGGCTATATCGCATATTTAAAGGAAGCAGAAAAAATATCCGATTTTCTAGGTATAGTGGGTGCACATGTTGCATTGATGAAATTTGAAGATATACGTATTTTACGCGATATGAGAAATAGTGTAAACAGGCTTGTCAATTGTGAAACAGCGAATATGAATAAAACAATTGGGGCGGCACAGCGTCAAGTGGGAAATATTGAATATATAAAAAATACAATTGGGTTAGATCAATTACCGGATAGGCTACAAGAAATTGCACAGCTCCGAGTTGATAACCAAGATGTTACACTGAAGGAACTCGGCGAACTTGTTTCTGGTGCAACAGTAAGTAAGTCAGGGGTAAATCACCGCCTACGGAAAATAGAAGAAATCGCAGATAATCTACGCAATGGTGGAATCGGCATTTCGTAAAGTATATAAAAAAGGAGCATGTTGGAAAATGATGGAGAAAGTAGCAGTAGTAAAAATGAAACCTGGACTTCAGGCGAGGCAGGCGGCATTATTTGTTCAAGAAGCAAATCGCTTTGTGGCAGACATCTTCTTAAAGAGAGACGACCGGCAAGTAAATGCAAAAAGTATCATGGGGATTATGAGCTTAGCGATTGCGCAGGGAACTGAAGTTACACTATTAGCAAAAGGGCATGACGAGGAGCAAGCGCTTACGTCACTTGCTGCACTCATTGAAAATGAAAATTAAATAACAGACACAATATACGTAAAGCCGTTGTAGCCGTCTGTTTGACAGCGAGAGACGGTTTTATTTATGGAATAAAAAAATGACCACAGAAAATTTCGCTGTGATCATTCTCAATATAAATCATACTACTAACTTCATCAGACCTTGCTACAACTGACTCTAATGCCCTCGGCGGGAGTCGAACCCACATCTTAAGCTTCGGAGGCTTACGTGCTATCCATTGCACCACGAGGACTCATAAATGCTGTTGTTATCTTTATAGCAACACTATGTATCATACTCATTTTTGTTTGTGAATGCAAGGTATTTTTCTAAGCGTTTAATTTGACCTATCTTGACCATGCTATGTTATGATAAAGCTACAGTTGAAACAGAAAAAGGTTTCAACGAACTTAACGAGAACATCCACCTTGAAGGAGGAATTGGAATGCATCTAATACCAACAGTAATTGAACAAACAAGCCGAGGAGAACGTGCTTACGATATCTACTCGCGTTTGTTGAAAGACCGGATTATAATGCTGGGAAGCGCAATTGACGACAGTGTCGCAAATTCGCTTGTTGCACAACTTTTGTTTCTAGAAGCTGAAGATCCAGAAAAAGATATTTCAATCTACATCAATAGCCCAGGCGGAAGTATCACAGCTGGAATGGCAATCTTTGATACAATGCAGTTTATCAAACCTGATATTCAAACAATCTGTATCGGGATGTCTGCATCGATGGGTGCTTTTCTTCTTGCAGCAGGTACAAAAGGGAAACGCTATGCGCTTCCAAACGCAGAAGTAATGATTCACCAACCGCTTGGCGGAGCACAAGGGCAGGCAACTGAAATTGATATCGCAGCGAAGCGAATTCTTTTCCTTCGTGAGAAACTCAACTCAATTCTTGCAGAGCGTACAGGACAATCGATTGAAGTAATTGGCGCAGATACAGAACGCGATAACTTTATGACGGCGGAACGTGCAAAAGAGTATGGTCTAATCGATCACATTATTACACGCAGTGATATGAAACTCGATAAATAATTAATTATCAAAACCCTTCTCTGTAAAAAGAAGGGTTTTGATTTTTTTTGTCGTTTAAAAAATTAAACTAAAACTTCAAACCATAATGGTGAATCATCTTCAGAACTTTCATTATAATTGATAGTGATTTCCTGACCATCAGTAATGTCAGAAATTGCATAAAAATCGATTGACAGATTGTCTATATTATACTTATACTCCGCATTAGGAGTATAAGAGTGATTATATAACGATCCATATCCAAGGGCAATCGCTGTATGTTCGTAATTTTCACCCCAGGAGAAACAGTAATTATATAGTACTGTTTTCTTCAGATACTTCCAGTCATTTTTAGATGATGTTAATACAGGTGATACCTCAATAAGTTCGCCAGTTTTAATATCACGTGTGGCAAATATCCCTCTTCCGTACTTTCCTGTTTCTTTTATACATATCGGAAACACTGAAGTATCTCCTTCCGGTAACACTTGATTAATTTATTTATTGAATTAAGGATAATAAAGCGAGTACTTATTTAAGCAAAATTTACTAGATGATGCTTCAAATAACTGCTGCGATCTTGAATGAATTGACAGATAAAATCGGGTTCGCTGTTGAATATCTCAATCGTCTTCTTTTTATATGGATCAAGAAGAATGTGTGGTCGTAAAGCTTCATGTAGTGTGTTAATTTTACTATCCATATAGTCGACAGTAAACTTAGTTTCCAAAATTTCCTCTAAGATGCTTCTATAAAGTTTACGAAAATCTGGGATGCGCATTAAAAGATAGCAGAGATGATTGCTCTTTTTACCTTCCATTGGTACGTAATTGTATGGCATGATTCCTCCGTTAATCTTTCGTCCCCACGTGGCATCATAATCCCAAGGAATAATTTCAAATAAACCTGTCTCACTATTGCGGTACAACGCATAGTTATGTGTAAACCCGTCATTATTCATAGTGCAAACAGCTACAGCAAGCCAGCGCAAAAACGAATCAACATTGATATAATTGGCAATTTCCTCTTGAAAACTATATAAGGGGATAGTATTGATCTTATTTATGAAATCTAGAAGGAAATCATCGTCTGAATCGGTTCCAAACGCCCGTTGGTAACCAGCCAAAAGAGACGTCTTCGTTTTTTCATCTCTTATCAAGGAAAAGTTAGCGTTATTGTTGACGGCGTAAAAAATAGGACCCATTGGTAGACCCCTCTTTTTTAAGAAAAATTCATCGACGGATTCCAACTGTAAATAAAGCCCCTTATGGGAATCGTTGCGTGATAAATTAATATGTTGACTTTCTGGTGATAATACCCCTAAATCATGGAAGAAATCAAAAGAAAGTTTATTTCGGATAAAAGAAGGATCCTTGTATTCTGCATTTAGATGAATTTCGCGGACACCAGAGAAAAACTTTGGGGTGATGAACTCGATTCTATAAGATCTTTTACGGAATTTCCGTGTATAAGAGCCGCGATAAGCAATATCGATGTCATATTTGGAACCATCCACAATCAAATCTGCAGGAACAGGGTCATTGTTCCATAAATCGCTCCGTAATTCTTTTAAATTATTGTCTTCGATTTTTAAAGAATAAGATGGAATAAGATAGGACATAAAAATTCTTTCCTTTCTATTATTCACTTCGCCCGTAAATCGAAAAGCTAACTTTGTTTTGATAATGATAAATGCTTCCGCTCAATCAATCAGATATTGATTGATCAAGCGAAAGTAGTTAGTTTATGTTAGTTAAGGACGTCTTTTCCCAGGTCCTTTTCGACGGCCTTTTCGGCGACCTGATGAAGTGCTTGACGATGAACAGCCTGATGAAGAGCCGGACGACGATCGACCTGGTGAAGAGCCGGACGACGATCGACCTGGTGAAGAGCTTGACGACGATCGACCTGGTGAAGAGCCGGACGACAATCGACCTGGTGAAGAGCTTGACGATGAACAACCTGATGAAGACCTCGATGATGAACAACTTGAACAACGTGACCACGAGCCTGACGTTGAAGAACATGAACAATATGAAGATGAAGAGCCAGACGTTGAACAGCCTGATGAAGATGAACGACTAGTTCTAGCTTTCTTTCCTTTTTTCGGCATTTAATTCCCACCTTTTTTTATAGTCTAATGTCATTCTATTCAAAACTACTATTACTGATTGGGCAACCTGCAAAATACAATTTAGGAATCTGTTAAGTCGGCATTGTATTTATCTACGACATAATTATGATTAACCAAATATATAAGAAGCTAAGTGCTACCTATTGATAATCATCAGAGGGTGCATAGATTAAATTTACCTACAAAAGTTTTTGGAGCCAAGAAAAATTCTGAAACAACTTAGGGGCGCTTTTGTGCTTCCTTCTATATATTTGCTTATACAATTTTTGATGTTAGAGACATTTGTACTTGACCCATTATTCAAAGCTGGGCTTTTAACCTTGGCAATGCTAACTCATGATACATATAGATAACAGGACACTAAAAAAGGGGGTTGGAAACATATGAATACCGAAATGATGCACTCGCTTGTTGATAGAGTCATTAAAGTCGATAGAGGTGGACCTGAATCACGTATTGGTAAGTTGCTGGCGGTAGCGGAGGATTACATCACATTGCTTAACGCAGACGAGGGGATTATTTATTACAATACACATCACATTAAAAGCCTAACTTATAACGCGAAGGACCAAACGGAACTAGACGTGGATATACCAAGAAAGTTTTCGTACATTCAAGCTAAAGATTTTCAAAGTGTTTTGGGGAAATTGACACTTCGATGGGTAAAAATTAACCGTGGGGGACCAGAAACACTTGAAGGTTTAATGAACATTGGTAATCCTACTGATGATTTTGTAACGATTGTCGCGAATGAAGAAATAATTCGCGTGTCCCTGTTTCATATCCGCAACATAAGTTATGGAGTCAAAGTTGATAAAGTAAATAAAGACGGAAAAACAAAGGAAAACAATAAACAAAAAGACTCAAAATAAAATAGAAAACACTATTTGATACATTCGTCGCTTCTGTTAGTTGGGAGCGACGTTATTCTATAAAGGAGGGCCATAAAAGTTGAATGAGCTAAAATTTCAAAAAGCATTAGGCGACCTTATAGATACAGAGATTGGTTTATGTTTAAATGATTGTCAATTTTTTGAAGGTTTTTTGTTAGATGTTAAATCAGACCACATTGTTGTCGATGTAAATAAAACTGTGTTTTATTTTCCCCTCCAACATATCCAGACTATTTCAAGCAATACTAAAAGTTTACTGGTTTCGACCGAGATTGTTCATTATGTCAATAAAAATTATTTAGTAGATGTATTGAAATCGTCCAGAGATTACTGGGTGTCCATCAATAGTTTGAGTGACCAGGGAATTTTCGGTGTGTTAAGCAAAATATCCGATGATTATGTCACTGTAATAAATAATTCGGAATTGCTCTATGTTCCAAGATGCCATATATCTAATATTACGAGCCATATACCAGAAAAACGGATTATAGTAATAAATAAGCATGAACAGCTAGCAATCGAAGCTAGTCAAAATGAGCTACAGATTATTAATGAAAGCACCCTCAAAAATATAGAGCTTGAAACGAAAACGAAAAAAGAGGTACCTATTTTGGATATTTCACCTGGAGAAGTAGTAGAAGATGAATACCTTGTTAATGAACGACCAGAAGTTGATCCACAGACTAGATTGGAAATATACTTCACATTAGTAAAGTTGCTAAAGAATAAATTATCGAATAGGAATGTAGATAAAGAGGGACGTGAAAATATTATTCAAGGCTTTATTAATCATTCAGCCGATGAAGAAAAGGAACTAATAGACTCCTCAGTAGGAGATGCAGCAGATTATCAGGTTGAAAAACAGGTGGTTGTGGAAAATCCACAACCAATAAACGAAATCAAGCCAATAAAGAATACTGAAGTTCCAATATTGGAGGCTTTAGCTGAAGATCAAACGGAATTGCAACTGGATTTTCAAGAAACGCCTGGAGATACATCACGTTTTGTTAGACCTGATTTATTGGAAGGTGAAAAAGTATATTCGTTTGAAGCGGATCGTTTAGGTGTATTAGATTTAAAAAATAGATTTAGTTTAGAAAGGCAATTTTTACCTGTGGAATCAAAAGCTAAACGGAAGAAAACACTTTTAACCGCATGGAATACTCTGAATAATGAACGAAACCTTTTAACAAATCCCAATAACCCCACCATAGAAAATGAATTGCTAGACAATGAGGTTGGAACTATAAAACTAGAAGAGTCCCTTGATTCGGATAATGTATTAGTGCAACTAGTATCTGATCAGAATCCAAGTAAGAACATTGGGCCTTCGGATGAAAAATGTGAAGCCACTGAAATAATCGCTTCCCAATTACCGATAGATCCAAAAGTAGTAAAAAAGATATTAGAGAAACAATACTTATCTCTCATGAAGCATGCTGAAACAAATGTCTTTCTTTTGGCCCAAAGACGGTTAAATCAGTCAGAGGAAGCTCAGTATCTAGCTTTACTGAAGCATGCAGAAAATATGTACCGTGAACTTAAAAGTTAACTAAACTATTTGGGCTTGTGAATGTTGTGAAAATATATCCAATGTATCATTCGACAATTACTAATGGTGATAGTGAGATGTATAGGAGGTGTGGATTTGAATAAAATCATTCAAAGTCTTGTCAAACAGGTTGTACAGATTGAGGTTTCTGGTAAGAAAATAATTACTGGTACTCTTATAGATTTAGGAAGCGACATGATTGTGCTTTTTACTGGGAAAGAATTTGTATATATCCCATTAAATCATGTTCAAAGTTTTAAGGTTGATTCTGATATTGAAGATGAAATAGAGGACCCTACTGAGTTTCCTAGCTTTACCACGGAAGATGATAAAGGAAACTTATCTTTTGGGGAGGTTCTTACACAAGCGAAAGATAAATTTGTTGAAATTTATGTCACAGGCGGTCAGTCTCTGCATGGTTGTATTACAAGTGTCATGAATAACTATTTTGTATTCCAATCGCCTATTTATAAGACGATGTATATTACAATTGAACACTTGAAATGGCTGATACCTTATACAAAAAATGAAAAACCTTATGGCATGGATAACCATTGCGTTTTGTTACAAAAGGCTGATAAATTGTTAGCCTCTAACTTTGCTGCTCATGTTGAAAGTCTTAAAAGTGAGCTAGTTGTATTTAATATGGGTGGGGATAAAAGCCATATTGGTAAGATAAATAATGTTGATGCCAATATCGTTGAAATTCAAACAGCAAGAGCAACGTCTAATTATCTAAACCTTGATCATATTAAAACGGTCCACCAAGTGTAGTTCTAATTAGTATACTGTTAATTTTAAGAGTGCGTTGGGTAATTCAAACTTCGTATTTATATGAAATAAAAAGAAGGGTATAACCCCTTTTAGGCTGACGAGAAACTTTCGACAGCCTATTTTTTTTTGGACAAGTACTTTAAATGGTTAAGTTTTAATATTAATTGTTATTTTGAACGGTTGTCCATTTAAAGGGGGAATTATTAAATATACATTTTGATGAGAGTGGACAAACATCTCGCTCCTATTCCTTCGAAATGAATATACATACAAGGAGAAGGACAAACAATAAAAGGATAGAATCCTTAAAAAAAAAGGAAGGAAATGTATAGGTATGAGTTTTCAAATTGTAATAACCGTTTTAGTGTTCCTAACAACTATGTCCATCATATTTTGGAGACCTAGAGGAATGAACGAGGCGTGGCCCGCGTCAATTGGGGCGGCAATAATTTTATTGACAGGTATTGTTTCACGAGCAGACATTGTGGATATCATCGATAAAATTGGTGGTGCATCCATTACAATTATAGCGACAATCGTAATGGCTGTTATATTAGAGAGTTTTGGTTTCTTCCATTGGGCGGCTGCGCTGCTCGCGAAATTATCGAAGGGCTCTGGTCACCGTCTATATTGGAATATCCAGTTACTATGTTTTTTGATGACACTTTTGTTTAATAATGATGGGAGTATCTTAATTACAACGCCTATCTTAATTTTATTACTCAAAAACCTCAAGTTAAAACCCCATCAACAAATCCCCTATCTATTGAGTGGAGCACTCATTGCAACGGCTTCAAGTGCACCAATAGGAGTTAGTAATATTGTGAACTTGATTGCCCTGAAAATCATTGATATGTCTCTTTGGATGCATACAGCTATGATGTTTGTTCCAGCAACAATAGGTTTATTATTTATGTCAGGCTTGATGTATTTTATACTAAGAAAGAAACTACCAAAAAGATTACCCAGTTCTGCAGAAGATATTGAAGAAGTATTTTTCAGTAAAAACTTCCACCCGTTAAAAACAAATATTTCTGTTGACACAAAACAAAAACGTACTAAATTCATGATGAGGATATTACTATTTGTCTTTATGATGCGTTGCCTACTTTTTGTAGCCTCTTATGTTAACATCCCTATTGAACTTGTAGCTGTACTCGGATCTGCTGGCCTGCTTTTGTGGAGATGGTATCATTTACGGACTAACCCTATAGATATCCTGAAGAAGACCCCATGGCAAATACTTATTTTCGCCTTCTCCATGTATGTGCTTATATATGGTCTGCATAATGTGGGACTTACAGCGTTGTTAGTAGAATTGTGTGAACCAATTGTAACCCAGGGGTTATTTCAAGCAAGCTTTATCATGGGAGGATTAGTTTCAATACTTTCCAACATCTTTAATAATCACCCTGCTTTAATGGTTGGGACGATTACCTTAACTGAAATGGGATTAGATCCAATCACATTAAAGACTATCTATCTTGCGAATATAATAGGTAGTGACATGGGATCATTGCTGTTACCTATCGGAACGCTAGCATCACTTCTGTGGATGCATATTCTAAGAAAAAATAAAATTAAAGTTACTTGGAAAGATTACCTAAGCGTATCGTTGATAGTCATACCGATATCAACAATCGTAACGTTGACATTGTTATACTTTTGGGTGCAATTGGTTTTTGCTAATTAAAAATCTAAAACATGGCACTCAAATAACAAGAATGACTAGGATTAAACATCAAACATTTGGTATGGAATAACTGTCTCAGATCAATCTATGTATATGTTGTAGTCGGAAGTAAGGGAACGAAAAATCGAATACAATAAAATTTGTGGTAAATGATAGTGAATTTAAGTATTCCTCATATCTTTGAAAATACAAGCATTGGGGCTGTAAAGTTCAATTGTATTAAGACTGACGAAGAAGATAGTTTGTGAATAAAATGATTACAGGAGATAGTTCTTGTGGTCATTTTTTATTTTATATCTATTGTATTTAGAGTAAACTTAAAGATTAATAATAAATGAGCTCTTGCACATATAAGGACATGCTTATATACTGTTAAAGGAGTGGAGGGATGATAGATGGTCACAACTACGATTGAACTGCAACGAGCATCACAATTGTTAAAGTTGCTTGGGGATCCGACCCGTTTAAAGATGATGAAATTACTGAAATCACACGAATGCTGTGTGTGTGAATTTGTTGAAATCTTTAAAATGAGTCAGCCGGCGATTAGTCAGCATCTACGTAAACTGAGAGATATTGAGTTAGTCAAAGAACAGCGTAGGGGACAATGGATTTTCTTTTCTATTAATGAAAGTCATGAAGATTACCCTTTTATTAAAAGCATATTGGAACACCTACCAGAACAAAATGAATCAATAACAGAACTTGAGGCACAAGGACTTCGGGTTTGTTGTGAATAAGGAGGAGAAAGTAAGTTGGTTTCAGCTACTACTGCATCATTAATTTTTATACTTACACTTGTTTTCGTGATTTGGCAACCTAGAAATTTATCGATTGGTTGGTCTGCGTGTATTGGGGCAGTAGTTGCTTTGATAGCAGGAGTTGTCAATTTTCAAGACGTTATCGATGTAACGGGAATTGTATGGAATGCTACACTCGCGTTTATTGCTATTATTATTATTTCATTAATATTGGACGAGATAGGATTCTTCGAGTGGTCTGCTTTACATATGGCGCGATTAGCAAAAGGCAGCGGAATTCGTATGTTTGTCTACGTCACTCTTCTAGGTGCAGTGGTTGCGGCCTTGTTTGCAAATGACGGGGCTGCTCTTATACTTACGCCAATTGTTTTAGCAATGGTACGAAATTTGAATTTCAATGAAAAGATGATTTTCCCATTTATAATTGCCAGCGGTTTTATAGCTGACACGACTTCAATACCATTGGTCGTAAGTAACTTAGTGAATATTGTTTCCGCAGACTTTTTCGGTATCGGATTTGTGGAATACGCATCTCGAATGATTGTCCCGAATCTATTTGCACTAGTTGCGAGTATTTTAGTGCTGTTGTTATTTTTCCGTAAAAGTATTCCAAAAGACTATAAAGTATCGGATTTAAAAGAACCGAAAGATGCTATCAAAGATATAAAGTTGTTTCGACTAGCTTGGGTTATCCTAGTTGTACTACTCGTAGGGTATTTCACTAGTGGGGTTACGGGATTGCCTGTCTCTATTATTGCTGGGCTAACGGCTATCTTCTTTATGCTTATGGCACAAAGAAGTCCTGCAGTCGAAACGAAGCAAGTACTTAAAGGGGCTCCTTGGGCAATTGTATTCTTTTCAGTTGGGATGTACGTGGTCGTTTATGGATTGCGGAATGCAGGTCTGACAAGTGTCTTGGCGGATGTCATTCAGCTGGCGGCCAATCAAGGAATTTTTGTCGCAACGATTTCGATGGGCTTTATCGCGGCAATATTATCATCAATTATGAATAATATGCCCACAGTTATGATTAACGCTTTAGCGATATCGGAAACGAACACATCAGAACCGATTCGTGAAGCATTGATTTATGCAAATATTATCGGATCGGATTTAGGTCCGAAAATAACACCAATCGGTTCATTGGCCACTTTATTATGGTTACATGTCTTGTCTCAAAAAGGCGTCAAGATTTCTTGGGGTAGCTATTTTAAAATCGGTATTATTTTAACGGTACCTACACTTCTGATCACACTAATTGGATTGTATTTATGGCTTTCGTTCATACAATAAAAAGTTGAAAAGGGGATTTTTATTATGTCGAAAAAAACACTCTATTTCTTATGTACAGGTAACTCATGTCGTAGCCAAATGGCTGAAGGATGGGGAAAAAAGTATCTTGGTGAAGAATGGCAAGTTCTTAGTGCGGGAATTGAAGCGCACGGGGTCAATCCAAGTGCTGTTAAAGCGATGAATGAAGCCGGCGTTGACATTTCGAATCAAACTTCAGATATTATTGACCCGCAAATCTTAAATAACGCAGATTTTGTCGTCACGCTTTGTGGCGATGCGGCTGATAAATGTCCGATGACACCAGCTCATGTCAAACGTGACCATTGGGGATTTGATGACCCTGCAAGAGCAGAAGGAACGGACGAAGAAAAATGGGCGTTCTTCCAACGTGTACGCGATGAAATTGGCGCAAGGATCGAACACTTTTCTAAAACTGGTGAATAAGTAAATAATGCATTTTTAATAAAGAAAGTAAACGGGACCTTAATGGGTCCTTTTTCTTTTGGAAAAATTATCAACATCATTGTTTACATATTCTAATAAAAAAGAAATAAGAGAATAACCTCTAATAAAATCTGGCTTTCGTCAAACCTTCATAAAGCAACAGTATGATAATAATTGAGTGATTTTGTACTGGAGGAAAGAATCTATGGCAAGTGTACAAACTTCAATCGCAATAATGGTACTTAGCTTACTTATGGGGTTTCTATCTTTTTATTCGCTAAGTAATTTACCGAAAAAGATAAAGAAAATTTATATGGAAGAATTAATGTCACAACTTACGAACTTCGTCATATTTATGTGGGGTAGTAAAATCATCTTAAATTTCTTAGTTTTCATAAATGATCCATTGGCAATCTTAGCCTATCCTGGCGATTCAAAATCTTTTTACTTAGCCGTGCTTTTTACAATTGTAACAACTGGAGTAAAAGCTAAACGAAAAAAGATTGACATAGCTACTTTTTTTACTGCTTTTATTTTTCTGTTTTTAACGACATCGTTTGTATATGAATTTATTCAAGTTGTGTGGAATAAGAATACATACTTCGTCAACTACCTGGGTTTACTTGCCGTACTTATTGTTGCACTGGTAATCATGCGTGACCGAATAGTCGAAGATAGGTTAAGTGTAATCATATTTATCAGTTGGACTGTAGGCACGCTAGTTTTAGCCGTTACGATGCCATTAATGATGATATTAGGCTATACAATATTACCTTGGTTTTTGGTTTTACTATTACTGTTTACGTTGCTAATGAACGTTATTTATAAAAGAAGGAAGGTAATATAAATGGGTGGAATTGAGACAGATACGATGTTGGTAGTAGGAATGTTTTTGGCGTTAGGTGCAGGGGCGCTATCTTTTTTATCACCTTGTGTATTACCAATATTTCCTGCATATTTATCATATATTACAGGCATCAGTGTAAAAGAGCTGCAAGGAAATCAAGATGTTAAAATACGTAGTCAATTATTAAGTCACTCAGTGTTCTTCTTGTTAGGTGTTTCACTTATTTTTATTAGTTTAGGTGTCGGGGCTTCATTTTTGGGGCAATGGATCCAAACGTTATTAGTAGGTGACACAGGTCTCCTAATCCAACGCGTAGCCGGTGTCTTTATCATATTTATGGGGCTTTTTGTTGGCGGTTGGATTAATGTAACGGCGTTGCGGTTGGATTAATGTAACGGCGTTAATGAAAGAAAAGCGTTTCCAATCAGCAAAGAGACCTGTTGGCTATTTAGGTACTTTTTTTGTAGGTATGGGATTTGCTGCTGGGTGGACACCGTGCATCGGTCCGATTTTCGGATCTATACTCTTTTTGGCCGCAAGTAATCCAACACAAGGAATTGTGTATACGGTCATGTATGTCATCGGTTTTGCACTGCCCTTCCTTATCTTGACATTTTTCCTGGGATCAACCAAATGGATTGTACGTCGTAGTCAAATCATTATGAAAATCGGTGCCGTCATTATGATTATTATGGGGTTGATTTTATTTACAGGTCAACTGCCTCGCATTACAGAATTTCTTCTTAAGTTAGTACAAGTTACATGGTTTGAAAAGTTAGGCTGATGACTAATAAGGGAGGAAATAAAGAATGAAGAAAATGATTTTTATTGCGGTGGTATCGGTTATGCTGGGCTGGGCGGTGTATGAATTTGCGTTTTCATCAAAAGAGCAGGCTGATAGTAGCGTGCATGTAGTCGAGGAATCCGATGAGATTGGAATTCGAAGAGGTGAGCTGGCTCCTGATTTTGAACTTACAACATTAGACGGTGAAACGGTTAAGTTGTCGGATTACAAAGGGCAACGAGTTATGCTGAACTTTTGGGCAACATGGTGTCCTCCTTGTCGCGCAGAAATGCCGGATATGCAAAAGTTTCAATCAGAAAAAGATGTGCAAGTTTTAGCAGTGAATTTGCTCGAAACAGAATCGAGTCCAGATAAAGTTCAAAATTTTATAGATGAACTGCAGCTAACTTTGACAGTTCCATTGGATGAAGTATCTGCTGTTTCAAGTGAATATGAAATCATGGCTTATCCAACATCATTTATGATTGACTCAAATGGACGAATCCAATTCATCGTGATGGGTGCTTTGAATTATGATTATATGGTCCAGCAGTTTGAAATGATGCAATAGGTCACTTCCGTCATGTAAACTAGGAATGGGGTGAGTCTAATGAAGCAAACAATAATGGTTGTCGAAGATGATAAAATGATTCGACAACTCATCGTAATATATTTAAAAAATAGCGGCTATGAAGTTGTTGAGGCAGCAGATGGTGAAGAAGCAAAAGCCGTTTTTCTAGAGCATCATCCATGTTTAATAATCCTCGACTTAATGCTTCCTAAAATAAGTGGTGAAGACTTTTATGCGTGGATTATTGAGCAAAAAAGAAATGATGTTTCTGTTATTATGCTTTCAGCTAAAGTCCAAATAGATGATAAAATATCAGGTTTAAAATTAGGTGCAGATGCTTATATGACAAAACCTTTTGATCCCAATGAGCTTATTGCACAAGTAGAGGCAGTACTTCGCAGAACTGGCCACATATGTCTAAAATTGTGACTGATGGTTTGTGTATTATGCCAAACAAAGGAGAAGTATTACTTTACGGAAAAGACATACAACTAACAAAGTATGAGTTTAGTTTACTGCATCATTTTATGCAAAACCCCAACATAGTGTTGTCGCGTGAACAACTTATTAATCAAATATATCCTTATGGAGAACGTGATGTTATGGACCGAACCATTGATGCACACGTTAAGAAGCTTCGGGAAAAAATTGAAAAGGATACATCAGAACCTAAACGAGTTCAAACCGTCAGAGGAATGGGGTATAAGTTTGTCACGAATAAATAACTTATATAAAAAAATAATGCCCTCTGGATTTCTTTGGCGTATCACAGTTTTAAATATTATAGTTATTGTATCGGCAACCGCTATTAGTGGTTGGGCATTATATAATACAGCTTGTTTTCTTGCTGCTGGAGTAGGAAATTTAGATGTTCACCGTCAACAACAATTTAATAGTGTATTAAGGAATTACTTATGGATATTTATGATAACTGTAGCTTTTCTTTGGAGTTTTCGACATTACTATTTTATGAAGCGTTTAACAAAACCAATTAGAAGTTTAATAGAGTCAACTCAACAATTAAGGCATGGTCATTATCCTGAACTTGTTAAAGTCTATAAACAGGATGAAATAGGTCAATTAGTTATAGAATATAATGGACTTATTACACAGTTAGAAAATAATGAGCAGCAACGAAAAAAAATTGTAACAGATCTATCCCATGAAATAAGAACACCTTTAACGAACTTAAATGGTTATCTACAAGCGTTAAAAGATGGTGACATAGTTGGTGATACTGAACTATTTGGATCTCTTCATCAGGAATCCAATCGGTTGTCTCAAATGATTAACCAGTTCGAGCAATTAAAAGAATGGGATTACATAGCGGCAAACTCTATAGTGAAAAAAGAAACTCATGAAATTACTGAAGTACTTAGTCAATCTGTTGCCATGTTTAATAAAGAATGGAAACAGAAGAATATACCAATAAAACAAAATATTGAACCGTGTAAAATATCAGTAAATCTCGAAGGAATGCAACAGGTTATTAATAACCTATTAGATAATGCTATTCGCTATAATGAAGGAATGGCCCCAATTTTATTAACAAGGGAAACCCGGGGAGAAAGTTATCGTATTTCTATTACTGGGCAAAGCACACCTATCCCAGAAATAGAAAAAGACAACATATTTAGAAGGTTTTATCGGCTTGACGTCTCTCGAAGTCGATTGACAGGTGGTTCAGGTTTAGGGCTGGCTATCTCTAAGGAAATCATTGAACGGCATCATCAAGGTGAGATAGGTGTTGAAACAACTGATAACAGCAATACGTTTTGGGTGCTAATACCTTTATAATAAATTAATAGAGAAAAGCGTTGGAAAAGGTCTTATACCTTTTCCAACGCTTTTTTAGTCAGTAATCTTTAGATGAAAAATCAATAAACATAAAATTGATATATGTTATTTCTATTTAATAATTATTTATATTTTGTTCAACAGTATATAATTTTTTCTTAAAATACTTTTCATATTTATCTGCACTTACTTTCATATTTAAAACTTTAAAAATATCTATCGATTTAACAGCCATTTTTTTGCCTTCTATTACGTTTCCATTTTGCATCAAACTGATTCCAGATAAAAATTCTAGTAGATTCTTTTCAAACATTAAATTTAAAGTTGTAAGCTTTCTTTTTGCGATATTTAGATAATAGTCGGCTTCTTCTAATCTATCGTTATTTAAGCAAGTCTCAACAATCCTAATTAATACGGTAATAATTTCTTTTTCATATGTTTGTAAATCGGAATAAAATCGTAAGTTGTTTAATAACTGATTAGCCAAAAGTAAGAGTGTATTTATATCCATCTCTAAAACTAAAATACAAATACCAAATAATTTAATTTCATAATATCCCCATGTATTGATAGATAATAAATATTGTTTGAGAGGCTCTACTATTTTATCATCATAGCTTTCAGACTTAACATTTTGAATTGCACAATATAAGACAATAGACAAACGTTGGTAAAATTTTTTTTGTGTTTCTTCATATATATTATCTACTTCATCTTTCATATCGATAAGTTCATTGATATTACCTTCTAAATATATTTGTTTACATTTATTTGTAAGTTCTTCTTTCTCGCCTAAAGAATAGTCATTATATATATACCAGAATTCATCTAAACTAATATTTAACTGCTCAAGTAATTTAAATAGCAATTCCGTTGATATATTACTAAGGTTTTTTTCTACTTTTGAATAAAAAGATGTTGATATTATTCCGCTAGCTATTTTACTTTGTGATAATCCTTTGTTTGTTCTAATTAATTTTAATGCATCCCCTAACTGCATCAGCATAACCTCTATTCTTAAACTCATTTACTCACTAAAATTTTTGATTGTTTCTTCTAAATATTGTTCATACTGTGTAGCCATTCCATTCATATTCAAGGAATTAAAAATGTCAATTGAAGTCATAGCAATTAGATAGCCTTCATCACTTTTAAGATGATGAATTAAACTAATACCAAAAAGATAGTTGATTAGATTTCTTTCAAACATTATTTTTTCTGAAGTTAATCTTTTTTTAGCAACAGCGATGTAATAGTCAGCTTCTTCTAATCGATTATTATCGAGACAAGTAATAATAATATTAATTAAAACAGTAATAATATCTCGTTCGTGAAAATTATAAGTGGAATAAGGTTTTAAGTTGTTTAATAACTGATTGCTTAATAAAAGAACTGTATCAACTTCAAAAGCTTTTATACAAGTAGTGAATAGTCTTATCTCATAATGTCCCCAGGTTTCGACAGAGAATAAATAAGATTGAATAGGATTTATAATTTCTGGATCATATTTTTCTGAGTTGTATGTTTGTATTAAGCAATAGAGCAAAATTGCTAATCTATTATAAAAATCATCGCCAGTTGATTTGTAAATCTCTTCAACTTCATTTTTCTTTTCTTCAAGTTTGGTTATATCGCCAGCATAGTAGATTTGTTTACACTCATCATCAATTTTTTTCTTAGATGTGTGGGAATAATCATTATAGATATACTCAAACTCTTCTAAAGCAATATCCAAATTATCCAGAACTTGAAAAAACAAATCCGCAGATATATTACTGTTTTCATTTTCGAGTTTCGAATAAAATGACGTAGAAATAATATCAGCTGCAACTTCTTTTTGCGAAAGCCCCTTGTTTTTACGGATAATCTTAAAAGCTGCACCCATTACCATAAGAAATCCAACCCCCAATATTAAATTAATTATACCTCAATTGGCAGAAAAGTCTAGAAATCCAAAATATTACAAGGATATTTATTATTAACCTCTAATTTAATCAGTTGATAGATATTTTTTAGAATGCAGTTTGTTCTTGTATTTGTAACTCTCTTCTATAGATGTATTTAATTAGTGTTTTTCTTTTAAGATATGTTTTTAATATTGTTCGAAATCCACTATAGGATAAAAGAAAATAGGATATGACTGAAATTGAGAACATAGCTATTAATGACGATAAGCTAAGGTTAATTAAAAGATAAAGAATTTAGATTCAAACTAAATCTACTAAATTTACTAAGAAAAGAAACTATGTAGTGTATATTCCTAAATCCACTATAGGACATAAGAAACTAAGATATGACTCCAAAAGAAAATAGAGCAACTAAAGCAGGTAAGCTTAGTTTAAATTAAGTAACCAATAGAAGGAGGTAAACGTAATGCTAAACCTAATTGATCTAGTCAATACAATAACAGGAATAATTCTTTATATGTAATAAGAAATCCACTATAGGACATAAGAAACTAAGATATGGGCACAAAAGAAAATAGAGCAACTAAAGTCGGTAAGCTTAAAATAAATGTACTAACAGATAGAAGGGGGTAAAGGTAATGCTAAGTTTAATTGATTTTGTAAATACTATATCAGGAATTATTTTATATATGTAATTAGAAGTTGTTATTTAACAAAGAAGTGGAGCGATTCTCTTATGGACTTTCAACTAGATAACGTCAATAAAAAAAATAAAAGAATTAATTATAATAATTATTATATTAAGAATCCGAAAAGAGTGAAAACGCTAGTCCCATTAAATGTTTATAAAACAACGGAATTCATAGATCGTTACTTAAAAGAAGAAGTTCCTCTGAATACTTACTTTGAAGTAAATGATATTGAATTGTCTTTTGATGGTTATCCAAGACTAAAAATAAAAAAAGGATATTGTTCTGCTAATAAAGTATTCGTTAAGCAAGTATTTGAAAAAGAGTAGGAGAGAATATTATGAATACAATTGTTTCTGAAAATATACTTTTAAGTACAAATAAATTAGTCAAAACTTACAAAGACTACCATGCTGTAAATGAAGTGTCTATGACTATAAATAAAGGTGATATCTATGGGTTTATCGGACAAAATGGTTCAGGAAAGACAACATTTATTAGGTTGCTAACGCAATTAATAGAAAAAAATTCAGGAAGTATTAATTATGTTGCTAAGGAACAAATAAAAATAGGCGCTGTAATTGAGGGACCTGTTTGTTATCCCTACTTATCGGCCAGAGACAATCTCAAGTACTATGCGATTCAAATGAATATTAATGATAAAAATAGAATTTCTGAGGTTTTAGAGTTTGTAGGTCTTGAAGACACTGGTAAAAAGCCATTTAGTAATTTTTCTTTAGGAATGAAGCAGCGCTTGGGTTTGGCATTAGCAATTTTAGACAATCCAGATTTTTTAATTTTAGATGAACCTGTTAATGGACTAGATCCACAAGGAATTGTCGAAATCCGTAAAATAATTCAACGTCTTAATACAGAATTTGGGACAACTGTTTTAATCTCAAGTCATATATTGACTGAGCTTTCCATGCTTGCGACAAGGTACGGAATTATTAATGAAGGCAGATTAGTGAAAGAACTGACTAAGAGTGAGCTGGAGCAAGAATGTGAGCATTATATTATTTTAGAAACATCTGATGACAAACGAACGATAGATATTTTAACAGGGTTAGGATATGACGTGAAAAAAAATCAAGATGTTCTTACTTTGAAAGAAGAGAATTCAACTATGCCTAAAATCTCAAAGTTATTATTCGATCAAGCGATTTATATGTTGAACTTTTATCATAAAGAAGAAAATTTAGAAGATTATTATTTAGATTTAATTGATAGAGGTGTAAGTGATGTTTAATATTTTAAAATCAGATTTTTTCAGAATTATTAAAGGTAAATTATGTTTTTATTCTGCAGTTGGGATGGTTGTATTAGGTGCATTCTTTAGTTTTCTCGGCTCAGATAAACCTGCGTTTGAAATTGTTCAATCTGGTTTATCAAGTAGTTCACTTTTTCTTCCTATATTTCTTACAAATATACTAGTTATCGTTTGGGGACATGAGTTTAGTTACCGTGTAGTAAATAACTCCTTAATTTCTGGAATAAAAAGATCTACCTTTTTCCTAAGCAAAACGATTTTAACTTTTATACTTACTATTTTATTTATTTTGATATACTCGCTTAGTTTATTTGCGACAACTTATGCTCTTCAAGGTGGGTTTGATCCGCTACCATTAGTAAAAATTGTTTTAGCTCAAATACCTTTATATTTGACGGCAAGCGCTTTAGGGATTTTATTATTTAATACCATTAAGTCTACGTATGTATCTGTAGCGGCATTTATTTCAATTGCATTTATTGGAGATAGTTTTATTTCAAATATTATAGCGACTTATTTGCCTAAACTTGAATCAATATTGGATACTCTTTTCTTTACCAATATTAGAAGTGTGACAAATCTACCGGATCTATCTACAAACCTTTTACTTACAATTTTTACAAGTAGTATCGCATATGCTTTATTAGCATTATTTGTTAGTTACTCGTCATTTAACACAAGAGAATTCAAATGAAAATTAAAAAAAGGAAAAAAAGGAGAGGTTTATTTTGAAGAAAAAATTTATTGTTATAGGCGTTGTATTACTATTTGTAGGGGTTTGGGGTTACACATCTGTTTCGCAATCGAATACTGATATTCAAGTTGGTGAAACCTGGGAGCTGAATTCCAAGCAGCTTCAAAACATTTCATTTAATAAAGTCTCTCAAAACATTAAGACTGAAATTAAAGAAAGTGATAATGAAATTACAACGATAACATTAAGTGGGAAAGTTTCTGAAAAAACTAAAACAGCATTAGCTACATCGGTTTTAACGGAAGATAGTGCAGCTATTAACTTTTCAAAAAAAGGTGAAGTGAAATTATTTGTTACTAGTGAAGGCAAAGATGAGTTAACACTTTCGGTTAATCTAGCGAAGGATGCGACATTCAAAGAAATGAACTTTGCAATGGATGTTGGGAGCGTAGTGATTAATTTACCTGAGAGTTTTGATGGTAAGTATGAAACGAAAGCAGAAGGCGACGGAGAAGTTAGTGTTCCTGAAACAGGAGAGAGTATGGATAGTTTGATTCAAGTAAAAACAATTGGAAACATTGAAATAAATAAGTAGGGAGATAAGGATATGTATGCTCATTCAATGCAAAAATCTAGCACTGACTGTGGAATAGCTTCCTTAAAAACGATTTTAAAACAGTTAGGTTTCAATTTGAGTAGCGAAAGTGATTTATATAAAAATTATAATATCAATAATGATCAAGGCTTATCCTTATATGAATTAAATCAAATTTTAATCAATTACGGAGTGTTATCTGATTCATATGAGGTCTCTGATTTTGAACAACTAAAAAAAGTTGAAAAACTTCCAATGATGATTGTAGTTGAAAATGATGGGTTAGCACATTATGTTGTTGTTCATAAAATAGATAAGAATAAGTTCACTATTTCAGATCCATCAATGCCTAACATTATAGAATGCGAAGAAGATTATATTAAATCTATTTTTTTGGGATTTGCATTATGTATAGATAATATTGACATTATTCCTCGAGAAATAGGAAAGGAATCGAAGAAGAAAAAGAAGGAATATAGTTTAGGTGAAGTTTTATATAAAAATATAATGAAAAACATTTCAATTAAAATAAAGATGAAAATGGTCCTATTGATGTTCCTCAAGTATATGTTACCTATGGTTTCAACGATTTTTATTCAAAGTTTCATGCAGGCAAACAATGACCATATAACAATACAAAATATGGTGTTCCCATCTATATTTACATTTGTGATCATCCTGTTATTTTACTTTATAAATATAGAGGAAGCACAGCAGAAAGTTATTATTGAAAATAAAATGCAGGCCACTATTTTATCTAAATATTATAATCAAAAAATTAATGATTTAGATTCAGGAAAGAATTTAGATAATGTGACAGGTTATTTCTGGAATCTATTGAATTCAGTTTCTGGATTGCTTCAAAAATTTTATTTTAAATTAAATATTGTTTATGTTTTATTCTTATCAATTTTACTATATCAATTTAGTTCATTATTAACATTCTCATTAATTTTCTGGTTTATGATTTTCTCGATTTATTTAAAAAAGCAAATTCCTAAAATTAGAAATGAAGAGCGAAACATTGTAGGGAAATCTTCCAGCTTTTCATATGCGATTGAAAACAATATAAAAACTTCATTAGATATTAATTTGTTTTCTAAAAATGTAGAATCAGAAGACTTTGTCAAAGAAAAAATGAACGATTTTCTAAAGAGTAAAATAAATAGAACGAAAATCGAGTCTAAGATATCATCTACTTTTCAATTGATTATTACGCTAATGACAATTACCTCCTTCATTATTTTTGGTCTTTTATCTTTAAAAGGAGAATCAAGCGACTTAATTAATACTTCCAATAGTATTTTCCTTATATCTATAATACTAAGCAGTCTTTCTCCAGTAGTTCAAACTTGGCTCGTCTATCAAAAAAGTACTATAGCAATAGACTACATACAAAGTAGTGAAGATTATAGCGAGGATCAGGTTCTTAAAGAGAAAGAAAAACTAAATCTAAAAAATATAAAAAAGCTTTCTATTGATCAACTAAATTTTAGTTATGAAGAAAACAAAGAAATAATTAAAAACTTTTCCGCTAAATTTGAATCTGGTAAAATCAGCGCAATTACAGGAGAAAATGGATCTGGAAAATCTACTTTAATTAAAATAATATCAGGAATTTTAGAGCCGAGCTCAGGTTACATAAATATTAATAACTCAATATCAAAAAGCTCCTTAAAAGATATAGATATTAATGATTATATTAGTATGTATTCGCCTGAATTTAATATTTATGGAAGTACGGTTGGGAGAAACATTCGTTACAAAGTATTTAATGAAAAATTAAAAGATGACGAAAAACTCAAATATGATGATATTTTCAATTTAAATTTGCCTAATCATTATTTGCTACAAAGTAACGGAGTTAACATTTCACAAGGACAAAAGCAGAAAGTACTACTAATGAGGGCGATGAGCCAAGAAAAAAGTATTTATATATTTGATGAACCTTCAGGAAACTTAGATAGTAAATCAAAAATAGTATTAATGGAGAACATAAAAAAGTTAGCTGTTGAAAGAAATAAAATTGTGATTTTGATTAGTCATGAAGAAGAATTATTAAAATATGCAGATAATATTATTAATGTTGAACAGGAGGTCAGCAATGAGAAAATTAATTAATGGAATTATCGCTTTTATCATCTTAGCGCTAATTGTCTTAGTTTTTGTAAATGTCACTTCGGATAATATAACAAATAATAAAATCTCGATTACAAAGATCAATGATGTGTTAGAGAATGATGAAAGTACGTTTGTTTTTGTCGGAAAAAGATCATGTCAAGAATGCAAAAAATTTCAGCCCATTCTAGAAGAAGCTGCTAAAAGGACTGATACTTCCGTCTATTATTTAGACACAGAGAACGCTAAAAATGAGTCGTTTTTAATTGAACATAATATACAAGGAACTCCTACATTATTAATTATTAAAGAAGGAGTTATTGAAAGGGTTGAAGGTTATCAAGAATATAACGTAGTTGAAAATATATTATTAGGTAAAATTTAATATATTGGAGTGATTATTATTAAGAGAAAAGCTTTGCGGAATATTTTGTTTTCTGTAGTAGTAATCGGTATTTTTTTAATAGGTACTACCGTCTATTCATTTAAAAACGAAGACGAAAAGTATTTAGCTGTATACGATACTGTAGATTTTATTACTCATACATCGTTTGAAGGGCTGGTATCAAGCGGGGAAGACTTTTATGTCTATATCAGCATACCTACTTGTGATGAATGTAATATTTTTGAACCTAAAGTGATCAACTTAATAAATAATAATAAATTAGAATCACCAATATTTTATTTAGATGCAAAAGATCTTATAGAAAATGAAGAAAAGTGGGAAGAGTTCAAAGAACTATATGATGTTCTGCATACGCCGGTTATGGCTAGGTATTCAAAGGGAAAGTTAGTAGATAAAGTAGAATGGACAAGTGAAACAGGTATATCTATTAAAGATGTTGACTCATGGATAAAGAAACAATAAATTTTATTATCATTCAAATTTGAAGGGAGGTGAACACATGAAAACTTTGACACAAGCAAAAGCGAAAGAAGTTAATGCAGGTTTCTGTATCTTTAAGATAGGATTCGTTGGTATTTTCTGTTGGTAAATAGATAAGAAGAATATTTGAAGAGAGGTGAAAAAATGAAAACTTTGACACAAGCAAAAGCAAAAGAAGTTAATGCAGGTTTCTGTATCTTTAAGATAGGATTCGTTGGTATTTTTTGTTGGTAAATAGATAAGAAGAATATTTGAAGGGTGGTGAACACATGAAAACTTTGACACAAGCAAAAGCAAAAGAGGTTAATGCAGGTTTCTGTATCTTTAAAATCGGATTCGTAGGTATTTTCTGTTGGTAATTAGATAAAAAGAATACTTGAAGGGTGGTGAACACGTGAAAACTTTGACACAAGCAAAAGCAAAAGAAGTTAATGCAGGTTTCTGTATCTTTAAAATCGGATTCGTAGGTATTTTCTGTTGGTAATTATTAAAAGTAAGAGTGCATTTATCTATAAATTTAGCAGTGAACAATAAATAGAGCTGTCTCAAAAGCCATTATTATGACTTTTGAAACAGCTCTATTATTATGTTGGGGACCAATACTTATATTTGAAAAACAATAAAAATTTTACAGTAGTGAAATGTAAAACCAATTTTATATACCTTCTATTAGTTTTATATAAGATAATTTTTAAACTAGTTATGAAATACATGAAACTTTTTGTTGAGTAGACTAGTATATATTAGTATCGACGAAAGTTTTAACTAATGACATAGGTGGGTAGAGTAAACAATAAACTATATTAAGGGGCGATAGCATGAAGAAGATATTAGGACCAATAGGGATTATTGTAGCTATACTTGTAGTTATAGGAATGATACTTATACCAAGCTACAACAAATTTGTGACTGCGGAAGAAAACGTTGACCAATCATACGCGCAAGTGGAGAACCAATTGCAAAGAAGAGCTGATTTAATACCAAATCTAGTAAGTACTGTTAAAGGATACGCAAGCCACGAAGAGAAAGTGCTTAGTGACATCTCTGAAGCGCGTACTCGATTAGCCGGTGCAAGTGGACCTGAGGACCAGGCGGCAGCAAACGATGAATTGTCTGGTGCACTGAGTAGGCTGTTAGTCGTTGTTGAGAACTATCCGGATTTGAAAGCAAACGAAAACTTTATACAGCTTATGGATTCATTAGAAGGAACTGAAAACCGGATTGGTGTCGCGCGGAAGGATTACAATGACGAAGTGGCATCGCTTAACCGACAAGTAAAGCGTTTCCCAGGAAAAATAGTAGCATCTATTTTTGGATTTGATGAAAGAGAGTATTTTAAAGCGGACGAAGCTGCGAAAGAAGTACCGAAAATTGATTTCGGGGATGACACTGATTGATTCGACAGTGGGCACGTTTTTTAACGATAGCGTGTTTAGTCTTCCTATCTGTAGTCATAACGTCCACGTCTGCAGCTGACGCGGCTGTTCCGATAGTACAAGACTCTGCGGATGTTTTAACATCTGAACAACAATCAGAAATTGAACAACTTGGCATACGATTATACAACGCAACAGAATCTGAGCTAGCGGTTTTGGTTATTCCGAGTATTGGCGATGAGCCAGTAGAACAATATGCGGTTGAAAAATTGAGGGAGTTTAAATTAGGCGCGGCAGATAAAGATAACGGAGCCTTGCTCGTCGTGACAACCGAGGCTAATTCAAATGGGAATCGACATTTTTACTTGAGTGTTGGGTATGGATTAGAAGGAGCGCTTCCTGATGGGAAAGTGGGGCGTGTGATTGATCAGGTTGCCATTCCATATTTGCAAGATGAGCAGCCTGATATGGCAATTATGGAAGCTTATAAAGCATTTTATAATGCGATTGCTTCCGAATATGGATTAGAAGGAGATCAATTACCTGTGGATACTGTCACGGGCGAATTTAACGATACAGAAGAAGGTTTTCCGTTCTTTATAATTATTGTTATTGCGATCATTATCATTAGTGCTATGAGAAGCGGTGGCGGTGGTACAGGTGGCGGTCCAGGCGGGCGTCGTCGCGGTGGCCCGGTCATATTCCCGGGTTCATTTGGCGGTGGAAGTTCTGGCGGCGGTGGAGGATTTGGTGGTTTCGGCGGAGGTGGTTCCGGAGGTGGCGGCGGAGCAGGTCGAAGCTGGTAAATCTATTCTAATACGAACGAGATGTGCAAGGGCAAACTTGTGCATCTCGTCCGTTTTTCAATTATGATGAAGTTATTATGAAAAAAGCGTGGTGTATTGAATGCATATCACTTTTTATACAAAGCCCGGTTGTGCACTGTGTGACGAAGCAATGTTAATGATGAAGCTTGTACAAGAGGATTATCCATTAACGTGGACGGAAATCGATATTCAAACCGACGATGAAATTCACGAAAAGTATTTACTCATGGTGCCTGTTATTGAGAAGGATGGTAACGTGGTGACCTACGGCAACATAGGATATGTAGATATTGTCGAATTATTTTGAGTGCTCGGTAGGTAATAAAAGTTGAATTATTCAAGAATTTGAGTTATGCTATTTGTAGAAGTAATAGGCATTCATATTTTTTTGGTCTCGGTGGGACGTTTTCGGTCTTAGTGGGACGGTGGGTGTCCAGGGGGTGGTAAGCCTTTGAAATATTCAATGGAAGCACAGAGTAAGCTAGTTCCTGAAATGATGGACGTTTTACAAGAGAGATATCGGGTATTGACATACGTGGAAATGGCTGGGCCTGTTGGCAGACGACCACTTGGTGAAATGGCTGGGTTGTCGGAGCGAGAAACACGTACGATGATGGATCTTTTGCGAAAACAACAACTCATTGATATTGCGAAAAATGGAATGACAATAACGAATGAAGGTAAAGAAGTACTAGAGTCACTTAAGCCGACAATGGAACAGTGGTCAGGGCGGTTATCTCTAGCAAATCGACTCAAGGCATCCCTTGGGATTCATGCCGTTAAAGTTGTTGCGGGGAATAGCGATATTGATGTTGCAACGAAGAGTTTACTTGGTATGGCAGCAGCAAAAATGTTTGTTACACATATAAATAAAGGTGAAACAGTTGCTGTTACAGGTGGGAGTTCAGTTGCGTCAATCCCTGCCTATATAGATATAGAGAATGATGCAAGTAACTTGTTGTTCGTTGCGGCTAGGGGTGGTGTTGGTCAGGATATTGGATTGCAGGCGAACGTCATTGCGGCTTCTTTTGCAGAAGCATGCGGCGGATCTTACAGCCCATTTTATTATCCTGAATCACTTAGCGCGGAAGCTCATGAGGCATTTCGCAAAGACCCTTCCGTTTTAAAAATGATTGACCTTTATGATGAGGTGGATTGTGTGTTGCATGGAATTGGCGATGCGCAAACAATGGCCACAATGCGAGGTTCCTCAGAAGAGGAAAGGGTCATGCTGAAAAAAACAGAGGCAAAAGGTGAAGCTTTCGGTTATTATTTCAATCGTTATGGGGAAGCTGTACATCGTATACGGACAATTGGTATACAGACTGATCAGATAGAAAGAGTGCCACTTCTGATATCAATTGCGGGTGGAAGTAGTAAGGCTGAAGCGATTTTATCGTATATGGCTACTGCGCCAAAGCAAACCATTTTAATAACGGACGAAGGCGCAGCAATTGACATGGTGAATAGATTAACATAGAAACCACATTTTATTAAAAAACTAAGCAACATAAAACTTGGAGGGATTTTTAATGACATTGAAAATGGCTATTAACGGATTTGGACGGATTGGACGCGTTGTATTTCGCGAAGCACTAAAATCAGAGGAAGTTGAAATTGTAGCAATTAACGACTTAACAGATGCAGCAATGCTTGCACATTTACTGAAATATGATTCAGTACACGGTGTCTTTGACGCTGAAGTTAGCTCAGACGGAGACTATCTGATTGTAAATGGTAAAAAAGTACGCGTATACGAAGAAAGAGACCCTGCAGCATTACCATGGGGAGAACTTGGCGTTGACGTAGTAGTTGAATCAACAGGAATCTTTACTACACAAGAAGCACTCTCTAAACATCTTGAAGCAGGAGCGAAGAAGGTTATATTGTCTGCACCTGCTAAAGGCGACATCACAACACTTGTTATGGGTGTTAACGAAGAATCGTATAACCCAGAAAAAGATAATATCGTTTCAAACGCATCATGTACGACAAACTGTCTTGCGCCGATGGTAAAAGTATTAAATGATAAGTTCGGTGTAAAACGTGGTCTAATGACGACAATTCACTCTTACACAAACGATCAAAACCTACTTGATTTACCGCATTCAGATTACCGCCGTGCACGTGCAGCAGCTGAATCAATGATTCCAACGACGACTGGTGCAGCTTCGGCAGTAACGAAAGTAATTCCATCACTAGAAGGAAAACTTGACGGTATGGCAGTTCGAGTACCAACACCAAACGTATCACTTGTGGACTTTGTTGCTGAACTTGATAAAAACGTAACAGTTGAAGATGTGAATAACGCATTCAAAGAAGCATCAGAAAACGAATTAAAAGACATCTTAGTATACAGTGAACTTCCACTTGTATCAAGAGACTACAATGGCAACCCATCTTCATCAACGATAGACGGTCTGTCAACAATGGTACTTGAAGATAATATGGTAAAAGTTATTTCATGGTATGATAATGAAACAGCATATTCAGCACGTTGTATCGATTTAGCGCTTTATATGTATGGAAAAGGATTGTAATCATAGCCAGAATGAACAATACCTCTTATAATTAAAGTGGGTAAAGAGGAGCGGGGAAACCCGTTCCTTTTCTTTAATTTTATTCTAGGATTTAGACCTGAATAAAGTTAAAAATGCAATCATGCTTAGGCGTGATTCATTTAAATAAAACAGGAGGTGGGCATTTTTCATGAAGTCAAAAAAGACGATGAAAGATATGCAGCTTGAGGGGAAACGTGTATTTTGTCGGGTAGATTTTAATGTACCGATGGAAGAGGGAGCCGTAACAGATGACACAAGAATACGTGCTGCGATTCCAACAATAAACTACTTAGTAGATCACGGTGCGAAAGTAATCCTGGCGAGCCATCTCGGACGTCCTAATGGAGAAGTTAATGAAGAATTAAGGCTTACTGAAGCTGGAAAGAAACTTGCAGAACTAATCGGAAAGCCAGTAAATAAACTGGATGAATCGATTGGAGAAGAAGTAGTAAGCGCTATTTCCGCAATGAAAAATGGTGATATTACATTACTTGAGAACGTTCGATTCCATGCTGGAGAGGAAAAAAATGCTCCAGAATTGGCGAAAGAATTTTCAGAACTAGCAGACGTCTTCGTGAATGATGCATTTGGTGCTGCACACCGTGCGCATGCTTCGACAGCAGGGATTGCAGAGTATATTCCAGCAGTATCTGGTCTTTTGATAGAAAAAGAACTAGACGTGCTTGGAAAAGCACTTTCAAAACCAGACCGACCGTTTACAGCAATTATCGGCGGCGCGAAAGTGAAAGACAAAATAGGTGTCATTGATCATTTATTAGATATCGTGGATAACCTAATTATCGGCGGTGGACTTGCGTATACCTTCATGAAGGCACAAGGCCATGAAATAGGGAAATCTCTTCTTGAAGAAGATAAGATGGATCTAGCGCTATCATTTATTAAGAAAGCTGAAGAAAATGGCGTTAAGCTCTACTTGCCAATTGATGTAATCGTCGCGGATGATTTCTCCGCAACAGCGAATACAAAGGTTGTGGAATTGAACGCAATGCCGAAGGATTGGGAAGGTCTTGATATTGGACCTAAAACTGCAGACCTTTATGCAGATGTCATTGAAAACTCGGAACTGATTATTTGGAATGGACCGATGGGCGTGTTTGAATTAGAACCCTTCGAAGGTGGAACGAAGCGTGTCGCTGAAGCAATGGCCAATACAAAAGGGTATACAGTTATCGGTGGCGGCGATTCTGCAGCAGCGGTAGAAAAATTCAATGTAGCTTCAGAAATGGACCATATTTCAACGGGTGGCGGTGCTTCTCTTGAGTTTATGGAAGGGAAAGAGCTACCAGGCGTTACAGCACTTGATGATAATTAATAGGAGGGGAAAATTTTGCGCACACGTATAATTGCAGGAAACTGGAAAATGTATAAAACTGTGGAAGAAGCGAAAAGTTTTGCTGAGGAAGTAAAAGGAAAAGTATCTACTTCAAGCAAAGTGGAGGCAGTAATTTGCCCACCCGCACCATATCTATCAACACTTGTTCAAATAACTGAAGGATCTGCTCTAAACATCGGGGCACAAACAATGCATTACGAAAATGAAGGCGCGTTTACGGGAGAAGTAAGCCCGTCAATGTTGCAAAGTATCGGAGTTGGCTATGTTATTTTAGGTCACTCAGAGCGTCGTCAATATTTCAATGAAACAGATGAAACGGTTAATCGTAAAGTTCATGCTGCGTTTACTGCTAACTTGACACCGATTGTGTGTGTTGGGGAATCGCTTGAAGAACGCGAAAGCAATTCTACAGTCGAAAAAGTAGCGCATCAAGTGAAGGAAGCTTTCAAAGCTGTTGACAGTAACCAGGCTGAAAAATCGGTAATTGCTTACGAACCTATTTGGGCAATTGGTACTGGGAAAACTGCAACTGCAGAAGATGCGAATGAAGTATGCGGAGCTATCCGTTCGACAATTGGTGAATTATACGGACAAGAAGTGGCTGATAAAGTTCGTATCCAATACGGCGGTAGTGTTAGCCCTGCTAATATCGTAGAACTACTTTCGATGGAACATATCGATGGTGCTTTAGTTGGCGGTGCAAGTTTACAACCTGAATCATTTGTTAAGCTTATCGAGGCGGGTGCAAATGCGTAAAGGTCCAGTAGCATTAATTATATTGGATGGCTTTGGACTGCGTGATGAGAAGCAGGGAAATGCCGTCGCACTAGCAGACAAGCCTGTTTATGACCGTCTATGGAATGAGTATCCACATACAACGCTAACGGCCAGTGGTGAAGCTGTTGGGCTTCCTGATGGGCAAATGGGGAACTCCGAAGTAGGGCACTTAAACATCGGCGCAGGTCGTATCGTTTATCAAAACCTGACGCGCATAAATAAATCGATTCGGGAAGCGGATTTCTTTAAAAATGAAACGTTTCTTCGGGCGGTCGCGCATGCTAAGGAAAATGATTCTGCACTGCATTTAATGGGACTGCTCTCAGATGGCGGAGTACATAGCCATAATGAACATCTATATGCTTTGCTTCAGTTAGCGAAATTGAACGACATTAAAAAAGTATATGTCCATGCCTTTCTAGATGGACGGGATGTAAATCCACAATCAGCTCTTGATTATATCGAAGAGACTGAAACGAAGATAAAAGAAATAGGTGTAGGTAAAATAGCCACAGTCACGGGTCGTTACTTTGCGATGGACCGCGATAAACGATGGGACCGAGTCGAGAAGACTTACCAGGCCCTTGTAAACGGAGTCGCATTAACTGCGGTTACGCCTTCTGCCGGGATCCTTGCCTCGTATGAACGGAATGTTCATGATGAATTCGTCGAACCGTTTATTATTGAGGAACTTGGTAAACCTGTTGCAACAATTGAAGACAACGATGTCGTCATTTCCTTTAACTTTCGACCGGATCGTGCAATTCAGTTGTCACGTGCATTTACAGAAGAATCGTTCCATGAATTCGAGACTAAGAACTTTAAGAATTTAAAATTTGTTACGTTTACACATTACAGTGACGAGGTCGTTGGAGATATCGCATTTGATAAGGTAAACTTGGAAGATACGTTGGGGGAAGTCATTTCTAACAATGGGCTAACGCAAGTGCGTATTGCGGAAACAGAAAAATACCCACATGTAACATTCTTTATGAGTGGTGGCAGAGAAGAGACATTTGCAGGAGAAGAGAGAATACTGATCCCTTCACCGAAAGTCGCGACTTATGATTTGAAGCCTGAGATGAGCGCATATGAACTGACAGATGCATTAGTCGAGGGAATTCAAGCAGACCGTTTTGATGCCATCATTCTCAATTTCGCAAATCCTGATATGGTTGGACATAGTGGACTTCTTGTGCCAACGATTAAAGCGATTGAAGCGGTTGATGAATGTCTTGGTAGAATTATCGATGCTCTCCATGCCAAAGGCGGCAAGGCTATAATTACAGCAGATCACGGGAATGCAGATGAAGTGCTAACATTGGAAAACACTCCTATGACAGCACATACGACAAACCCAGTACCCGTTATTGTTACGGATAAAGAGGTTGTACTTCGCGATGGCGGTATACTTGCTGACCTAGCGCCAACGATGCTTAAATTACTTAAACTGAAACAGCCTGAAAGAATGACAGGAAAACCATTATTTAAATAAGGGGAGATTAATATGCCAATCATTAGACATATTCAAGCAAGGGAAGTTCTAGATTCACGAGGAAATCCGACAGTAGAAGTGGATTTATTCACAATGAGTGGAGCATTTGGACGTGCAATCGTTCCATCGGGTGCGTCAACTGGTGAGTATGAAGCAGTTGAACTACGTGATGGCGATGCAAGTCGTTACTTTGGTAAAGGCGTTTTAAAAGCAATTGAACATGTGAATGAGGAAATTGCAGACGAACTAGAAGAGACTTATTCCGTTCTTGATCAGGCGACAATTGACAAAGCATTAATCGACCTTGATGGAACACCGAATAAAGGAAGACTCGGCGCAAACGCAATTCTTGGAGTATCTATGGCGGCAGCACATGCGGCTGCAGATTACTTAGACATGCCGTTATACCAATATCTTGGCGGTGTTAACGCGAAGCAATTACCAGTCCCAATGCTGAACATTTTAAACGGCGGAGAACATGCAGATAATAACGTTGATATCCAAGAGTTTATGATTATGCCAGTAGGAGCAACAACATTCCGTGAAGCCCTACGTGTGGGTGCAGAAATTTTCCATAGCTTACGAACAGTTCTACAGGAAAAAGGATTGAATACAGCTGTTGGAGACGAAGGTGGATTTGCTCCGAACTTAGCTTCGAGTGAAGAAGCGATTGAGACAATTATTGTAGCGATTGAAAAAGCAGGTTACAAAGCTGGAGAAGAAGTTCTTCTTGCAATGGACGTTGCAGCTTCTGAATTTTACAACAAGGAAGACGGCACTTACAACTTGAAGGGCGAAGGCGTTGTGAGAACATCAGCTGAAATGGTTGATTGGTACGAAGCGCTTTGCGAAAAATACCCAATTGTGTCAATCGAAGATGGATTTGACGAGGATGACTGGGATGGTTTCAAACTTCTAACTGATCGAATCGGAGACCGTGTCCAACTTGTTGGAGATGACTTGTTCGTAACGAATACAGAGAAGTTAGCACGAGGTATTAAAGAAGGAAATAGTAACTCGATTCTAATTAAAGTTAACCAAATCGGTACATTGACAGAAACGTTTGATGCGATTGAGATGGCAAAACGCGCTGGATACACTGCAGTTATATCTCACCGTTCAGGTGAAACAGAAGATACAACGATTGCAGATATTGCTGTTGCAACAAATGCTGGTCAAATTAAAACAGGTGCACCTTCAAGAACAGACCGAGTGGCGAAGTATAACCAATTGCTTCGTATTGAAGACCAACTGGCAGAAACTGCTGAATATTTAGGAATGAAAACTTTCTATAACCTGAAGAAGTAAGGATTTACAAGCCCCGCTACAGCGGGGCTTTCTGTATTTACTGGAAAAGAAATAGAAAACGAGTGTTATTATAAAGTGTAACCACAGGCGGGTTATATGACTAGTCAAATAAAAAGGTTGTAAGAACAGGCTCAATTTGGTAAAATGATACTTGTTGTGAAGTTCGGATCAGGGGGTGGAACAAAATGCACGCATTGATGATGACACTGCTTGTAATAGTAGCAATTTCATTAATCGTAGTCGTATTACTGCAATCAGGATCGGCTGCGGGTCTCTCAGGTGCCATCTCTGGTGGAGCTGAACAGCTTTTTGGAAAACAAAAAGCACGCGGGCTAGACTTAGTTCTTCAAAGGGTAACGCTTGTGTTGGCAGTACTATTTTTTGTACTGGCAATTATAGTCGTAAAAGTCTAAATAAATATATACTAACTGCCTGACCTTCCAATTCTGAATGGTCAGGCTTTTTTTTAAGGAGGGCATTCAAAATGAGAATTGCACAACCAAAGCCATTCTTTTTTGAACAAGGAAAACGTGCAGTTTTGTTATTGCACGGGTTTACCGGAACGTCAGCAGATGTACGTATGTTAGGGCGTTTTCTCGAGAAAAAAGGATATACATCGCTAGCGCCTCATTATAAAGGGCACGGCGTTCCACCAGAAGAGCTAATCCAGACAGGACCTGCCGAGTGGTGGGAAGATGTACTTGCTGGTTATAATAAATTAAAAGAAGCTGGATATAATGAAATTGCAGTCGCAGGATTGTCACTTGGTGGCGTATTTTCGCTTAAATTAGGGTATAACATACCATTGAAGGGTATTGTTACAATGTGCGCACCAATGTCGATGAGAACGACGGATATAATGTACGAAGGTGTACTTGAATATGCAGCGGAATATAAGAAGTACGAGGGTAAAGATGCGGAGACCATAAAGCGGGAAGTTGAAACTTTGCGTGGACAGTCGATGCCTTCACTTTCTGAATTAAGAGAGCTGATATATGATGTTCGCGAAAATGTTGATCATATATATGCACCAATTTTTGTAACCCAAGGCTCACTTGATAAAGTTATTGACCCGGATTCTGCAAACGTGATATATGATAATGCGCAATCCTCGGAAAAACAAAAGAAGTGGTACGAACAATCAGGGCATGTTATTACGCTAGGACCTGAAAAAGAACAATTACACGAAGATGTTTACACATTCCTTGAATCACTTGATTGGAACGTGTGAAAATGACTAGAAATGGTCATGCTTTAGAAGAAATGGAGGGATTCAATTGAGTAATATTGATCAAGAACTACGAGATAAGATACTATCTCTCATGAAAGATGATTCATATAAACCGCTTACTGTACAAGAAATACAAGAGTTGCTTGGTTTGGAATTGGCTGATGACTTTAAAGAGCTTGTAAAAATGCTTGTCCAACTTGAGCAAACTGGGTATTTAATCCGTTCAAGAACGAA
The DNA here is from genome assembly GCF_026931025.1 of Sporosarcina sp. G11-34. Taxonomy (NCBI): domain Bacteria; kingdom Bacillati; phylum Bacillota; class Bacilli; order Caryophanales; family Caryophanaceae; genus Sporosarcina; species Sporosarcina sp. G11-34. The sequence continues at coordinate 12,103 of NZ_JAHNZW010000012.1, read as the reverse complement.
CAGATATGGTGTCCCAGAACGAATGAATCACGTGCGTGGGAAATTTATAGGACATGCTAAAGGTTTTGGTTTTGTTGTACCAGAGACAGACGGAATGGACGATGTCTTCATACCGCCTCACGAAATAAATGGCGCGATGAACGGGGACATTGTTCTTGTTCGTGTTTCGGGTGATATGACAGGAGAACGTCGAGAAGGAACAATTACCCGAATCGCTGAACGGAAAACAACACAGGTTGTCGGAATGTATCAAGACAATAAAGGTTTTGGATTTGTTATTCCCGATGACAAAAAACTGCCAATGGATATCTTCATCGGTAAAGGTGATTCGCTAGATGCAGTTGATGGTCATAAAGTGGTCGCAGAAATTACGAAGTTTCCCGGTGAGACAAAATCGGCAACAGGTATCGTTAAACAAATACTTGGACACCGAAACGATCCAGGTGTAGATATACTTTCTATTATTTACAAACATGGAATTGCAATTGAATTTCCAAAGGAAGTACTCGACCAAGCAAATAATATTCCCGATGAAGTACAAGAGAAAGATTTAGTCAATCGTCGCGATTTACGTGAGGAAATGTCAATCACAATTGACGGAGCAGATGCTAAAGATCTTGACGATGCGATAGCGGTGGCTAAAAATGACGATGGCACATACACACTGTCAGTTCATATCTCTGATGTCAGCTATTATGTAACAGAAAACTCACCGATGGATGAAGAAGCTTATGATCGTGGGACAAGTGTTTATTTAACTGATCGAGTTATTCCGATGTTACCGCATAGACTTTCAAATGGAATTTGTTCCTTAAATCCAGGCGTAGACAGATTAACAATGTCATGTGTTATGAAGATAGATGGAAGCGGAAAGGTAATCGAACATGAAATCTTTGAAAGTGTTATTAATTCGAAACAGCGAATGACATATGATGAAGTTTTCAAGATTATTGAAGAAAAAGATGAAGAACTGTCAGCAAAGTATGAACATATTGTGCCTATGTTGAATGATATGGCTGAACTTGCCGGCATCCTTAAAAAGAAACGAATCGACCGCGGTGCGATTGATTTTGATTTTAAAGAGTCGAAAATACTGGTTGATGACGCCGGATGGCCGACAGAAGTGGTTGTTTTGGAGCGTACTATTTCAGAAAAGTTAATAGAAGAGTTTATGCTTGCAGCAAACGAAACAATAGCAGAACACCTTCACTGGCTACAAGTACCCTTCATTTACCGAATCCACGAAAATCCAAAAGCGGAAAAGTTACAACGTTTCTTTGAGTTTTTAACAAACTTTGGAATCGTCGTAAAGGGAACAGGTAATGATGTTCATCCGCGTGCATTGCAAGAAATCGTAGATTCAATCAAAGGGTTACCTGAAGAAGCAGTAGTTTCAACAATGCTTCTAAGATCAATGCAACAGGCAAAATACTTTGACGAGAGTCTTGGTCACTTTGGTTTGTCGACGGATTATTACACGCACTTTACGGCACCAATTAGACGATATCCTGACCTGATTGTTCACCGTTTAATTAGAACTTATTTAATAGAGAAAGATGTTACGCAACAAACGGTTGAGCATTGGGGTTCTGTATTATCTGAAATTGCCGCACATACCTCTGAGCGGGAGAGACGTTCAGTTGAAGCGGAACGTGATACAGAATCATTGAAACAAGCACAGTTTATGCTTGATAAAATTGGTCAAGAATATGAAGGAATTATTTCATCAGTGACGAACTTTGGTCTATTTGTCGAACTTGAGAACACCATTGAGGGACTTGTACACGTCAGCATGATGACCGATGATTATTATCGATTCGATGATCGTCAAATGATGATGATTGGTGAACATACGGGAAAACAATTTAGACTAGGTGCAGAAGTTACTGTTAGAGTTGCTGCTGTTAAGCCAGAGGAATCAGCAATTGACTTTGAACTCGTAGGCATGAAGCAATCCTTCCACAGAACAAAAAAGGATTCGCCGAAAGTGATTAATGCAAAGGGTTCAGGGAATTCAAAGGCTAAAACAGATAAACAGTCTGGAAGAAAAAGGTCAAATACAACTGACGATAAGAAAAAATATTTCGAAGGCGTCGCCAAGAAGAAAAAGAACAGAACAAGAAAAAGAAAATAAAGCCGGAGTGACACCTGTTGTCCCCGGTACTTGTAAGGGGGGATGAACCCATGGCAAAAGGGAAAGGGAACATTCTTGCCAGAAATAGAAAAGTGAATTATGATTATGCAATTGAAGAAACGATTGAGGCTGGAGTCGTCCTACAAGGGACGGAAATAAAATCAATTCGTGCGGGTAAAGTGCAACTTAGAGAAGCATTTATTCAAATACGGAATAATGAAGCATGGATTGTTAACATGCATATCAATCCGTATGAACAAGGGAATCGATTTAACCACGATCCAACTAGGTCAAGAAAACTTCTTTTACATAGAAGACAAATCAGCCAACTAGTTGGAAAGACTATGCAACAAGGATATTCAATTGTTCCGATCCAAATACACTTGAAAAATGGCTTTGCAAAGGTACTTATAGGCGTCGGAAAAGGAAAGAAAAACCATGACCGCCGAGAAGACCTTAAACAAAAAGAAGCCAAACGTGATATGGCTCGAGCTCTAAAAGATAATCAGCAATATTGATATTTAGAGAAAAATAGGATATACTTAGTTTGTATGAATAGTTCAGAAACCTTTAACTAGGTTATCCTGACATCCTTTCGGGGGCGTTACGGATTCGACAGGGGTGGTCTGAGCTTGAGTTGCGCGTCGGAGGGCTCGGCTCCGTCAGAAACGGCACTTATAATAACAGGCAAAACAAACAACAACCTAGCATTCGCAGCGTAAGCTGACTGAATCTGCCTTATAGTTTCATCGCCCATGTGTGGCTATAAGGCTCAAACTTAAGTGGGATACGACGGCTGTTGCTTCCTGAGGCAGACGGAAGAGATTCGCAGGATAGCGCCCAAGACGCCGTGATTGCCGGCATAATGATGCGCGAAACCCAAATAGGCAAAATATACGCGTAGACGCTTGAGTGTAGGAGCCTTTGGACGTGGGTTCGACTCCCACCGTCTCCATAGAGATATGGTTGATAAATTTAGTCGTATCAAGGGTTTTGATGAGTAGGGGTATTGAACGGGAGTTGAACTCTTGTTGAATATCCCTATTTTCATCCCCACATATTTTTAATAGAATTTTTGTTCGTAGACCTTCTAATTCAACTAATGAATTGGGAGGTTTTTTTGTATGTCTAGAAGTAGAAAGCATGGAGTGTTTGCTGTGAGTGGTGATGTGGTGGTATTACCTTCAAAAAACCACGAGACGAAACGGGATAGTTTAACAATCAGTGACGCATTAGATACAGTGTTTCAGCAAATGAGGATTTCAGGAAACCGTCAAAGAACGATTGAAAGCTATCAATACATCTTTCAACAGTTCATGAGTGTGAACAAGTTACAGTACGTTGAGGATATTACAGTAGAGTCTCTATATCACTATTTAGATGTACTAGAAGTCAAGCCGACAACGAAGTTAATCCGCTTAAAATCAACGAAAGCAGTTCTTAGCAAATTCTTTAATAACGGTTGGATTAAAGAAAAGTTTTGGAATAACATTCATATCAAAATTGATAAGGAAGTTAAGAAAGGTGCAAAGGAATCTGATATAGATAAACTACTTGAATTGATTGACCAGAGTTCATTTGTTGGTTTTAGAGATGCGGTGGCAATTAAGTTGATGTACAAGACAGGCATTCGCATTCGCACGTTAGGGGAGTTAAGAGAACGTCATATCGACTTTGAGAATCTGTGCTTGAGTTTAGATGGTTCAACTCTTAAAAATCACAAGTTCTTAAAGTTACCAATTGATGAAGAACTAGCAGCTATGTTAAAAATGCTAATCAAATTAAATGACGGTATCCGCCGCCACTTCGGAACTGATAACAGAAATGTGTTCATCACCCAAAATGGTTCAGCAATGAATACTAGCAAGTCATCTAACTGTGCCATTTCCAAGCAGTTAAACAAATATGCGAAGCGGTTCGGTCTGGAGAATATCAATGCACACGCTATTAGAAGGGCGTATGCAAAGAACTTATTGAACAAAGGGGCAAGTATCGCACTGATCAGTAAAGCGTTAGGTCACTCTGATTTAGCGGTCACAACGCAGTATTTAGATATAGATATAGAAGAAGTAGCAACCAACTTGAGAGATTTTTTGTAGGTCATGTCCTAAAAGTGACGATATTTGCAAGTGAAGATGTACGGGCAATAAATCTTAAAGGGATTTTAAAGGAATTGAATTTTAATTGTCCTAAAACATGTTGAATTTGCAAGTACCTTGTTGAGGGGTAACCTTCAAACATAAACTGAAAGGATATGGCAATATGAAAAATGTCTTTGTAAAGAGAAATGAAATGATTGTAGTGGATTCTATTATGGGGAGTGGCAAAACAAGTTGGGCGATTCAATATATCAATGAAAGTCCAGCCGCAACAAAAATAATCTTTATCACACCGTATCTAACTGAGATTGAACGTATCATTGAACAGACAACGAAATCCTTTGTTCAACCAGAACAGAATGGTAGAAGAAGTAAACTTGATTCACTTAAACATGCAATTGCAAGTGGAAAGAATATCGTTTCTACTCATGCGTTATTTAAAAGATGTGATTCCGAACTCATTCAGCTAATTGAGGCGGAAAATTATGTTCTAATCTTAGACGAGGTATTAGATACACTTGATGAAATTAACATGACAAAAGATGATATTAAGATTTTATTAAATTCTACTGATGACAACGGCGATCCAATTGTATCAATCGGTACTAAAGGCAAAGTGAAATGGAATAACGGGAAATATGATTCAGGTAACTACCAAACAATTCGTAACTTAGCTAATGCGGGAAATTTAGTTTTATTTGATGAAAGTAAATTGTATTGGTTATTCCCAACTGAACTATTTAAAGCGTTCAGCAAGGCATTCATTTTAACGTATATGTTTGAGGGGCAAATTCAGTGTTATTATTATCGCTTATTTAAAATGAGTTTTTCGTATCGATCCGTAGGATACAATACTAAAATTGGTTATCATTTATCGGAATATCGAGGAAGAAGCGGGGAAGACCGTCAGCGATTCAAATCACTAATAAACATCTACTATTCATCGCCAAGTGATAACAGAGATATGAATAAGGTTGGCGAGAAACATAATGCTTTTAGCAAAAGTTATTTAGCCGTTAATCTTAAAAGTAAACACTTCAAAGATATGATAAAGAAAAATAGCTACAACTTTTATAGGCACAAAATGAACTGTTCAACCAAGCATGTAATTTGGACAACATTTAAAGATAATCAAAAAGTATTAACACCAATGGGATTAAAGAAAAGTTTTGTGCCATTAAATGCAAGGGCTACAAATGAATATGCGGCGGCGACTACTTGTATTTATTTAGCTAATAGATACATGAACCCAATGATAAAACGATTCTTTCATACACATGATATTAAAGTTAATGAAGATTTATTTGCACTGTCAGAATTACTGCAATGGTTGTTCCGTAGTGCTATCCGAAATGATGAACCGATTAACGTTTATATTCCATCTGCAAGAATGAGAACTTTATTAGAAATGTACCTAAATAACGAGATTTAATTGCATAAAAAAACTAGCAAACAACCCTGCAAACGTTGAGATAACAAGGTTTTATAAACATTTCCTTAAAGAAAGAAAAATACACAATACACATTCCGAGGGATACAAACTATCCCTCTCCATGTGATTAGTGCATGAATAGAAATAAATACTGTATTAGCTATCAATGGTGGGAGTGAAGCGATCACATACGTAGCATAGCGGAGTATAGAGAGGAGTAATGAAATGAAACACAATAAAAGTGTAATGGATAGCAAAATTAGATTAGCGATGAAATATCAATCTGATATCGAAGGCAAACGAGTAACAAAAGATGAAGTATTAGTATTAGCGTTGCATGAATTTATGAAAAGACAAGAAAAGATACTTAGTAAAGGTTGTGCAAATATAGGCAAATAAAAAGTTCTATAGTAAGGGTACACCATGGGGGGCGGTGGGTTACAACACCCTCGACAGGTGTCTGCACAATATACGCGATGGTTTCATAACTTTTTTATGCACAAGCTTACATAATCTAATAAACAGTGATATGGTTAAACTATTACTAACTAAAAGTTTAGGATGTTCTATTGTTATCTGGCAGACGTTCCACAATGGTTATATGTGGAGTAATTATTGTTGAATTATTTATCATATCTCTAACCGTTAGTATTTTTAAACAAATAAAGAATCTGTCAAACCTTTGGATCTGCTAATCTTGTTGCATAGAGATTGATTTTATTTGTCATATTGAAGACTTCCTAAATTAGTGTACTATTAAAACATTCAATAAAGAGAAGAATTAGGGCGTGTACTGTTTATGCGGTTACACCAAGTAATTAAATTAAGTACAATATTCCAACCTACACTAGATTTACTTTTCCAAAATTAGGTGAAGTGTTTAATATTTTAATTAGTTGACTTCCAAATATTTAGAATGAGGTGTTTTTGTGGATAAAAAAGGCGTCGTTATTTCGTTTATCAATATGAAGGGTGGGGTGGGTAAAACTACTCTAAGTATAGGTATAGCAGATTATCTGGCTAAATTAGAAGGTAATAGGGTCTTGATGATTGATATTGATCCTCAATTTAATGCAACACACTCTTTAATAGATGCATATAAAAAGAAAAGTGCTATTGACGATGCGGTTATTGACGATGAAAGTCTGGATATTAGAACTACTATAGAAGAAGTTATCCAGGGGAAAACAGATTATGATGATGAAGATGAAGAAGTTAGTGATAATTTCTATACTTTAGAAGTATTGAAAAATAATAAAACAATTTTTCAATTGTTTAAACCGCAACTAGATATGTCTAAAAGGTATGTATTACCAAAGGCGGAAGACTTAATAATTAACTTGAAAAATGGTTTAGATTTAATATCAGGTGACCTAAATTTAGTTTTGGCAAATAAAAGTAGTGATTTTAGTCTAGTCAAGCGTTTAAAAAATTTTATTTCAGAAAATAGATTACGAAGTGAATATGATTATATAATAATAGATTGTCCACCTACGTTAACTATTTATACAGATAGTGCACTTTTAGCCTCTGATTTTTACATAATTCCTAATAGGATTGACCGGTATTCTATTATAGGTATTGATTCCTTACAAACCGCAGTAGGTAATTTAGTAGACTCGGAAGGAATTGATTTAAAATGTCTGGGGATTGTTTATACAATGGTAAATAAAAATATGAATTTAAAACAGATGAAAATAAAAACTGATTTTGAATCCAAGAAATCTGTTAATGATATAGATATTTTTGACTCGGTGAGTCATATAGTTAATCATATTCAGTATGGGTATAGTGGAACTTTACCTACAAAATATAAATCATCATTAGAAGATATTGAGTCAATTAGTCACGAAATGTTAAGTAAAATTGCGTTTACATTAGAATCAGTTAAATAATTAGGTTTTGGAGGATTGAAATATGGAAAGTTTAAAAATTTATAGAAATGAATTGAAGAATACTAAACCTCCCAAATACAAGATGATAGGAATTGTTAGTGAGATAATACTATCGGAAGAGTTATTTAAAAAAAATATTGAAATTAAATCTTTTTTAAGTGAAGTTTTTAATATAGAATTTAACGAATATGTTTATTCTTCAAGAACATTGATAGTTTCAAGAACAATAAGATTGATTGAAAAATGTGATGATAAGAATTATATAGATTATAAAAACAAGTTGTATAAATATGTCGTTGGTAAAATAAATTATTCTAATTTTAAAAATAATAATACTTTTGATGGATGGATAAAAGTATGAATAAAGTAGGCTTGGAAATTTGTAAAGAAGAAATCAATGGATTTATATCTTATATTGAACAGCAATACTCGTCATTAGATAAACAAACAGCTGAGTATTATAGAGTGATTGCAAAACAAACATTATTTTTTAAATATATATTAAACGCATATCCAGAAACTTATTTTGTTAGAGTGCTAATTTCGGATTTCTTTAATTTTATTTTAAATGATATAGATGAATCTACAAGGTATCTCTATTTAAATGAAAGATCTATTATAGAAAATTATATTAGGCTAATTTTAAAAAATGATGAATATATAACTCATATTACTTCACAATCATTTAAAGATTTAAAGGAACAAAATAAGTTGACCTTAAATGACGCAGAGTTCGGTAAAATAATGAATGAGTATAAAATTTCATGTTCATATATCCATGGAGGATATAACTTAGAAAATCATTTAGTTGATAACTTTGAAGAATGTGTCCATGGTGTAAATATAATTTCCAATAGAAATAAAAAGAATCGAATGAGGCAAACACTAGAATTATTTAAAATACTGAATAAATTATTCATAATCAATAATACAGAGGTAGTTGACAATTCATTTCACAGAAACAAGTATGCTTTAAATTATTTATTAGGAAAGCAATATTCACTGCTATCTTAATAGTCCGGACTGAAAGATAACAATTGCAGTTACTATTTAAACAGCAAAATCAAAAAAACAGAATTTAACTTCACTATAAATAATTGACGTATGATTACGCAATCGGTAGCCTTGTCAATCGGCGGTTTAGCTTCTGTATACTCTAGGATATTACTAGAAAAAATTACTGTACCTCTTATAAACGAAGTAAAACACTTTAGCTGGATGCTTATGATATTACGCTAAAGTCACCAACAACGATTAAGTGGGAATGTTATATGAAGATTTATTTAATGAAAATCTAAAAACGATATTTTTATTTTGCAATTCTATGGTATATACTAGTCCACAGAAGGTCTTTGAACCAAGTTCGTGAATATGTAATACTCCCTAACGAGTAAAGCCTTGATATATCAACACTTGTAAGTATATATACTTAATTATGCTTATCTTTGGACGTGGGTTCGACTCCCACCGTCTCCATAGAGATATGGTTGATAAATTTAGTCGTATCAAGGGTTATAAGAAATAGGGATTTTGAATGGGAGTTAAACTCTTGTTCAATATCCCTATTTTTATTCCGTATTATGATTAATGAAATATGAATGGAATGATTATATAGGAGGTGTTTTTGAAATGAAATGTTTCGTTGTTATGCAAGGGAGCACTTATCAAGAAGAGAAAGAACTGGGTTTTATTTGGGCGTCAAAACTGGATAGTAGTGGGATGGTCTCACATTCGTGGGAGCGAATGACTGAAGTTAATGAAGGCGATCGAGTATTTCATTATGTAAAAAGGAATATTGTAGCGGTAAGTGTTGCTACTACAGGATGCCAATTAGCATATAGACCGGTAAATCTTCAAAACTATGAAAGTTGGAATAACAAAGGCTACTTAGTGGAATTGGATTATCATGAACTCGAAATACCAATAAATATTCCTTCGAATTTCGATAATATTTTACCACATTTGCCAATAAAATATTCACCATTTCAAACTAATGCAGATGGTAATCAAGGCTATTTATACCCCTGCAATGAGGAATTATCAATAGAGTTATTGGAATTGATCGGGGATTTAAATATTTACCAAGAAGATGATGTGCAACTAGAATTAGCGATAGGTACGGTACGTCCAACTGAAAGGAATACCTTCATACCGCTGATTTTTGAAACGGAGTCGGAAGCGAAAGCAATGATTCGTTTAGGTAGAAAAAAGTTTAGGGAAAATCTAATTCCGCTATGGGAACATCAATGTGCACTTTGCGGAATTGAATTGCCTGCGTTACTTCTAGCAAGTTATTCAAAACCGTGGAAGGACAGCACTGAGCTTGAAAGGCTGGATCCTTATAACGGAATACTCCTTTGTAGTAACCACGGTATGCTCTATGAAAAGGGCTTTATCGCTTTTGATGGGCAAGGTAGATTACATATTTCAACTAAGGTTCCGCCGGGGGACTATGAAAAGTATGGAATACATACAAAAATGAAGATTGCTCGAAAAGAGGAAAACAAACCTTATTTTAGGTGGCATAAAAGACATCTGTTTTTAAGTCAAAATAAATAGTATGGATTTCTTAAAGGTTAGCTTCAGAGGTGTAATCAATTCAAGAGTATACAGGAACTAGAAAACCACATTTCAAATTAGTGAATCCAAGGGAACAAAAATAGGGGCTGTCACAGAAAATTAGTTTGCACTGATTTTCTGGACAGCCCTATCTATTTATTTATTTATTTCTGCGTTTCGGTTTCGGATTAGGTTTAATCATTAAACCTAGTTCCTTACGCTCCTTGTCCAGCTCCTTATAAAGCGAAACCATCATAAGTATTATGATGAAGGAGAAGGGGAGTGCAGCTATAATTAGTGCGTTTTGTAGGGCATCTAATCCTCCGGAAGAAAGTAGGATTATAGCGACAGCTGATTGTGCTATACCCCAAGTAAGTTTTACCATATTGGGTGGATATAGTGATCCATAAGTTGTTTGCATTCCGAGAACGAATGTAGCAGAGTCTGCGGAAGTTATGAAGAACGTTGAGATTAAGATGACGGTGATAATAGAAAGAAGCATCGACATCGGCAACTCATTGAACACTGCAAAGAGCGTCTCTTCTGTTAATAGACCAGTTAAATCTGTGCCTGCTTTTTGTACGTGCATTGCAGTAGAGCCGAAAGCGGCAAACCAAAAGAAACTGACTATTGTAGGGAGAAGTAAAACGCCAACTAAGAACTCTCGGATTGTTCGTCCACGTGATACGCGAGCGATGAAAACACCTACAAAAGGTGCCCAAGAAATCCACCAAGCCCAATAAAAAATTGTCCAACCATCAATCCATCCTCGAAGTTCACCATCGACAGGTGCGGCTTGGAAGCTCATTTTTACTATGTTCTGTAAGTATGCCCCAATTGAGTCGGTAAATGTATTGAAAATCAGTAGTGTTGGACCAATAATAACAATGAGTACAAGTAAAATACCTGCCAATAGTATATTCATATTCGACAATATTTTAATGCCTTTGCTTATGCCTGACCATGCCGATGCAAGGAACAAGATGGTTACAATGATAATAATAATAACTTGTACAAAGAAACTAATCTCTATATCGAATAGATAAGCAAGTCCACCGTTAATTTGGATAGCTCCAAATCCTAGGGTAGTTGCGACACCGACGACGGTTGCGAAAACAGCCAGTACGTCAATAACCGTTCCCAAAGGTCCGTTAACTTTGTCGCCGAAAATTGGTTTCAGAGTTGCAGAGATAAGCCCTGGTGCCCCTTTACGAAACTGGAAATAGGCCAGGGACATTGCAACTACAGCATATATCGCCCACGCATGAATACCCCAGTGGAAGAAGCTGTAGCGCATAGATTCAACAAAGGCTTCTTGACTTCCCGGTGCTGCGGTTGCTGGGTCGATAGCGAAGTGAGATAGAGGTTCAGCGGCACCCCAAAAGACTAGTCCGATTCCCATACCTGCTGAGAAAAGCATGGCGAACCAGCTTATTCGTGAAAACTCAGGTTTTTCTTCAGGCTTCCCTAGTGTGATTTGTCCAATAGGACTGAAGATGAAGTATCCACAAAATAGAACAATTGCTGTGACAATCAGTAAGTAATACCAGCCGAAAGATGTTGTTATAAAGGCTGTTATATCACCGGTGACTGCTTTAAAACCTTCAGGAGTTAGAGCTCCAAATAATACTGCTAAAATTACAAGAACAAGGGTAATCCAAAATACACTCGATACTTTTCGCATAGTTCCTCCTATATACTTATTGGGATAATTGGTTAGAAAACGGCTATTATTCATTTTCCCCTTAACTGACCTTCTTAAACACTATAAGTTAGTTAAGCATAAATCAACTTAAAAGCGCGATTCCTTATTAATAAAGGAATCGCGCTTTTTGGGTGCGCCCAGCATGGGCGTAATCTATAGGGTGTAAGTCCCGAACTGTGAAGGTAGAAGTAACAGTTAGCTTAACGCAAGGGTGTCCACGGCGACGTGGAATCTGAAGGAAGCGAGCGGCAAACCTCCGGTCTGAGGAACACGAACTTC
>NZ_JAHNZW010000011.1:0-106701 GCF_026931025.1 Sporosarcina sp. G11-34 | reverse complement strand
AAAAAGTGATATCGAATTGTATATTCATTACTATAATAACAAACGAATCAAACAGAAATTGGCGGGCATGAGTCCGGTACAATACCGTCTTCACACCAGCCAACAAGCTGCTTAATATAAAACTCTAACTTTAAGGGGTCACATCATTGGCGGATCATGCTTTTTTTCGTTATCAAATAACGAATCTGTTCTGTTGATAAGCATATAATAAAAAAATCTGTAAAATGGCTTAACCTATATCGATACACGGATTCCATCCCAAGAAATCACTATGCTAATTACATCTTGTACACGAGGAACACTTTATGATCGGCTTATTTTCCGGAATGACTTCTCCCTTTTATATAGAAAAGACCCATATGTTTCTGCAGAGTCAATTTCTCTTTCTGGTGCGACCATTTCAAATTGAAGCTGTTTGTAAATCTCGTGATTGCCTGATGATAAGTTTAAGATTAATTGGATCAATTCTTCTTTATTTTTGCTATGTAAAGTGTTTTTTATAGTACTATACTTGATTGGATATCCAGCGTAACCGATAAGAAACAACAGACATATACTTACGAAGACTACTAGTATTTTCTTTTTCTCAACTTCCCCAATATTCTACCCTCACAATAAATAATAAATACTGATTATTCATTTCCTAGATAAAGTAACCCTTCAATTAGTGAAGGTATTATTACCCGTTAACGGGGGTATAAAAAAATTCTGTTAAATCTCTTTCTTTTTACAAGCACATTGAATAACAAGTTTATTTTTTCTTAGGAAGGGGCTTCAAAATATGGCTACGAGACCACCTCAATTGCAGTCGGGAGATACTGTCGGAATTGTTACGTTGGGAAGTCCATTAGAAGCAAGTAGAATAAACGAAGGGATTGCTACTTTAAGAGCTATGGGATTGAACGTAGTCTTAGGTAATTATGTTTATGCATCGAATGGATTCCTTGCGGCGACACCCAAGGAAATGGCATCTGATTTGATGAAGATGTTTTTAAATAAGGAAGTGAAATGGATATTACCTACTAGAGGAGGCGTTGGTGTAGCAGGCATTCTGCCGTTCCTTGACTTTTCAATCATATCCCGAAATCCTAAAATCATTTCGGGATATAGCGACATTACGGTATTACTTAATGTACTGTACGAATATGCAAATTTAATTACTTTTCAAAGCCTTCTTCTTCTTGATATTAATCCAAGAACGCCAGCGTATAATTTCAACCAATTCTTCTTCGCAACTTCAAATTTAACGGCACCATGGGAAATTAAAAATCCCCTTGGCATGTCACTTATAAGCAACGTTCCAGGAAATGTAACGGGTCCCATTGTGGGCGGTAATCTAACTTCTTTCATAGGTACTTTAGGAACGCCTTATGAAACGAATACAAAGGGGAAAATTATTTTACTCGAGGAAACACATGAACCTATCAATACCGTTTATCGATATTTAAGCCATCTTTCGTTAGCCGGAAAATTTGATGACTGCATTGGAATCATTATGGGAGAATGCACAAATTGTATTCCGGCATATGGAAAAACATATAATGACCTTATAAACGAGTTTCTCGTTCCTTTTGGGAAACCGCTTATATCCAACCTGGCTACTGCGCATGGATTATATAAAGCGACGATACCTATCGGGGCAACCATTAATATGAACGCTTACAATCGGACATTAACAGTGATGGAACCAACTGTAAGTCCGTAAGTGCATGCCGTAATCCATAAGGCTTTCGGTAACGAAAAGAGAAACAAGTCAAGCTGTTGATAAATGGTTAGCCGACCAAACAAGGGGTAATTTGTTTTACATTACATTCGTGTAATCGGTGTGAAAGAATAATTAATGGAAAGAAAGCCCTACTTTATCCAAAAAAGCAAGCTATTTACGTGCATGACTGATTTCAATTATTTCTAATCCATCAATTCCATTAATAAGATATCATTCGTAAAGTACGGCTAAATTTGTACCAGGTATAGATGCAGACAACCGATTTGAAACTAATTGGGTGTCTTTCCATGTCAATAGGTTTTCAACATATCCTAATGTACCTGCATTTGTTGGTCCAATAATACGTTGTAGCGCTAATAAATCAAAATGGTAGCTTTCGTTAGTTGTAATGATTGGATATAGCGCCCCTAAGGCATGAACCTCGCCCTGTAATGGATTTTTAAGATTTCCATTATCATCGTAATACTGCGATAAATAATCGGGTCCTTTGCTGCTAATGTCTATTGTAAACAACACGTTAAGCCGGGGACTTCCAACTTGAACTTTATAGAAATCCTCATAATTTACTTGGAATGTGTATGCTTTATTGTACTTATCAACATTAAACAGTTCATGTAAACTATTATTTCTGAAGGAATAGATAGTAAAGATGCCATATCCTCCACTCCCGCCTGTATCAATACTCACCATAATATCAAGTATCGTATCATTGTTAAAATCGCCAAGGAACAACCGCGCATTATAGCCTTCATTGTTTTTGAGATGAACGGTTGTACTTTCATAAGTCGGGCCATCTTGAATAACAAGAGTAATATTGTCAGCAAAGATACTTGGTGGTCCATCGACTTGACCATATAAATAGACGGTGTCTAAAACATCATCTCCGGTTACATCCCCCGTCTTCAATTCCAACAATGCACTTTTACTGTTAAAATCAAACCCTCCTGTTCAAATTCAATGGTAGTTCTTTGTAATATATTCCTATATCCATTCACATTTCAAATTGTTCGATAAGTTTATTAAATTTCTCATTATGTTCCCAAAACATCAAGTGTCCACCCAGCACTTCCACTTTGGACTGAGGAGAAACCTTATGAGTAAATGCAGTCGCAATTTCGGCCCAGTGTTCTGCCACAATGGTTAGTGTCGGGACCGATTCACTTGCTAATTTTGCTTCCGTACGATAATCCGAAAACATCCCCGCTGAAAACAGATTTGCAGCGATATAAAACGGTGTATTCAATGACTGGTCGACAATCCAGTTTAACTCTTCTTCCTCTAACTCGCGTTGGACCATTACATTCTTCGCATACCCTTCGATAAACGTACGTTGTCCATCCGAGTTTTGCAAATACGTCGTATAAGCCGCTGCGATATCGTCAAGCGAACCTTCCACCCAATCTTGTGCTGCGTTCGTTGATAGTGGTTTCGGTGAAAGATCTACAAAAACGGATGATTTTATGTTTGCTACGCCGTGCTGACGAATGTATTCCCAAATTGTTAAACAACCAAATGACCAACCGACAAGCGTCACATCTTCCAATTCGAGCGTTTCCAACACTTTTGCCAAATCAGCCCCATGTGTAACGTAATCATTTCCGTGTTGAGTCATTGTTGATCGACCGTGACTTCTCGGGTCGATTACAATGACACGCCTTGTTTTCGAGAAATATGCAATTTGTTCGGAAAAAACTTCGGTCGTAAACGTCCAACCCGGAATGAAAACAATTGGGTCCCCGCTTCCAACGTCTTGAACAAATAATTTTACGCCTGCTTCAACTTCAATATACTTTCCGCCTTCGTTTGTCATCATCTCACTCCCTCAATTTTAATTTCGTTAAACAGCAAGCTTTCTAAAGATAGAATAGCTAATGTTGTATCGTGCAAAAATATCTGACTTATTTATAAAGATCCCAGCCTATAATTAAGCCCGAAAGCAGCAAAGCCATTACACAAGAAAGGATATAGCTTATTTTTTTCCTTCTCGTATACGCTGCTTTTTTCCACTGCACGAAAATCATAATTACACAAACTCCGGCAAATAATATATATGCATAAAAAATCCAAAAATGAATCATAAGCGAGGCATAAGATCCATACGAATATGCTCTAAAAGCCAGAATTACGAAATTAACTAATGCTGCGCCACCCGACAAGGTTAATAATGTATTCCATTTTTTCACTGAAGTATGTGCAACTGCTTTTTTTCGATTTCTGATAGCACCAATAATCATTAGGATTATGGAAGCAATGAAATAGAAAACAGAAATAACTGCAGTAAGTAGACTAATCATAATGAACAGTTTCTTATTTGCGGATACTGGTAGCATATCAGTAGTCATCATGGACACTTTCTTCACCTCACCGGCACTCATTGTAAAATGGAGTAATAAGTTATATTCATTTGTGGATTGATACACATTAGGAGCAATCTGTTTAAAAGTCATATCAAACATTGAAAAAGTATGACTATCTTCTGCTTTTAAATGGCCCGTCATTAGCACGCCCATGAGCTTGGTAAACCCTACATAAGCCTGTCTTGCCTGCATGTAACTTCCTTCAAATTTATCGGAATCTGGCAGGATTTCTGCTCCTTTTTCCGCTTCATATTCGCCATATACCAATACTGGTAGGCCATAACACAGCCCTGATTCAGCGATTTGATTTGTTAAGACAATAACTCCCAGTTTCTCTTCTTTTGAAAAGGTAAAGTTACTTGAAAAACTATCTGTATTCCCTCCATGTTCTAGCACGTCTACAGCATACATACCTTCCCAAAATCCATGTGCATTTCGAGGTAATCCATTGTCATAAAAATCACTAGTCGTTAACATTTCACTTAACGTCTGATTGCTACGAAACAAGGAGCTGTTTTTCCCATCGGCTGGCATCAACGCCATTATAAATTTTGCCGCATCTGTTGCTGTTCCAATCGCACTACCGGCGGGATACAAACCAATGAAGATTCGTTCGCTTTTCGAGCGACTAAATTCACCATTTTCATTCACTAAATACCCATGAATTGATTCTCTTTTTTCTGCCACATCTTTATTATCTTTTTGTGACGGATGGATTGCTGTGTCCTTCATGTCGAGGACAGTAAATATATGTTCATTCACATAGTCATAAAACGGCTGACCAGTGACCCTTTCCACAATATAGCCTGCCAGTGCAACACCATAGTTGGAATAGGCAACAACTTCTCCCGGCTCGTTCACCTGACTAGGTTCGGAAATATGCAGCATTTCCTCCAGCGGTTTTACATCATCAGATGAAAGATAGAATAAATCGGTATACTTATCCTCCCATCCAGCATCGTGGTGCATAAGGTTTATTATATGATTAATAGAGTACTAGTTATTCGGATATTTTAATTAGTTCTCCACAATTAACGGAAAATATAAGGTGCCTATCCAGTAATTTATGGTGCGGTTCACCGTTCCATTCCTAACTAAACTTCTACTAATAAGTAAAAACATTAACTTTATCGCTAGGAATTTACATAGAAGTCAAAGCACAAAAGTAAAAGTCGTGGACCCATTCTCTTCGCTAGTGACGGATATTTCTCCTCCCAAACTATCTATGATTGTTTTCGCAATTGATAGCTAAACCATAACTGCCACTTTCCATTGTTCTAGAAAGATCTACTCTGTAAAACCTGTCAAATATATTCGGTAAATTTTTCCGTTAACAAAAAATGATGATATCATAAATGCCGGAAAGCCCAGAGTCCAGACCATTATTCTCCAGATCAACGCTACAATTATTATTTTTCAGGACTTGAGTGACAGATTTTGCTGCATAAGTTGTACCAATGCCATTACTTTTGTAGTCTTCCCACAAAAGTAAACGTAAAAAAATCCCCTACCGTAAAATAAGTACTGATGACTAATCAGTTTCTTATCCTACTTAAAGGAGATTTCTTATAAAAAGTGTAGACCAAAACTTAGTCTTTCAATATTATAGATCTCTGAAATAACCAGATACTGAATTATTGCCGTAAAAACGCGATTAAATCTTGACGATTTTCCGGCGTTACGCCGTGTCCGTCATTGTATGTTTTAAAAATTACATTCGCACCTTGCGCTTCGAAATACTCCTTACTTTCTTCCCCCCATTTTGGCGGAATAATATAATCATACACACCATGTGAGATAAAAATATTCAAATGTTCGACTGATTGTTTCTTATACTCCGTCTTCACAAAATTAGGCACATACCCACTTAATGCGACAACTCCTTGAATCACATTGCCCATCGTAAGCGCCAAAGACTTTGCAAGTACAGCACCTTGACTGAAGCCAAGCACATAAATTTGTTCTGTATCCAATTCAAATTCAACAATCGCCTCGCGAATAAAAGATTGAATATAAATGAGTACTTCATCGAAAACTACGCGAATCGGCTTACCTTCCTCTTCATTCGTAAAGAAAGCGTAGCCCGGTTTAAATTCAATTGGACCCCGCAAGCTGAAAATATGATGGCTCTTTTCGAAATCTTGAACAAGCTGCGGCAAATCTCCCTCATGACTACCCATTCCGTGTAATAGAAAAATAGCTGGTTGCTTTTTATTCGCCGCTTTAGGCGCCGTATGTATAAATGTAAATGGTGATTTCACTAGAAACTCTCCCCTTCCAATCATATACATCTATTTTATCGTAATCGATGCCCAGAAAGCAAAGGCCCTGTCCATTAATGACAATACACTTATTAGCCCTTCGCCTGTCTTGGCCAAATAAAATAAGTAATGGAAATCGCAATATCGATACCAAGAACAAGCGTCCAAATTTTCAACGTCCCAAACAACGCTTCCGTTCTTGACGGGTCGTCGATGTAGTAAATCATTGAGGCAAGAAAAGCAGCGCCAATGACATAAGCAAGTATATGCTGCAAAGAGCCCTTCATCGAATGGCGAGCATGCGCGAACCCGGTTTTACGAACGGGCTTCGTTCCCTTTCTTTGGATGTAATAAAGGAACTTTTCGTCCGCCCAACGGATCATACTTTTCCCAAAAGCGATGGATACACCAAGGTAGATAGCCGCAATAGCGTGTATTTGCGTTGCGGTTGCACCATTATAGAGGTCTGTAGCCGTGACGATTAGTAACACTAAGTCGATGACAGGTGTAAGTGCAAAAAAGAAGAATCCAAGTCGTTCTCGTTTGAAAATATACCTAGTCATAAGTCCAAGTAGAATGACAACCCAAAAACCAATTTCACACGCAATAATTATCCAGGCTATGAAATTCATAAGAAGCCCCCTTTTAATACAATTGTATTGTTAAGCAAATCATAACATAACACCTTTATTTTTTGGCGACGAATCAATTGTTGAAGGAAAAACTCGATCACGACATTGAAATAGAGAGATTGTACGCTTTAATTGACGGAATTGCAATGCACGCAATGCCTGATCCA
This sequence comes from Sporosarcina sp. G11-34, assembly GCF_026931025.1. NCBI lineage: Bacteria > Bacillati > Bacillota > Bacilli > Caryophanales > Caryophanaceae > Sporosarcina > Sporosarcina sp. G11-34. The sequence goes on along the minus strand of NZ_JAHNZW010000011.1, from coordinate 99,558 downwards.
AAACGGTTGGATAAAGAGCGTGTTATTCATGTCATCCATTACCATATCAATTCCATCTGTGTTGAATGACCCCCCGACAGCTGAATAGATAATCTAGAATCTGTACACTTATTATACAAGAAAACAGCGAGTCTTACCCCCGTATATAGGGTTAAGACTCGCTTACTTTAAACTATTAGGGTATTCTTTTCACTCAAGCTGCCAACTTCATGTTCCACAAAAAGTTTGGTAAAGGCCCCCAGATTCAGGCAGTATTGCATAATCAACCTGCTCCAAAGTGTGGGCATAAGGATTCAATAGGACCTTCAAAAGCTGTTCCATCACGCCATAATCGCCTTCAACCGCGGCTTCTAGTGCAGCTTCCACACGATGATTTCGGGGAATGACTGCTGGATTGTTATCCCGCATTAATTGGTGGGAAGCTTCTTTGGACTCCTGCTGCCTACCTAGTCTTGCCTGCCACAACTCATGCCACTGAGAAAATTCTGAGGTTCCAAAAAGAGCAGACTCCTCTAACTTATCAAAAGCAAATGCACGGAATGTATTTGTGTAGTCCGCGTGAACCTTCTTCATCATAATAAGCAGGTCTTTAATAAGCGTTTCATCTTCTTTCTCTTCATTAAATAAACCTAGTTTTACTCGCATGCCAGAAAGCCAATTCGACTGATATTGTTCAGGAAAATCCAATAGCGCATCTTGTGCCAATCTCATCGCCTCCGACTCCTTCGCATGTAAAATTGGAAGGAGCGTTTCAGCAAATCGAGCGAGATTCCACCCCGTAATAGACGGCTGATTGCCATAGGCATAGCGACTTTGAACGTCAATCGAACTGAAAACCGTTGCCGGGTCATAGACATCCATGAACGCACAAGGACCATAATCAATCGTCTCACCACTAATTGTCATATTGTCGGTGTTCATCACCCCATGGATAAAACCGACAAGTTGCCATTTAGAAACTAACAGGGCTTGACGCTTGATTACTTCTTGAAGTAGTGAAAGATATCGATTGTCGTCCGCCTCAATTTCTGAAAAATGGCGCTTTATTGCGTAATCGGCCAACTCCTGAAGTTCCTCGGTTGTACCCCATTTTGCAGCATATTCAAAAGTACCAAAACGTAGATGACTACTACCTATTCGAGTCAATATCGCACCAGGTAGCAACGTTTCACGCATAATCGGCTCTCCTGTCGTCACCACAGCTAAACTACGTGTCGTAGGAATACCAAGTGCGTGCATCGCTTCACTAATAATATATTCACGCAACATCGGACCAAGCGCCGCTCGGCCATCCCCCCCGCGGGAATAGGGCGTTCGGCCAGATCCTTTGAGCTGAATATCAAACCGTTCACCTGCAGGCGTGATTTGTTCGCCAATGAGCATTGCCCGGCCGTCCCCTAACATCGCAAAATGCCCAAACTGATGCCCTGCATAAGCTTGTGCAAGTGGTAAGGCACCTTCAGGAACTTCGTTACCAGCAAATACCAGAGTGCCATCCCCACTTTTTAATGCGTCGGTATTTAAACCAAGCCCTGTTGCTAAAGAATCATTGAATATGATTAATTTCGGTTCACTTACAGGATTTGGATCCACTTTAGTGAAAAAGGTTTCCGGTAGACGAGCATAACTGTTGTCAAAGTTCCATCCGGCCTCTACTGCTTCACTTCTCTTCATCATTCGTTCGCCTCTTTCTTCTTTTCGCATTCATTTATATGAAATCAATTAGATATTCTTATTCTTAAGATAATCCCTCTTAGTATCGGCTTCTAATAATTCATTATACCCTTTCTATACATGGATGAATGGTCTAGGGCTTTCCTATTCGAAGTGCACTGGTGTTCATAAATCGTGATTAACTTTATTTCTTAACGAACCTGGCATCCACATTCATAACTTAGCATAGGCTGGAGTTTCTTGTTGTGTCTAAGGAATGTATGGATGCTGCATTAGCCATCATAAAAAATCCAAGTACAATCCACATTTTCCGCGTAGAAATTGAAAGGCACTTAGCATTTAGAGATTATCTTCGGGAACACCCTGAAGTCTGCAGCCAGTATGGGCAATTAAAGAGCAAACTTGCAAATCAATATCCACATGATATTGATGGATATGGCGACGGAAAGAAGGATTTTGTCAAAAGTGTTGAAAAAGACGCCATTAAATGGCACTGGACTATCCGATAACAGTAATTTGAACTCAATCAATTACGCCCCGTGACTTTAACTTAATGGATGCTAAACACCAAAATAACGTTCGCTAAACTGGATTCTTCTCTTCGGGAAATGATAACTCCCCCTTTTAAGGTTTAAATGATAATCCACTTCCCCTTAAAGAAGCTCTGAGTTTCGGTAATGAAGCCGGCCCTATGCCGTGAAATTGTAAAATCTCTTTTTCAGTGAACGTTGATAGTTGTTGCAACGTTGTGATGCGATGATGCTCCAAAGCTCTTCTTGCAGGTGCTGAAAGCGTTGAAAGAAATCCCTCGTCCGGCTTACGTTCTTGCTCACATGTCGGACAGACTGGACAATCACTACTTTTATAGTATTCGTGTCCGTTGCTACACACCCGTAAACTTCTTTTTGAAGTTGTCATTGTTAAATCTCCCCTTTCTTAAAATCCATCTCCCCTTATTATAGAATACTTCCGTTGGACTTTTTTAATGAAAAAGCGCGAGGTTCTCATTCGCTCGTAAACCACGCTTATTTCCTTACTTTTGAAATCATCAGCCCATCACCGATTGGAATGAGAGGCGACCCTAATTGAGCATAATTGGCCACCATTTCATTGAACTTCTTCATCACTTCCGTATAGCATTTTGATTTAACCGCCTGATTCACTATACTGCCAAATCCTCTGGCTAGGCAAATTCCGCTATAGCCTCCAAGCGCACCGATTTCAAGCACATTTTTAGCCCCTGAAATAGCTATCTGCATCGTTAGCAGTTTTCCAGAAGAAGGTGAGACCGATATCGCAGGCATTCCGTTTTCTTCAATGGACGAAATAACTTCCTCCAAAAGAGCATCTTGATTCGTAAATACAGCACAGTGAAAAATCTATTCTAGTACATACTAGAATAGATTTTTCACCACTTCATATTAAATTGACATACCTTCTTGCAACAGCGTTTGTTCTTGGAGCTTTGCTGCAAAATATTTACGCGCTTCGGCGGTCAAAATCTGCAAACAAGCTTCTTCTTTCTGCCGTTCAAACTCGACAAACATCCCGCTTAAATTTTCATACACACAATGGACTTTAAAACCCCTATCTAAACAGTCATCTACTTGTTTCATTTCTTCCATGCTTAGTATATGATCCGACATACACACACCCCGCTTTTCTTATTTAGCACCTTCTGCTTCAATTTCTTGCACGACGATATCGTCCCAATCGTGACCAACTGTAATACCTAAATACTTGGCGTCACTAGGATCGTCTAGTTCGGCTTGCGGGTACTTTTTGAACCACCAATATTTCGCCAAGACATAGTACACAAGTGCCCCCACGAAAAAGCCCACTAATGCAGAATACGTTGGGAACATATTTGCTAAGGCACCACCGATTACCCAAGCGATTAACCCCGCTAAATTAAAGCCATTCATATACTTATATTGCCCGCCTAACTCATACAGATCTTTTACGTTCACTCGACGTTTACGGATTAAATAATAATCGGCGAATAATATCCCCACAATTGCTGTTAAAATACCGCCAATGATTAATAGCGCATTGACTAAGACGCCAAATAGGCTCCACGGCTGTGCTAAAATCCCAATAACCCCCGCGATTATTACAGCTGCCCCGAACGGCACTTTTGGTCCACCAATGTTTGAGAATATCGTTGCCGCGGGAATAACGTTTGCGGACGTGTTTGTTGACCATTGCGCTAACACAATCATTAGCAATAAAATTCCCAACACAATTCCACTAGCACTTTGCTGCAAGGCATTTATCGGATCAGCGGATGCGACTGCCATATAAGCGACTGCACCAATCGTTACGATAAATGTATTCGTAATTGGCATGACGATTAAAGAGCCAACTAACTGCGTTTTATTGCGTTTGAACCAATTGCGTTCATTTTTAGGCGCTTTAAAGAAACGTGATAGTGTTGGCATATCAGCTGCTAACGTTGCCCAGAACCCCATGTTGGCCATCATCACAACCATGAATGCTGTAAAAGCTGCCATCCCTGTCGTCGGTGATTCCATCCAAGTCCACACATCTTTCCCTGAAGCCGTTGCTTGATCGGCAAGCGTAATGTACATCCAGCACGATATTAAAATGATAACTGGCGCAGCAAAATCCGCAAAGCGCTCAATGGATTTAATGCCTAGCGATGTGTTAAATAACTGTAATGCCGCAAAAACAAGGAAGCATAAAAACCAATTATTAAAGTCGAATAATAAATTTAAAATCCCATTGATGGCCATTGCACCAAAATAGGTGTTAAGCCCGAACCAACAAGCAGCTGTCACCCCACGAACAAGGGATGGTATATGCGTGCCAATTGTGCCAAATGGGGCTCGCATATAAACCGGGAATGACAAGCCGTGTTCAATACCAATATCACCGATTAATGTCATCAATATGCCGATTAAAACGGAACCTATCAAAGTCGCTAAAATTACCATCGGCAATGACAAACTAATAATACCTGATCCTCCAATTGCAAAGGCGGCTAAAACGATGGCCATTCCTATCCAAATCACTGCAAAACCAAATGTCCCGACACTTCTTTTTTGATGTGTAACTGGAAGTAAATCCGGTGATTTTAAATAATCTCCACCACTTTCCATACATGTCTCTCCCTTATATTAGATTTCCAGTTAACGAACAAACAATTGACCTCTTTTTTATCGGGCAAAATTACTAATAAGTGATTGACGTTCGTTCCAAGTCATTGGCGCAATAGTGGACTTTCTTTCGACCATCGAAATCGCACCGTCTACTGGGCACACAATCGCACATAAATTACAGCCTACACAATCTTGTTCACGCACCTTTAGCATCGGACGACCACTCTCTGTGTACAGGTCAATACATTGATGTGCCGTATCTTCACACGCAATATGGCATTTATTGCAATTAATACAAATATCATTATTAATTTCGGCAACAATATTATAGTTTAAATCCAAGTCACCCCAGTTAGAATAACGTTGAACCGATTTACCGACTATATCCATCGCCGATGCTATGCCTTTTTCATCTAGATAATTATTAAGGCCATCAATCATATCTTCGACAATACTAAATCCGTGGTGCATCGCTGCTGTACAAACTTGTACGCCTGTTGCACCCATCAGCATAAATTCCGCAGCATCCTGCCAATTTGAAATTCCACCAATGCCTGAAATTGGTACATTGACGAAAGGATTTCGCGCACATTCTGCGACCATATTTAGTGCAATCGGCTTGACAGCAGGCCCAGAATATCCGCCATGTGCCCCCTTCCCACCAACATGCGGCACCGTATTCCATGAATCTAAATCGACACCCGCTAAGCTGTTAATCGTATTAATCATACTAACGGCATCTGCCCCGCCACGCACTGCCGCTTCTGCCGTCATCGTAATATCCGTAATGTTTGGCGTTAGCTTGACGATAACAGGTGTACGTGCAACTTCCTTCACCCAGTGCGTTTGCTTTTCAACCAATTCAGGGACTTGACCAGAGGCGGCCCCCATTCCTCGTTCTGCCATCCCATGTGGACAACCAAAATTAAGCTCAAGACCATCAACCCCCACAGCTTCTACTTTTTTGACAATCTCATGCCACTTTTCCTGCTGTGGCTCTACCATTAATGAAGCAATAATGGCATGATTAGGAAACCTTTTTTTCGTTTCAAGAATTTCCTGTAAATTAACCTCTAACGGACGATCCGTAATGAGCTCAATATTATTAAAGCCCGCTACTCTCTGTCCGTTAAAGCCGACAGCCGCAAAGCGCGATGAAACATTTAAAATTGGTTCGCCCAATGTTTTCCAAACTGCGCCGCCCCAGCCCGCTTCAAATGCACGTTGCACTTGATAGCCCGAATTAGTCGGTGGTGCCGATGCTAACCAAAATGGATTCGGTGATTTAATCCCCGCTAAGTCAATTTTTAAGTCTGCCATGCTACATCCCCCCTATGCGATCTCGCTCGGTTTTCTTAAACGCTCATGAATGATGTAAGCAGCATCTTTACCTTGCTGTGCAGCTGTTACCACCATTGCTTCCCCTTGGCCATTGCCGAACACGACATCTCCACAAGCAAACACTTTGTCATTCGATGTTTGCATAGTCGTTTCGTCAATGTCTACTACTCCGTTCGTATGCTGTAATCCAAACGCTTCAATAAGCGAGACAAAGCGTGTTTGTCCAATTGCTTTAATGACTGCGTCCACCTCGATAATAAACTCAGATCCCTTGATTACTTCAGGTCGTTGCCTACCGTCTGCTCCCGCGTCTCCAAGCTTCATCTTGACACATTCAAGTCCCACTACTTTCCCTGCCTCATCACCAATAATTTGTTTCGGCGCTGTCAGCCACTTGAATCCAACGCCATCCTGTTTGGCAAATTCGTATTCATATTGGTAGGCAGTCATCTGTTTTTCCGTTCTTCTATAAAGAATGTCTACTTGCTCCGCACCTAGCCGCACAGCACAGGTTGCACCATCGATGGCTGTGTTACCGGCACCGATGACCGCAACACGTTTACCGATTAAGTCTTCTGTCAGTGCACCCATTTTCGTGTGCTTTACAAACTCAATGGCATCATGAACGCCAGCTAATTCCTCACCTTTAATGCCAAGATTAGGCACGGCCCCCATACCAACCGCTATTATAACGCTGTTATATTGCTCTAAAATTTCCTCGGCAGAAATATCTACGCCTACTCTTGTGTTTGTTTTAATGTCCACACCAAGCTTTACAATCTGTGCCACTTCCCAATCTACTACATCATTCGGTAATCGGAATGACACGATGCCGTAGTTGCCCAAGCCACCTGCCTTTGCTTCTGCTTCAAAAATTGTGACACTATAGCCGAATCGACTAAGCTCACGTGCTGCCGATAAACCAGCTGGACCAGCGCCAACAATCGCTACCTTGTGTCCATTTGCTTCACCTTTTTTAAATAGCTCGACGTCTGATTCCATCGCCCAATCTGTTGCATAACGTTGCAATTGTCCTATTTTAATAGGCTTTGTCGATGAATTTAACACACATGCCCCTTCACATAAAACCTCAGTCGGACATACTCGCGCACAGCTTGCACCAATCGGATTGGCCTCCATAATCGTCGTGGCCGAACCCTTCATATTACTGGAAGCAATTTTTTTGATGAAATTCGGAACTTGAATACTCGTTGGACACGCTGTAATGCAAGGTGCGTCATAGCAGTACAGGCAGCGATTAGCTTCTTCTATTGCTTCATTTTTTGTCATTCTGCTAGTCATTTCCACAAAATTACGTTCGAGTTGCGAACTCATTGAAACATTCCCCCTCATGGATTGATGTTTACACGGTGATCGTTTGTGCAGTCGTCGGCTGCGGTGCACGCTTGATATATTGGCCACTGCCTAATACTCCTACAAATTGTTTGTTTTTAATGACGTATTCACCACGCACAAGTACACTGATAGGCTCTCCTGTCACTACCCAGCCCTCATAAGGGTTGTAATCGACATTCATATGGTGGGTGTTCGCTGAAATTTCACGCTTCACCGTAGGATCAAAAATTACGATATCCGCATCAGAACCAATAGCAATCGTTCCTTTTTGTGGATATAAGCCAAAAATTTTTGCGGCATTTGTCGAAATCATATCGACGAAGTCATAGATGGAAATTCTCCCTTTCGCCACACCTTCAGAAAATAAAATGCTGAAACGATCTTCGATAAACGGTCCACCATTTGGAATTTTAGAAAAGTCATTTAACCCTAATTGCTTTTTCCCATTAAAGCTAAATGAACATTGGTCCGAGCCAATTGTTTGCAGTTGCTTGGCTTTTAACGCATTCCACAAATGCTCTTGATGATATTTCGGGCGAAGTGGCGGTGACCAAACATACTTCGCCCCCTCGAAGCCTGACTGTGCTAACGCTGACTGATCGAGCGTTAAATAAGGTGGACATGTTTCTCCATACACGTCATAGCCCTTTTCACGCGCTGCGATAATTTCATCTAGTGCCTCTTTACACGTAACATGCACAACATAAAGCTTGGCTCCTGCAATATGCGCTAGTTCAATGGCCCGTTTCGTCGCCTCACCTTCTAATTCTGCGGGACGCGTCAGTGCGTGATAAATTGGCGCCGTCTGACCAGCTTGCTTCGCCTCCTCTACTAATTCGTCGATAACTGAGCCATTTTCACAGTGCACCATTACAACAGCGCCTATATCTTTTGCGATTTTAAAGGCTTTAAACAGCGTACGGTCTGTCGCCTGGAATTCTTTCGCGTATGCCATGAACACCTTGATAGACGTAATCCCTTCCTGCTCTAGTAACAACGGTAACTCGGCCTCTGTTTCGGGCGTTAAATCACCAATCATTAAATGGAAACCGTAGTCAATGGCTGATTTGCCCTTTGCTTTTACATGCCATTTTTCCACAGCCGTCGCAAGTTTTTCTTCACCCGCAGATAGGCAAAAATCTAAAATGGTCGTCGTCCCACCGAAGGCAGCCGCAATTGTACCCGACTTCCAATCATCGTCTGTCACCGTGTTGTTGAACGGCATGTCCAAATGCGTATGCGGATCAATTCCCCCAGGCATCACGTATTTACCCGTTGCATCTACAATTTCCGCTCCGTCAGCGGATAAATTTTTGCCGATTTGCACGATTTTTCCGTTCTCTATTAAAATATCTGCCTCATACATATCTGAAGCTGTCGCAATGAGTCCACCTGTAATCACTTTTTTCACACTACCCTCACCCTTCGATTAATGAATGTAAAGCTTATCAACATCTGTTAATATGATGGCTCATCACCATGACGGGGGTTAATTTCCGTTCCGGCTGGGCGCTTTCCGGAGGGCGTCCGATGAGCCAGCTTCGGGCCAACGAGGAAAGATTGAACTACATCTTTCCCTGTTGGTCACAAAGGCGTTGTCACAGGAGGTGACGCTTTTAGCCTTTGTTCCTCCCACGCTCGCCCCAAGGTCTCATCTAGGATGCTAATCCCCAGGAGTCGCCCAAACGTCATCTCTAACTTTTAGTGATGAACCAATGTGCTAGCGAATTATAGTATTTTAGCCTGCACTCATCATGAGTTTAGTGTGTATTTTTCGCCCATGCTGAACTTCGTTTGTAGTGTCAACACGGTTTCCAGTAACACGTCTGCCCCCTTTGCACAGTCTTCAAATGTCGTTTCTTCCTCCTCGCAATGACTTTTCCCCTTGATACTTGGAACAAAAATCATTGCCGAGGGGATGATGCTCGCGATATACTGTGCATCGTGCCCCGCCCCGCTGAACATTCGATGGAAGGAATAACCAAAGTCATGACATGATTTTTCCACTTCATCGCAAATAGCTGCATCAAAAAATACCGTCTCCCGCCCCCATAGCTTGACCGGGCGAATGTGGCAACCGTTTTCCTCTGAAGCTAAGCCTGTCAATAGCTTCTCCACTTTGCGCATCACCTCTGGATTTTGATGACGCGAATCCATGGTAAACACTACTTCGTTCGGAATAACTGTATGAATATTAGGTGCCACGTGCATACGCCCAAATGTGAACACAAGCTCTTCGTCGATTTTGCCCAACTGCTCATGCAAAGATGAAATTATACGAGACGCCACAATCATCGGATCTTTACGCATCGACATCGGCGTTGTGCCAGCGTGATTTGATTCACCTGTCACGGTAATTTCATAACACACCATGCCTAAAACGCCTTCGACCACACCAATCTCACGTTGCTTTGCTGCTAATACCGGTCCTTGTTCAATATGCAGCTCAATATAAGCAAGGGCTTCTGTTAAACGATTTCCTTGCTCGCCCTCATAGCCACTCGCCTGTAATGCTTCTTGAAAAGTAATACCATTTTTATCGAAAGACTGTAGCATTTTTTCTTTACTGAATTTCGAAGCAATGACACCGGAACTCATCATCGCCGGATCGAAGCGCGCACCTTCTTCATTCGTAAAATTCACAAGCATTAATGGGATCTCGAGCTCAATGTCGTTTTCCTTTAACGTTCGTATCGCCTCTATTGCTGTTAAAATACCTAAGACACCATCAAACCTGCCACCTCTTTCAACCGAATCTAAATGTGATCCCATTACGATTGGTGGGCAATCTTTTTTTCCTGGTAGAGTCGCATAAATATTTGCCATATCATCTACTTGAATGTCCATGCCTAACTCTTTGCATATTTCACAAAAATAGTCTCTCGCTAATACATCCTCTTTTGACAGGGACAAACGGGTTACGCCCCCATTGGCAGTTGCACCAAATTGACTAAATTGTTTAATTAACCCCTGCAATCGACTATTATTACATTTATACATATGCAAGTCCTCTCCTTCATAGTTATTAAAAAATTACCACATGTGAGTATTCTGAATTAATAGTTATTATAAATTCTTGTTTATGAAAATTATAAAATAGAAAGTATTTGAAAGATATGGATATAAAACCAAAAAAGCATGTGCAAGTGCACAATATTTATGGTACGTTATTTGTATAATAAGGGGGTGCTGTTATGGGGACTATTGGCAAAATCGTAGAGGGGGCTCTATTCCCAATGCTGACATTAGTAGCTGGACAAGGCGGTATGTATCGAAGAGTTACAGGTATTAATGTATTAGAAAGCATTGATTTAACCATGTTTTGCCGACCAAATGAATTAGTTGTGACAACTGGCATTAACTTTCCACACCAAAATACATCCTTAGAACAACTCGTTAAACTGGCTTACACTAAAAAAATAGCTGGTTTTATCGTGAATACGGGACCTTACATTCCTGACATTCCTAAATCGGTCATCTCGTTTGCCAATGAGCATGAATTGCCCATTTTTCAAATGCCTTGGGACCGCCGTGTAGCCGATCTTTTAAAAACGACATTTCAATTTATCACCACTCACGAGCAAGAACAATCTACCGAAGACCAAGTCCTTTACAACTTACTGTTTCACTACAAACAGCACGCCGATTCCACAAGGCAAAATTTAACGCAATTTGGATTTCCACAAGGCGCAGAATTGGCCATCATCACTTGTACAACAACAGATGCACGTAGCAGCATTGATCGTTACGAGGTCCTCATTCAGTTCGCATTCCAAAATAGATATAAACGCTTTTTAAGACTCAAGCACAAAAACCACCTCATCTTTCTTATCAACCGAACACAAATTACTACATCCAATAGCCCTTTCTCAAAAACAGTTGAAGACATCTACGACAAAATCACCCAGAAAAACGGCAGCTTAAAAGTCATCATCGGCAAAGGAAACTTTTATGAAGACTACGAAAACATCCATAAAAGCTATGAGGAATCACTCACTGTCATTCAATTAGCACAGCTGCACAACAACCGCTTCTTATACAAATATAAAGAAATTGGTGCCTATAAAATTATTATGGGTGTGCAAAATCGGACATTAATTGAATCCTTTAGTCAGGATATACTTGGACAGCTTTATCGATATGATGATTTGCACAACACCGATTACGTGTCATTTTTACGTATTTTCCTTGAAGAAAACGGCAGTACGAGTAAAATTAGTAAACGTCTATTCATTCATCGCAACACTGTCCTATATAAACTCAAAAAAGTAGAACTGCTATTAGATATGGACGCCAGCAATCCTTTTACAAAAACCAATTTGTATATGGCCTTTTTAATAGAAGATGTGTTGACACATCAATAATTATGCGTCATAGAAGGAAGTTATGAATGGGTTGAAACTTTGGTTGATCTAACTGTTGCTTAATAGTTCAACGCTTCAGATTCATTCGCTCTAAAAAAGAAATGGCTCTTGCTTGGTGCTTATAGTTTTAATGAATTTCAGATTGAATTAGCCACGAAACACTCTTCAATTATCAAGGGCGTTAATCCAACAAGGATTGACGCCCTTTTAGTGGAACATGGCATTGTACAGAATAAGGGCCGAGTAAATGGAAGCACAAGTTCAAAGATAGTTTGTGAAATTAGGATTGGCAGACAAAGCAATCCAATGTGAAGCTACATGATCCAGCAAATTCACAATATCTCCCCCACTAGCATCATTTACGTCTCACAAACAACACCTTATACCACTGATTCACTAAAAACGGTATAACGGATAAGCAATAAATAAAACCTAATTGTCTTCCACTTAATGTTGCGACTTTAAACATACTCGTCAGCGATGGATGAAATAATACGACATTTAAACAGAAAAAACCAATCAAAAATGCGAGCCACGTATACATATTCGAAAACAGACCGATTGTAAAGATCGATTCTTTAGATCTCGAGTTGAAGCCATGTACTAATCTGGACAAACATAAGGTTGCAAATGCCATTGTGCTAGCTGTTAGCGTATCTCCCGTTGATAAGCCGATTCGAAAAGCAATAATCGTTGAGATCGCGATTAATGCTCCTTCAAGCACCACTTGGGTCGTAACTGATTTATTTAATAATGGCGTGTGAATATCCCTCGGCTTGTCCTTCATCGTTTTTTGATTATGCGGCTCTAAACCAATTGCAATGGCCGGCAAACTGTCGGTCAGTAAGTTAATAAATAATAGATGCACGGGTGCAAATGGAACTGGTAAACCAAGTACGGTTGCATATAACACAACGAATATCGCACCTGCATTGCCTGATAATAAGAAGAGAATGGCGTTTTTAATATTCGTATAGATGCTTCTTCCATTCGAAATCGCTTTGACAATCGTTGAAAAATTATCATCCGTTAAGATCATAGATGATGCATCTTTCGCTACCTCGGTGCCGGTCATCCCCATCGCCACACCAATATCCGCTTGTTTCAAGGCAGGGCCATCATTCACACCATCCCCCGTCATTGCAACAACATGTCCTTTTTCCTGCCACGCTCTAACAATCCGTATTTTATGCTCAGGTGTTACACGGGCGTAGACAGAGAAATCTTGAACCCTTTCTTGTAGTTGCTGATCCGTTAATCTTTCAATTTCAGCTCCTTCAATCACTTCGGATGAATCTTTTAATATGCCAATTTGTTTGGCAATCGCAGTGGCTGTTAGTTTATGGTCACCTGTAATCATCACCGGTTTAATGCCCGCTTTTATACAGCTTTCAACCGCTGCTTTGGACTCTTTTCTTGGAGGGTCCATCATCGCCAGTAATCCGACAAAGATTAACTCGCTTTCTCCCCAGGCACCGACTGTGTGATGTGCCCGTATCCCTTTGTAAGCAAGCGCTAATACTCTTAATCCATTCATCGAAAAATCACGATTCACGTCTTCAATTTTTTTACGATGTGCTTCCGTAATCGCATGTATGCCTGTAGACGTTTCAATTTTCACAAGCTTAGGTAATAGAACATCTACTGCTCCCTTAGTAATCAAAACTGTTTGCTGATCGACCTGATGCACTGTAGTCATAAGCTTTCTGTTTGAATCAAAAGGAATTTCCGCTACTCTTGGATAATGGTTCCTTACGATTAATTCGTCAAAATTGTACTGCTTCCCTAATTTTACGAGTGCAATTTCAGTAGGGTCACCAATTTCGTTTCGATCCCTTTCCACGGCGTTATTGCATAATAGTCCCTTTATAATAAGATTTTTCTCGATTGCATGTTTTACCTGTAGTTCATCATGTGGAATGACCTTTTGATCAACATATACTTGCTGCACGGTCATTTTATTTTCGGTTAATGTACCCGTTTTATCTGAACAAATAACAGAAACACTGCCCAAACTTTCGACAGCATAAAGCTTTCGAATCACAGCATTTTCCTTCACCATTTTTTGTGTCCCAAAAGCAAGCACGATGGTAACAATCGAACTTAACGCTTCTGGAATAGCTGCAACTGCAAGCGAAACGGCAAACATGAACGATTCAACTAACTCACGTCCCCTAAACAAATCAATCGTAAAAATAGCTACACAAATCATCGTAATCCCCAAAGCTAATTTCTCTCCAAAATGATCTAAACTTACTTGAAGAGGTGTTTTCTTCTCTTTTGCGGTATCTAGTAAATTGGCGATTTTTCCGATTTCTGTTTCCATGCCAATCGCTGTAACAACGACAGTCCCACGTCCATTGGTCACAAAGCTTCCAGTGAATACCATATTCTTTTTATCCCCAATAGAAACGTGATCTTCTTCGATGGGCACGATACTTTTTGCTACAGTCAATGATTCACCTGTCAGTGAACTTTCATTAACATGCAAATTATAGCTTTCTACTAGTCTGCCATCAGCACTAATATAGTCACCAGCCTCCAAATAGAGAAGATCTCCAACAACTAGCTCTTCTGAAGGAATTTCTACTAGTTCATTATTTCGCATTACTTTTGCAACTGGCGAAGTCAACGTCTTCAGACTATCCAAAGACTGTTCCGCCTTCACATGTTGCACGGTACCAAGAATGGCGTTTAACAGAACGACAAACAGTATCACAATCGTACTCTCTACCTCACCTAATAGAAATGAAATGAAAGCAGCTATTAGTAAAATAATGACTAATAAATCTTTAAACTGCCCAAGGAAAACGGCGAATGTACTTGTCCTTTTTCCTTCCGTCAATTCATTAGTACCGTATACTTCTTGTCTCTTTTGGACGTCATAATCACTTAATCCTTGGTCGGTAACGTCCAGCTTCTCCATAACTTCAACGGATAATTGCTGATGATATTCTGACATTCGATTCCCCTTCCAACCAATGTGAAATTAGTAGACAATCATGCTATCGAATAGAACCCTTTTGGTTTGTCCTTTCTTATACAGATAGTGAATCTATTTCCGTCAATCAACCTTTTACTTTCCCATAACAATCCTATTCCTTATTCGATCCCAGTATGCTAATGGGAAGAGAAATTAAATGACTTGCGCTAGATAATTCATAGTTCAATTTATCCTAATGAAACAGTTAACACGTGAAAAAACCTCGCCAACATTCAAGTTGTACACATTAGGGATTGTTTTTCGAGTTTTATTTTGAAGAATAATAAAAACCACGTATTTTGCAAAATCTTGAGCAAAATACGTGGTTTCTTATGTTAATGATGAATAATCGGAATGGCTGCTTCGCTGACTGGCACCAGCTCTTTTATAATCTATTCAAGTTACCGTTAAAAGTTTCCTGCGTCATTTTGCCAGCCCTATCTTTTTATTTTAATAGGTTTTTTAATTACTCGAATAGCTACAAAGCTCGATTAAAGTTCCATCAGTTGATGCAGGATTAATGTAAATGAGCCTTCTTCCACGAGCGTTAGTGCGCAGTGTGTCCTCTAGAAAACGAACTCCTTTTTTACTCGCCTCGAGTATTGCTTTGTCCAAATCGTCAACTCGATATGCAATATGATGCACCCCTTTTCCTCGTTGCTTTATAAACCGGGCCATTGGAGAGTTCTTGTTGGTTGGTGCTAGTAATTCAATTACTTTATCATTAGTTCTAACAACAGCAACGTGCACTTCAACACCAGGTGTATCACTTGTATAACGGTCCTCCAATAATCCATTCAATACAGTAAGATAAAAGGGAAGAGCATCATCAATACTTCTAACGGCAATTCCAACGTGATCTAAAACATATTCCAATTTAATTCCTCCCTTCAACATTATTATTCTTAGCCCTAAAAAAATCTAATTGTCTAAGCCACTATCGCGAACAATTTTTTCGAGTTCTTTGGTACCGTCGTTTAGATCTCTTTCCTTCATTAACAACAACATAAGACCCATGAAACCTGTAATAACACTGATGATTATTGGCAAATAACCAACTTCTGATTGCTCACCGACAATCGAAACTGAAATAACATTCGCACCATACAAAATAGCCGACATAAGGAGAAAAGTAGCCCCTATAATTACTTGTATCATCTAATTTACCCCCTGTAATTATTTTATATAACTTCTACGTTAGCGCCATAAGAAAAGCATTACTGTTGTACCAGTAAAGCACCCGTTAGTTTAAGTACATTATTTCACAATCTTAACTTTCATTGCAAAAAAGGTTGCCGAAGCAACCAGTAACAGATAATAGTAATAAATAAAGTTGAAAACTATCTATGAGTTCGTTCTCCAATAATATTATCTATACGACTCAATCCTTGTTCTGCTGTAAACATCATCTCATCAAATAACTCCTGAACCGTTGGAATATCGTTGATAAGACCGATTACCTGTCCAACCCATCCGAAACCGTCTGTTTCATTTCCGTCATAGATATACCTACAATTAGCTTTTCCACTAATTATATCTTGTAAGTCTTCATATGTTGCGCCTTCCTTTTCACGTTCGATAATGTTCAGAGTAAATTCAGATTTCAACACTCGGCCCGGCGAGCCTAATGTTCTCTTAATAATTACTGTATCGGTCTCTTTTGCATCAAGGATTGCCTGCTTGTATTTCTCATTTGCATGAACGCACTCTTGGGTAGCAATAAAGCGAGTACCCATTTCTATTCCTTCTGCCCCTAAAGCTAAAGCTGCTAATAAACCTCGTCCATCTCCAATGCCACCACTTGCTAATACTGGGATTGATACGGAATCTACCACACGAGGAGTAAGAACTATTGTGCCAATATCCTCACGTCCTAAATGTCCTCCTCCTTCTTGACCAACTACCATTACCATGTCAGCACCGAGTTCTTCCGCTTTTTGCGCTTGTCTAACTCCAGATACAAGAACAAGCGTTTTAATATTTTCTTCTTCAATTCGTTTGAAGACTGGTTGTGGATTAGCGCCAGTAATTGAAATTGCCGGTACTTTTTCCTCAATGGCAACTTCAAGTAATTCTTTATAATGCCCGTCATGTCTTGCAATAGCGAAGTTTACGGCGAATGGCTTATCTGTAAGTGTGCGTACTTTACGAATTTCCTCTCGAAGTTTTTCAGGTGAACCAAGCGTTGCCGCAGTAATTTGTCCAAGTCCCCCTGCATTCGAGACCGCAGCAGCCAGTTCAGCATAAGCAAGATAAGCAAGTCCCCCTTGTACAATTGGATATTTAATTCCTAAAATCTCCGTTACTCGTGTTTTCAATATTTCTCCCACTCCTTTTCAGATGTTCTATTTTATATAATCAGCACAAAAAATTATTAATCCTATAACGTTTTATAATTTTTTGAGTTGAATGTATACCGAAAAAGTATAAGACCTTATTACGCTATTCTGCACCTTTAGTTAAAGATCAGTAAAGCCTGTCTCCCGACAGTCCTATTCTGCTAAAGCACACGTTAGTTCACTAACTACGGCTTCCCGATTACAGGAAAAACAGCTAATATAGCATCTAATTCTTTAATTAGACTATCTAAATATGACTGATTAGATTTAAATTCAAAGTTAAGAACTGCCCCATAGCCAGCAGGATAACATGCCTCTCCTGCCCATGTTATTTGGCCTACATTGTTCATGTCACAACCAAAATATATATAGCCTTCTAAATTATTTAGTTCTGCTCTTCCCTTTAACTGTCTATTCATTAACTTTAGTTCATTAACAAAGTCCCTTAACTCATCTGTTCTTAAATCCGCTTTAAAATGAACAAGATAACCTGGGATTTCAGCTTTTATTTTTGAATCAATCCAATTAACATCCCAATAATCAGAACTATTAGGATAACTCCTCGATAAAATCTCTATCTCTACTTTTTCATCTTTTTCACCTAATATATGAAATTTCATATAACCACCTCAACTATCTTTAATTCTTACATCCGTTACTTCAATAAACTTTAACATTTTCTTTAAAACTCACTTGGGTTTCCTTGACTTCCAATTCATTAAGTCATAATCAAAACGCCCCAGATCCACCACCGCCGCCACCTGTTCCGCCTGAATAGGTGCTTGAAGATCCACTCGTTTCCGTATTTGCGCTTGTAAACGAAGTGTTCATCGTGACTGGATTGTAATAGAAAAAACCCGAACTGTCGTTAGTCATGTGTTTTTCAACTTCTGAAGATTTCGTGAAATGCTTCCCGAAACTTTTATCCCCACAACCAATTGAATAGGTGTATGCACGAAATTTATCATCCGTCGATAGACGTTTCCATTCATCTAAGTCGAGTTCTTTAAACTCTTCCTTAAACCGCCGCCACTCTTGAAATAAGAGATGACCTTCCTGATTTCTAGATTTGTAAAATGTTGCGAACAATAATCCACCTATTACTAAAATAATAGTCAACGCCATATACGGAAAAAGTTCATAATGAGCAAATTGTACCGCGACAACAATCATCGCCACGCTTATCAAAGCGACTGCCCACCGAAGCCCAACTTGTCTTTCATATAAACCTTTCGACTTTACTTCTTCTACAATACCGCCACGCCATTTTAAAAGCGCCGCATTATACGAAACATGATTATTCTCATTCTTTGTATAGACCTCCAAATTTGTAAGCTTAAATTTTTTCCCGTTACCAATTTTATCGAACAGCAACTCTATTAATTCTTTTTCATGCGAATATGCAACTTCCCGATTCACAAGTTCAAATTGTTCATCTGAAACCTGCTCTACATGTCCTTTTCGAATGAGATCGAGTAACGCAGCCGATGTTGCCTCTGTGCTGAAACCTTCACTAGTCGTGTAGTGAATCGTTGCTGGTATGCTTAGTTTTTCCGCCGGGACAGAAAATCCATTTGCTTCTACTAGCTCTTTTGCTTCTCGTTTTTTACGACGAGACGAAGCCGTTGTCCATCCGATTAAACTAAAAAGAAACACTCCAAATCCCGTCATAGTCCACAATCCGTAGTTCGCCACGTTAACACGACCGACGATATAGGCGGCCTCTTTATCAGCCAACCTGGTTTCCTCGGCAATAAGTTCGTCTTGAATCGTTCCTTTTCGCGCTGTAACATCCGGAAATAATTCCGGTTCATAGACAACACGTACATCCCCATTTTTACCCGACGGAACTTTTCCCATCACAAAAGCTACCGTACCTTCCGAAGCAATCATTCCTTTTTTATAGGCAGTATCATAGCCAAGAAAGAGCACATCTTTCGCCTCTGATGGAGGATGCACTTCAATTTGCATACTCCTGTAGTCGGTTTCATTTCGTTTATCAAAAAATGGCCAGTAAAACTGTGCACCATCCTCATATTTCTCTACTCCATTTACGATGCGATAATGCATTTCAACTTCAATCGTTTCTTTCTTACCTGATCTAAAAATTTTATATTCGCCTTTTTTATGTTCAACTTTAAGAGCCTTTCCATTTTCATAAGCTTTGAAGTTAGCAATAGCCGCCCCCTCTTTTGCGATAAGTTCTCGCGTAACCCCCTTGAATTTACTATCAAACACATATGTATGCTTTTCAATAACATTTGCATCTCCATTCGGCTGCAACTTGGCATCAATCGTCACTTCCGATATTTCGAAATCAACAGCGAATGCCGATATCGGAAATAGAACTGCAAATAGAAAAAGAAATAGGATCGTCGTTTTCTTCATTCCGCTCACCCCTTTCTATACATACGGATTGGGCGCAGAAAAGTTTCGACTATCGCAAACTCTATAAGCGATGTATATAGTCTATATACATAATTAGGAAAAAATAGCCATCTCAAAAAGCAGCTACTCTTGGTGGAGGCATAGTCTATCAATTTTTCAATACATACACTTTCGCGTTCTTTTTGGCTTTGTAATTCTTATTAAAAAACAAAAACCAAATCAACTAAATAAAGAAGAGTTACTGAATATATGAAAAGCCCGAATTTCCGTTAAACTAAATACTGGGAAATTCGGGCTTTTTTTGTGGAGGAATAAGGCTTGTTCAAAATGAACTCTTTATAGTACTCTCAGAAAACCCCAACTCAACCTCGACTATTTAAATCTATCTATTTAACAATTGTAACTGGACAATTCGCATGCTTCATTACCTTATGGCTTACGCTTCCTAGTACCATTTCTTGAAACGTATTTAAGCCGCGACTTCCGATTACTAGTTGATCAATCGAGTGTTCTTTTACGTACTTTATTATTTCCTGACTTGGATTTCCTTTTAACATTGTAATCTTTGTTTCTACTCCAGCGGATTGCGCGAGTTCTAAAACAGGACGTACCTTTTGTTCTCGTTTTAACGCTAAACTCTCTGGACTTTGCGATAACAGGCGTTCATCTTTTGCTTTATTATAATCCGCCACATAAATAATTTCTAATTGCGCATCGGGTAAATATTGGGCAAGTAAAATTGCATGTTTTGCGGCACGAAATGCATTGTCTGATCCATCTACTGCTACAGCAATCTTCATTCAGATTCCTCCCTATGTGAATTGTTGGTACAATTGTTCACTTGAAGAATTTAACCCTTGAATATGCACAACCACACCTTTTTGCTTAAGCTGCTGTTTCACTTTTAAAATAGCTCCTACTGCGGACTCATCCCAGAGCTGACTATCTTCAAAGTTAATGATGATTTCGCTTTCCACAACATTATCAAACGATTGAATAAATTTAGTCGTAGATGCAAAAAATAATGGACCTTTTACTCTATACCCCGTTTTGTCATGCGTTACTGTCACACGCGAAATTTTTGAAACAAAGAAAAGCGCACTTAAAATAACCCCAACGACAACACCGATTGCTAAATTATGTGTATATAAAATAATGACAACGGTGAGAAGCATGACGAGTGTTTCTGACTTAGGCGCTTGTTTCATAAACTTAAACGAACCCCAATTGAATGTTGTCGCACTTACCATAATCATCACACCAACTAGAACAGGCATCGGAATATTAATGACAACATCGCCTAAAACGATAATTAAAAACATAAGAAATACACCAGACGTTAATGTCGATAAACGTCCACGTCCTCCTGATTTAATATTGATAACCGATTGTCCAATCAATGCACAACCTGCCATCCCGCCAAAAAAACCATTGACGAAGTTGGCAATCCCTTGTCCACGCGCTTCTTTATTTTTATTACTCGGTGTATTTGTCATATCATCCAACACTTGCGATGTCAGTAGTGATTCCAATAAACCTACAACCGATAGCGCCAATGAATACGGTAAAATAATTTTTAACGTTTCAAAATTAAGTGGAATATCTGGTAAGAAAAAGATTGGTAACGAATTTGGCATCGTTCCAAGATCACCTATCGACTGTAGCTTCACGCCACTTATGAGTGCGATGCCCGTCATTACAACAATGGCAATGAGCGGTGCAGGAATCAGCGTAAAAAATCGTGGAATCGTGTACACTAAAATTAACGTAATGGCCGCAAAGACATATGTCATAATGCCTCCTCCAATTAAATAAGGCAATTGCGTGATAAAAATCATAATGCCAAGTGCATTCACAAACCCTAGCATGACGGAGTTTGGAATAAAGCGCATCAAGTTCGCTACACCAAAAATACCAAGTATAAATTGAATAACTCCCGTTAAAATAGTCGCTGCAAGTAAATATTGTAAGCCATGATCTGCCATTAATTTGACGAGCACTAATGCCATCGCACCCGTTGCTGCCGAAATTAGCGCAGGACGGCCACCGACAAACGAAATAATGACCGCAATTGTAAATGAAGCATATAGCGCGACACGTGGATCTACACCCACAATGAACGCAAAAGCCAGTGCTTCAGGAATGAGCGCAAGCCCGACAACGATACCCGCTAAAATATCGGCACGCACATTCCCAAACCACTGTTGTTTTAAAGTATGCATACTGTTCCCCTTCCATTAAACCTAAACAATCAACAAAGCTTATACCAATGTTATAATCTTAATAGCATATCATTTTAATTCCCATAAGTTAACCCTTTTGGGACGTCAGGAGCAAAAAAAATGAAATACGGATACATCCGACCGACTGTCCAAGATCAGCAATGTACAAAACAATTAACAAACATCAAAATAGATCAGCTATTTAAAGAAACACATGGGTTGGCTAAAAAACGCGGAGAACAGGAACATCTTTTCATGAAAATTCAACAAGGCGATAAACTATACGTTCAAAACATCGAAGTATTAGCTGATTCACTACACCAGCTTTTAGATATTTTACGACTAGCAGAACGCGATCAAATCATCATCCATTTCATCGATGAACAACTAACCAATCAAACAATCCAAGAAGGTTCACTGCTTCAAGGGGCTACTTTTTTCGCAAAGTTGCAATCAACCTTTTTAAGCCATTCTTCTACATTTACACTACAAGATGCGAAAAGACGTGGGAAATCAATTGGCCGTCCTAGAAAATCGGACGAAAATTTACAGCGCGCCTTCGCCATGTATGAAAGCAAGAAATATACGTTATACGACATTAAAGCAGCTACTGGAATTAGTAAGTCGACTTTATATCGTTATTTGGATAGTCGCCTCACGTCAATGGCTGATGAAGATAAGTAATTAAATAATGGTACGTGTGCAAGAAACAATCGTGATTGTTTCTTGCACACGTACGCGACACTAATCTTCTCTAACTAAAAAATAGGCATTAATCCAAGAAGCAATTGGAATAACAATCGCTATTCCAACTCCTGCACAAAGTATAATAACCACCTCAGCACTAAATACTTTTGAATTTACGATTTCTCCAACAGTATAAGATAAGTCTTTAAACCATAAAAGCAATGCCAAATAGCCACCAATGAAGGCAAAAAATAATGTATTCGTATTTGAGCCTAAAATATCCTTCCCTATATTTAAGCCAGATGCGAATAAATCTTTCCGGCTAATTAATGGATTATGATTAAATATTTCACGCATAGGAGATGTAATGGAAATAGCTACATCCGTAATAGCCCCTATTGTACTCATAATAATCATCGAAGCACTAATTTTAACAAAATCCATGCCCACGTAAAGAGAAAAAATGCTAAGTTCGTCTATTTCTTCTTCACCAAATCCTTGAATCATCGCCTTGTCTGTCACAATCGTAATGAAGAGAATTAAAATCACAATCGTAATCATCGAAGACAAGAATGCGGTTTTTGTTTTGCTATTCACTCCATTAATATAAAATAAATTTATACAACTAATTACCGTGCATGCAATTAATGTCAAGATAATCGGATTCACATTTGGATCCATCATAAAAAATATCGTAAGAAAGATCACGCCAAAATTTAGGAACAAAGAAATAAAAGATCGTGCGCCTTTTTTTCCACCGATAAGGATCATCAATATAAATAAAATAGCTGCCAGCCATACTAATACATTCATAATTTTGCCCTCTTTCGATTAACGAAAAAAATTGACGTATACAAACCGATTGGAATCGCTATCACGATGCCAATACCACCCGCTAAGGCGCGGGCCAATTCCAATGAAAGGTTCATGGACAGGGAATACGACAATGGAACCGCATTTTTCAAATACAAAATAAGCACTGGCATGGAACCACTTATATAAGCAAAAAACAAAATATTTGTCATCGTCCCCATAATATCTTTTCCAATATCTAATCCCGATGTTTTAAGCGCTTTTTCGGTGATGTCGTTATTTTTTTCATACAACTCGAAAATTGACGAAGACATTGTAATGGCAACATCCATTACGGCCCCCAAAGATCCGATGAATAACCCCGCCATAAACACCATTCGATAAGGACGCGTCAGGAATTGCATTTCTTCATATCGAAGGCCCCTTTCAGAAGTTAACCACAGGACAACATAGGCAATGAATAGAGAAATAAAAGTGCCTAGTAGAGTCACAACAATCGCTGCATATGTTTTTTCATTGAAACCGTTAACGAGTAACAAGGAAATGATTGTAAATAAAACGGCACTTATACCGCAGATTAATAACAAACTTATGTTTGAATTATTCACATAAATATCCAATGCATACCATAACAAGATGGCATTCACTGCCAAACTTATAATTGAAAAAAGCCCTTGCTTTTTTCCAACAATCAACAAAGTAAAGACAAAAATCCATGTAACCATTAAAATGTATTTATCACGTTTTACATCTTTTATCGTTCCCGTTAAACCTGTTTCTTCTTTCTTACCAATCGAAACAAATAATTCATTTCCAATGTGGTATTGCTGATCGTAAGCGCCAGACGATGAATATTGATTCGTTAAATGGATAAGCTCTCCTTTTTCTTCTCCATTTTTTAATTGAGCTATGATGTTTTGGGTGAATAACTGATCTTCATTATTATGCATGTCAACGACGTTAACTGTATCTTCTAGGTCTGCTTTGATAACTTCGGCGATTGGGCGATCATAAAATGAGTGATTATGATTCACAAAAATAATAGAGGCGGCAAAAAGAAGTCCTATTATGGTGTAAAAAGAAACTTTTTTGCAAGTCATTTTTTTAGATTTGTTTGCGTTAACAGTCAATAAAACCCCTCCACCTATCAGGATAAAAAAATCGAAAGTTCCTGAGTAAGAAAATAAATACAATAAGTTATTAATTTACAGAAACACAAAAAAGCTCCTAATATTGATAAAGGAGCCCACGATAATAACTAGTCTAAACCTAAATTTCTCCTTTCGTCAATACTTAGGCATGATTCTTACAATCAACTAAATAAACCAAAAGAGGAATTAGCCTATAATAGCGCTAATTCCCCTTTTATGTCCCTTTCACTTCACTTTTGTCACAAGAAAATACTTGCCGAATACTGTCTTTCATAAATAGTAAACGCCAAATATCCTGAGGCATTGCTTCAAACTTAGCTTCTTCTTTTGTTTCCGCTATGTTCACCATATAGGAAACATTGATTTCCAATGAAAAAAGGGAGAATAGTGTGTCCACCCTATCTAGGCCTACGTATGATAACAATAAGCACTATTTTTATAGTGAAGAAATGGGGTGATTATCTTATGACTAGTTGGATTGCCGAACGACTAAAGAAAATTGAACCAATAAATAAAAAAGAAACACATAAACTAGCGTGTCAGTCAGCACTGCCATTCATGTTAGTTGGAAAAGACGGTGAACCGTTTTCCGTAATAGGAATTTCGGGGGGGTGTTTTTTTGTATCATCATTTTTTACGGTGATATGTATAGATGAAAAAAGTAAATGTGCAGTGCTTGAAGTGCTTTTTCCTCGTTGTTGTGGAAGGGAATTATTTCGCACACAGGCAAGAATTTTTGTTGATCTTTCGTGCTTCTGCGGAATAGAAGCCTTACCCATCCCTGTTTTCGATTGTTTAATCGAATGCCATGTGAAGAAAGATCATTTATGTTTACCATTTATGTTAGTAAAAACAGATACCACGAAAACAGTATGGAGTACTGTTCAAGAAAAAATAGGTAATACGGCGACAATAACTGTTAATTACGTTGGACCGGACCCTATAGTAAATCTCACTTTAGTCACAAAAGATGAAGTGATTCCATTCGTAATGGTTAGAGGTGAATGCCGATCTGTTACCGTTTTAAATTTGAAATCTATCGAAGTATTGACCCCTCTTGAACAAGTAAGAGGGACAGTAGAAGTACAACTTAACCTTGTTGAGAAAAAGAAAGTTTGCTTTTAATAGGTACTTTGTACAATTTGTCCCAGTAACAACGAAATAACGGACATACAATACTATGTACAACAAAAAAAACGATAAAGGAGGTCAAGAGTATGGGTAAATTAGGAATGTGTCATGAAGACTTTTGCTGCGTGAATGAAGAGCTTTGCGTTAAATTAGTGATTCCTGGACATAAAAGATCTCATGGACATGAAGAATCTCACGGACATGAAGGATGTAAAAATGAATTCGTTGCTTCTGTTTGGACTAACAAAAGTCATTTATGTATTAATGGTACAATACTAGTAACAAACAAAGGGACTTGCGATAATGACCAAGGAATTACCGTGGAATTAATCGTGAATGGCAAAGAGAAATTTAATGTTAAACCCGGTGAGACAAAAGCTTTCACTTTTCAGAACTTGCAGTCGATTGTAATTAGAGAAAAGTCAGGAGTAGGGCAGACAAATGTTGATGTCTCTTTCACTCTAAACTATAAATTTTAAGTCATTGAAGGGAATGCATCCATCAATATAATGCGCAGTATGTTGGTGGGCATATCCGAATACATAGAATGGAATTCAAGGTTCAACGACTTTTATATTCGCTATTTTCATTTTTGGCACAACATTACGGTATCTCACGTGCTACCTCTTAGTTGGTGGATTGTGTTATGTATTCGTATTATAACTTATGCAATAAGTGAGCAAGTTGTGCATTTTCCACCCAAATCCATCCTTCCAATTTAGTGATAAGTACCTGTGTTACAAACATTAAACTTTCACGGCAAGTTCTTGCACAGGTACTTCAAATTCACTTCAAATAAAATAATCCACCATTTATGATGTCAATCTTAATTCTTGCTTCGTATTGTTGCTCCATGGCCTCTTTCTCCACCTCGTAACAATCCGGTTTATTTTCTACCCCTTCATAGAAATGTTCTAATACTTTCTGGTCTTTTTTCTTTCTCTTTTTTGCTTCTTCCGCCCACGTATGGTCATCTTGTTGTATGTTTTTTTCAATAACGGCATCCAGTCGTTCTAGAGCGCGAATGGGCTTAATAATATATGGCAAATTAAATGTATGTTCTGACATCTTTATATCTAAATCCACTTTACTTAACGATTCCTGAAACCCTTCTACCACATGGCCTGTCATTAGGTTAATACCTAACGAATAAAGAAATTCTTTCGTTTGATCACTGTAATACGAAACTTTATAATTAACACCTAACCAAGGTGTTAAGATCGTTTTTTTTTCGAATTTTCCGAGTACCTTCTCGTACATTTGGACAAATGAGCCCATCTCTTTCGTTGCTTGAAACAATTGACTAAGCCGCGGGGAACCGAAGTGGACAACTTCCCCTTTGATATCGTCAACAAGCTTAGTTCTATCTGTGATAAAAGTGAGTTGCGCTGGATTCGGTACGCCGTCTGTACTTTCTAAGTATCTCCAATAAAAGGGTCGATTCATAATTTTTTTATCCATTTCAATCGTTAATTGAACATCGATATAATGGTCATGATCATTTAAAATTTGGCAATGACTTTCTCGGAAAAATCGCAGTAAATAATCGTGAATTTGTTGTGGGTACATGTATATTCTCCTCTCAATACCCTAATCGTTTTTTCTTCGCCTTTATTTTAGGTTGTCCATAAAAGAAATTACTATGTTACATTAACCGTAATTACAGCCAAGTTCTGAATTGCCCTTGCACAATTAATTTCTTTCAAAGTGTACGATATCCGCCAAACTGTTGGATGTTGTATGTTTTGGTCGCTTTGTGGGCGAACTTCTTTCTTTTTATCACCTAAGGATTAATTGTAATACGGTATAAGATTGGTATAATTGAGACAGAAGGTATGTGACGAGGTCAATCATTAGTTTGTTGTGACGACAAAGCAGGAGCGCATACATCTTTTCTGCAAATCTTAGAGTATAAGGATGGTAATAATGAACAACAACGAAACGAAAACAGACGTCATCTTAATAGGTGCCGGAATAATGAGCGCGACTTTGGGAACAATGCTAAAAGAATTAGTACCGGAATGGAATATTAAAGTATTTGAGAAACTTACAAGCGCAGGCGAAGAAAGCTCTAACGAATGGAACAATGCAGGAACAGGACATGCGGCATTATGCGAACTAAACTACACGAGTGAAAAACCCGACGGATCGGTTGATATTAGTAAAGCGATAAACATTAATGAACAGTTCCAGGTTTCAATGCAGTTTTGGTCTTATCTTGTCAACAATAACCTGATACATAACCCACAGGACTTCATCATGGCATTACCTCATATGAGTATGGTACAAGGAGAACAAGACGTAGCATTTTTAAAGAAACGGTTTGAAGCGATGTCAGACAATCCTTTGTTCGAAGGAATGGAATTTTCCGATGACACCGAAAAACTGATGGAATGGATTCCGTTAATTATGCAAGGCCGTCCATCAAATGAAGCAATAGCAGCAACAAAAATCGACACTGGAACCGACGTCAACTTCGGCGCGTTAACGCGCATGTTATTTGATCACTTAAAAACTAAAAATGTCGAAATTAACTACAATCACAGTGTTGATAACATTAAACGTACTGACGATGGCTCATGGGAATTGAAAGTGAAGAATGCAAATAGCGGTAGCGTAGAACACCATACTGCTAAATTCGTCTTTATTGGCGGCGGAGGCGGAAGCTTACACCTACTACAAAAAACAGGGATTCCCGAAAGTAAACAAATTGGCGGCTTTCCAGTAAGCGGAATATTTATGGTGTGTAATAATCCAGACGTTATCGAGCAGCATCATGCAAAAGTATACGGCAAAGCTGCGGTTGGTGCTCCACCAATGTCTGTTCCACATCTTGACACAAGATTTATCGATAATAAGAAGTCATTGCTCTTTGGACCATTTGCCGGCTTCTCACCAAAGTTCTTGAAAACGGGTTCCATGCTCGATTTAATAACTTCTGTAAAACCGAATAATGTCTTTACGATGTTAGCGGCAGGTGCAAAAGAAATGTCATTGACAAAATACCTAATTCAGCAAGTTATGCTATCGAAAGAACAGCGTATGAAAGAGTTGCAAGTGTTTATCCCGAATGCCAAAATCGATGAGTGGGATTTTGTCGTAGCAGGCCAACGTGTACAAGTTATCAAAGACACTGAAGCTGGTGGTAAAGGAACGCTTCAATTTGGTACGGAAGTGATTACCGACGCTGATGGCTCAATTGCAGCGTTACTAGGTGCTTCACCAGGCGCCTCCACTGCCGTTCACGTTATGTTTGACGTCATTAAAAAATGCTTCCCTCAACATATGGAAGAATGGGAACCGAAACTTAAAGAAATGGTTCCTTCTTATGGCATCTCACTAATGGACAACCCAGAGCTTCTACGCGAAATCCACACTTCAACAGCCAAGACACTTGGTCTAAGCGAAGATGTGCCAGTCGAAATTGAAAACGTACCGGACGAAAGTGAAGACATACCGGTCGAAAGTGAAGACATACCGGTCGAAAGTGAATTATTAACTGAATAAATGTCCCTATGATAGATCTATGACCGCACACTTGTGACTTAAGTGTGCGGTCATTTTTGTATGGTTCATCTCAAATCGACTTTTTAAAAGTAGATAAGATATCATCTAACTCCCCCACCACTTGTTCAAAAACGCCAATTTTCACATAAAGCAAGTCTAATATATGGTCTTCGATTGTATGCTGTATCGCTAAATTGTAAATATGAACGTCATGTTCTTGCCCTAACCGGTGAACCCGTCCAATTCGTTGCTCTAACTTCATCGGGTTCCAAGGTAAATCGTAGTTAATGACATGGTGACAAAACTGCAAGTTAATCCCTTCACTACCCGATTCCGTCGCAATGAGCACTTGTGCTTTTTCTTTAAAGAGTTGCTTCATCCACTCACGTTTATTTCTGTTAAATTGTCCGTTAAAAAGGACGCTTGTAATTCCTTTTGAATATAAATATTCCTGCAAATAGGTTTGACTTGCTCGGTATTCCGTAAAAAGTATGACTTTATCATTTGCCTGTGAAATAATTTCATAAGCCTTTTCTGCTTTGGAGTTAGTTTCCAATGCCATCAGTTTTTGAATAATTTCTTCCATATAAGAAATATCTTCTGGTTGAATGCATTTTTGACGCATTTTAGTTAAGGTTAAGTACGTAGCTTCTTTACTGCTACACATTTCTCTTTGTAATGTAATCATCGAAAAGGCATCCGAAAAAACAGGTGAAACGGTTTTAAGTTCTGAAATCAGATCATACACTTCTTTTTCCTCGACAGTAAAATTGATGGGGATGATTTGAACACGACGATTTGTCCATTCAATTCCCGTATCTTGCCTTCTATTTCTTACCATTACTTGATTAACCAATTCTTTTAAATACTCATCATGCTCCACATTGTGTTTACTTGCGGAAAACGATGATTGAAACGTCTCGTAATTACCAAGATGGCCTGGTTTTAGCAAAGAGATAAGATAAAATAATTCAAACACATTATTTTGAATCGGCGTAGCCGTTAACAACAAACAAAACTTCTTCTTTAAATTTTGGACAAACTCATAACTTTTCGTTTTATGATTTTTTAATTTATGCGCTTCGTCAATGATGATCAAGTCATACGCTTGGTCATAGATTTTTTCTTTATGCGGGCTTCTTTTGGCCGTATCTACACTCATAACGACAATACTACAATGGTTTAAGTCATAATTTTTTCGATATTGCATGGCGGGAATATGAAACTTTTGATTCAGTTCTTCAATCCATTGATTGACAAGTGAAGCTGGGACCAAAATGAGCGCTTTTTTCACAAGCCCTCTTATTAAATATTCTTTCAAAATCAAACCGGCTTCAATGGTCTTACCAAGTCCAACCTCATCCGCAAGAATCGCCTTTCCATTCATCTGTTCAATGACTGTTTCCGCCGCTTCCAATTGATGGGCAAGCGCCGTCAGATTAGGTAAATACTTAGGTGATTGAAGACCTCGGAAATCCGTAATCAAATTCGTTTTGACGACTTCATAACTCATATTGTATAACGTCCAATTATCCCATGGCTCACGACTTTCCAATCGTTCGATTAGGCCTTCTTTCCACGCAGACGACCTTTCAATGATCATAAACATCACCTCATCCAATTTTCTCTGTCTTATAAGTTTGTCCCAAAATGAAAGACCTATGTTTATTTCATTGGATTTAAAAGTAGTCAACAAAAAAAGCGACTACATAATTTGTGTAGTCACCTTAGATTTTATTGACCTTTCGTGCCTGAAGAACTACACGATAGCCTAGCCATAATAACTGCACTATCTATAAAGAATTTCCAAGTATGTGGTTAGGTATCATTTGACTACGCTCAAGAAGCGTTCACAGCTGTTCACTAATATCTTTTGCGGAACAAGGCATCGAATGGATAAACCGCCATTCAATCACCCCAACAGTTGCCGAACTGAAAAACTGTACTCATATATCATTATGCAAACAAGAAAAAAACCCTCATTACCTTTTGACAAGGCAAATGAGGGTTACTCTATTTTCAACGACTTTTAAAACGCTTTAAATTTTCAACTCAATTTTCGCATCTTTTCTTAACTCTTCAACATGTGCAGCAAGCTTCTCTTGCTGTTGTTCTTGTTCAATAATTACTTGGATTTGCTCACTCGCTTCTTCTAGCGGCGGCAGATCTTGCCCATTTTCTTTTGCTTGAGCGGCAACTTTGTCGTAGTAATCCTGAATTTCTTTATCTGTAACTTCCTTTACAGGCGCTACCAAATCTTGATACTTTTTAAAAAGAATGGAATCAGCAATTTTTTCTTTCACTGTTTCTACATCCATGTTTTGACTTTCAAGCGCTTTTTTCATCGCTTTTTCATCGCCAAACTGTTTCCCAAATACTGCGTACTCTTCATCAATTTCAGCTACAGATGCGTTGATTTCCGCGGCTTTTGCCTGTTGAAGAAACAATGTCTGATTCACAATCGTATCAAGTACTAGCTTTTTTACTTGTTCAGCTGATTCTTTACTCGTTGGATCTTGTCCCATTTGCTGCATTTGGCTTTGAATCGATGTCAATACAACGTTATATTCCTCACCTTTAATTTCTTCATCATTTACAATGGCCACAATTTTTTTCTTGTCAATTTGCTGTTTGGCTAGCTTCGCCTGGCTCTCTTTAGCAGATGTGTTTTCATCTTTAGTGACTTCTTGTCCTTGAGGTTCTTCGTCTGTTTTCGCTTTATCTTCTCCACCGCAAGCAGCTAAACTCATCGCAAGTACTCCTGCTATAAACGGTAGTAAAACTTTTTTAAACTTCATTGGTGTGCAAACCCCTTTCAAATCTGACGCTCTTTATTCCTTGAGCTTAGAATGTATCTTATCGAATATTGGTCGAAAATTAAACCCATAACCCTCCATGACACCAAATTGTCACGCGATAAACGGTTCAGATAAAGGTTTCGCATTAGTCAAATTACTAGATAAATAATAAAAGGGTTTGCTCATCCTTTATAGAAGAGGTTAAGAGTAGCGTCTATATTATTTTATGAAAAGCAATCCTGGGACAAGTTTCACATAATTAGCATCGTGCTGGAACAACAAAAGTTTTATCGATCTTATTAAGCACCTCGCTTATTGAAGATAAATAATATTTCAAGGGAGTGTTTTGATTGAGCTTATCGATTCAAGAGTTATTAAAAAACAAAGGAATTAAAGTGAAAGAAACACATTTGGATATTCTTGAGGCACGTTGGAAAGGCATACAAACTTTGCGTGGAGATTTAGAGCATGTAAAAATTGACGATGCTGATATTGGTGTACGTAATATTCCAGGAGGCGATCACATTGAGTAAAAATCTAATTGACATGCCCGTTGAGGAACTTGCACCATTACTAAAGAATAAGTCTATCTCCCCTGTCGAATTAACAAAGGAAGTTTTAAACCATGCCGAAAAGAGTCAAGCACAAATAAATGCATATATGGCCTTTTACCGCGATGATGCCGAGATAGCCGCACAAGAAGCGGAAAAAGAGATTTTAAATGGTCATTATCGTGGCATGTATCACGGTATTCCGATGGCTTTAAAAGATAATTTATATTTTAAAGACAAAGTAACGACGATGTCTTCTAAAATTCATAAAGACTTTGTATCCGACCACGATGCAACAGTCGTTAAAAAACTTAGGGAGGCCGGCGTTGTTTTCACCGGTAAACTAAGCATGCATGAATACGCATGGGGAATCACGAATAATAATCCACATTATGGAGCTGTCAGAAACCCTTGGGATCTCGATAAAATACCCGGTGGTTCAAGTGGCGGTTCCGGAGCTGCGGTCGCGGTAGGATCAAGTGTTGCATCACTCGGAACAGATACCGCTGGATCTATACGGATTCCATCTTCTGCTTGTGGCATTGTCGGCCTAAAACCAACGCATGGCCTCGTTAGTAAATATGGATGTTATCCACTTGCCTGGTCATTAGATCATATTGGTCCTATGACGAAAACAGTAAAGGATGCCGCTGGCTTACTGGAAGTCATTTCAGGTTATGACAAAAACGACCCAACTTCTGTCCAAGCACCTAACAACGATTATTTATCAAAAATTACCGGGGACGTGAAGGATCTAGTCATCGGTGTCAATGAAGATTTCTTTTTTAATCAAGTTGACACTGACATTGATAAACTAGTCCATGCAGGCATACAAAGCCTTGTAGATCAAGGGGCCAAAGTGGAAGTAGTTAAAATACCAACACTACAATACGCAGAATGGGCGGAGCTGGTCACCTCTCTATCAGAAGCTTCTGCAATCCATCACTCGGATTTAAAGAAGAGACCTAATGATTTTGGAGATGATATTCGATTACTATTTGAATTGGGCGAACTTCCATCTGCTGTTGATTACTTGCAAGCACAACAAGTTAGAAGGCAGTTGAAGCAAGATTTCCAAAAAGCATTTGAAAAAGTTGATGTTCTAATCTCCCCTACTTTACCAGTTGCACCAAACACTATTGGAGATAACTTCGTTAATTTAAATGGTCAACAAGTGGATTTAATTGATAACATCATTCGTTTCACAGGACCTGCGAACTTAACTGGCATTCCTGCTCTTTCAGTTCCGTGCGGATTCAAAGGAAACTTACCAATAGGCTTACAAATTATGGGGCCAGCATTTAGCGAAGGTTTAGTCCTAAACACTGGATTTGCATTAGAACAAACGAAGCCATTACAAGGTAGAAAACCAAACCTACTCGTTCAATCTTAATAAAAACGCTAATGTCATATGAAACGAATAGCTAAAGACAACTTTAATCCTCTCCTATTCCCTCGGAGAGGATTATTTTATAATTCTCTCCAAAATAAAAAAACCTGACGGTACCCACTTATAATATAAAAAAGAGTCGTGTAAACCAATGCATTGGTTTACACGACTCTTTCTGTATGTTCACTTGAATAGGGCAAAAACAGATTCATTCCCCAAAAGGACGTAAGAGCCATTTCTACTTGACGGTTACAATTAAGTTGAACGTATA
Organism: Sporosarcina sp. G11-34; assembly: GCF_026931025.1. Taxonomy (NCBI): domain Bacteria; kingdom Bacillati; phylum Bacillota; class Bacilli; order Caryophanales; family Caryophanaceae; genus Sporosarcina; species Sporosarcina sp. G11-34. Next base: position 65,470 of record NZ_JAHNZW010000011.1, on the reverse strand, counting down.
AATTTCATGTTCTGAAAAGTGTTGTGAATGAAGATCATGCTAGCACTTTTTACAGGATGAACATTTACTTGACTTCGCACCACACTTCTTGCATTTAGCCACTTTTTCACTCCTTTACAGTGGATTACTTTAAACATACTCTATCTTTGTAAAAATTATGCCTTGAACAGTTGAGTTTAGGATACGGTGCACTTTACGACTTATTTCCTGTCCTTCTCATACAATGGATTAAGGGGGGGATTCTGTATGTCAGCTTGGATTTGGGGGATGCTGATTTTTCAATGTGTACTTGCCATTTCCGGGTATCTATGGATATTTAGGCGAAGAGCGTTGATTGGCTTCCATGTTGGTATGAATGTCGCGATGGTTGCGGGCGGAGGTCTAGCTCTTGGGACGGGGGTCCTTCTGATTTATGAATTCCCCTTCTATTATATGGAAGTGACTGGAATCGCGACTTTGACAGGATTGGCAGCGGGTGGTCTATTCGGCAGATTATTTGGAAGACAACCTATGCTTTCCGGTTACGTTTGCGGTCTCATGACTGGAATGATGGCGCCAATGGTTGGGGCGGCTGCATTTTTTAGTATTCCGTTTGCCGTCATGATTGAGGTTTTTATTGTATGTTCTTTTATGATAGTAATGAAAGAAACGTTCCATGTCCAAGTGAACGATGGAAGAAGTGAGAAATGACTTCCATTAAGTTGTTTTTTCTTATTGTCGCCTGTTTATTGGCTGGGTATCTATATGTATTAGTCTACAAGTCGCAAGGGAAGCTTAGTGAACATCACCGATTTCCCATAGCTCTGGATGTGGGGCAGATGACCAGTTTTGTTATAGGGACTCTTTTATATTTAGTGTTCCCAATGAAATTCAGTGTAAGTTGTGCCATAAACATATGGATTGGTGCTTCCATTGGTACATTATTCTGTTCGATAAAAGGATGGCAATCGATAGCCGCCGGTTTCTTTTATGGCGGGCTCGCGGCCATTATGGGGACAATGGTTGGTGCAACAGCTGTCAATCCCGCCCTTTGTGGATTGCCTATTTCAAAATTACCTATAAATGATCCAGGTCTTGCCGTTGGAGTCTTTGGTCTCGTACTACTTGGCGTCACGGTATTGCTTGTTAAATCCTCGCTGAAAATTGAATGAAAAAAGAAGTAACCGCCCATTACCTTACTAGAGAAATCAAATGGGGGTTACTCTTTTTTGTTTAACTTGATCAACCGCACACCATTCGGTATGTTACTATAATTGGATGGACGTTTCCTATAACGTTGTTGTTTGTACCATAATCATACAAACGATTTCCATCCACGCACCCGCAAGTAATAATAGGGTCACCGTGCATTACAGGATATAGAAATCAAACCATCAAACATACATCTCAATCGCGTCAATTAAAACCGACTTGTTAATATGGTAATGGGTTGCTTGCCAAATTCCTTTCCCGTCTTTCACGATTAAAAGCTGTGGCGATTCATGTTTCACACCCAAATCTGTTTCAATTGCATTCGATACTTTCCTGTCCATCTGCACAATGACTATGTGGATAGGAAGCTCCGTCTTAAGTGCTTGAAGCTCCTTCTTTGCAGACAAACTACTAAAACACGTCATACTTAATTTGAATAGAAGAAAAGGCTGTTCCTTCGATTTCTCCAATAGCGCTCGCCATGCTTCGATGGATTTTATCCGTTTCAAAATGTATCCCCCCTGTTTTTGTAACTAGCTACCATAAATTATATACGCACAAGGGTATTTATTGCTTGTTTAGGGTCTGTTGTTTGATAATCCAGCTAGCATGAAGAGGTCTTTCACTTTCATGTAATATTGGGCTGCATTTTTGATTTGGTGGATAGTGATCACTATAGCACATGGAATGGAAATATAAAGGAATATATTTTAACAATGGACCCCGAACTTAAGTAATGGATGGATAGATTAAAAACAAATGAAGAAAGGAAGCTAACCCAATTCCGTAAGTACCTGTCATTGACTTTCCAATCGTTTTTTAATCGTAGCAACCGGGTTTGGAGAAGACAAGGTTTCGGGTCGTGTCAAATAGGATTTATGAAAGTCGCCTGTACATATCTTAAAAGATTCAAGGTGATTTCTCCTACCTTTTTTAGTAGATTGATTTATAGTTACCCGGGACACTATTCATCGAAATCGCGACCCGATTCCAACTATTGATTGTGTTAATTATTATGATTAGATCCACATATTGTTTTTCGTCAAAATGTTCGCGAACACGCTTATACAATTCATCATCCACACGACTAGTTGCGACCAGCGTTACCGCTTCGGTCAATTCCAGTGCCGCCCTTTCCGCATCCGTATAAAATGGAGATTCACGCCAAGCATTCAGACAGTATATACGCTGCTCCGCTTCACCAAGAGCACGGGCATCTTTCGTATGCATGTCCAAACAATACGCACAACCATTTATTTGTGATGCCCGAATTTTAATCAATTCTATTAATGACTGATTAAATCCAGTTGTTTTTGCATACGCTTCAAATTGCAACATTATTTTAAAAGCTTCCGGCGCTGCCTCCCAAGCGTTGATCCGTTCTTCCATCGTTATCCACTCCCAATAATTAATTTTATTTACTGTGTACTTCTAGAATACCCTTTAACTGATTTGCTACCAACAAAAAGCACCGATTACGAAATATACGGTATCTTTGATCTGATTTGCAACCATATTCCTGTATTTTCTGTACGAGACGCCATACGTGGAGGGTCGTCTCATGCAATCCTGCCTGTCCAAACAGGATGATTTTACTCAGGCCGGTCTGTATTTCCACGCTCTTTCTTCTGTGTAGCAAGAACATCTGGTAAATAATCTTTCTGCCGATCTTGCTGGCATATCCCATGAAACGCAAAGCATTGTCTTGAACTACCTGTATAATGCATCGGCGGAACTTGGAGAACGGGTTGTCCGGCAAATTGAAATGCAAACAAAGGGGTAATTCAAATAAGAAGTACCGATGGATATTACGGTCAACGATGAAATGTGACCTGAAAATGGATTTCTGGCGTTTACCCTTCATTTTACAGACGACAATGTCTGTAAAAAGTTAATCTTCATGAGGACCTCACTGCTCGTTAATTCGAATTAAAATTATTGTTCGACAAACGAAAAAAGTTCTAAAAAAACTCCAAGTTGTTTCACAACCTGGCACCCCAAATTCAATTAATATTAATTACAGAATTTCTTTATCCAAATTATCCCGGTAGTATTTTTACCACTTTTTTGTGAACACTATTAAGAGGTCAATTTAAAAGGAGTGAACAATTATGTTGGAGTTAGAAACGGGGCTAGAAGGACAAACTTCCTCTTTTGGTATCGTGCGGGATTGCATTCAAGGTCTCGGCTATAATTTGGGCGGAAATTGGGATTATTACAAAGGCTACTTTGATCATATTTTATGTCGTGAAGCAGGTGAAACGATTTATGTTCGAATTCCTTTTCTCGTAACTGATGGAGAACTAGACCAATATGAGGCATCGATTTTATTTGAAAAACCCTATATCATCAAGCATGTCGTACATGTCGGTTTAGACCATGACGGTAATTCATTAGTAGATGCCACTGGATTTAGTCAATTCCAAGCGCCTATTGATAAAGACGGAAAAATCACTAATAAAAACAGATGGATACATGCAGGAGAAGTTGCCGCGCAAGAACTATTAGATTGTTTATGTCAGGCTAAGCATATTAATTACTACACGGCTTAACTACGTTCTGATTTAAGCTTGCGGGCAGCAACCTATACAACTGAAATACAAAAAAAACAAAAACGCTTGGAAATTTATCCACGCGTTTTTGCGATGAAAATCATTGCTACTTGTCCGATGATTTTTAGGTGTTGCCTACTAATAATTCGGGTACCGCCTGCTAAAGTTTACGCCCATATTAGGCACACCTAAATAGTCTTTCCCCCATTGAATGGAGTGAAGACTATTTAAGATTTGGAAAGCATACGTCATACTTATTTTTTCTTCGTTGAATTATTTCTATTCTTATTATCATTCGCTTTCTTTTCAGGGTTATGTTGTGGCTTTGAGAAATCCGGTTCCTTTCCAAATTCACTATTGTAATTAAGGTTATTAATGTTTCGCCGATTTGAAACTACCTCTACATCTTCAACTTCATCCATCGGTTTAAACAATGTACCCAAGCTAACCAATCCACTCAAGCCAACAATCGCATATATAACCCGTGACATAAATGCATTTTGCCCACCAAAGATGGATGCCACCAAATCAAATTTAAAAAATCCAATTAAGCCCCAATTTACAGCACCGACTATTACGAGAGCCAAAGCAATTCGTTGTAATGCGCTCATGACCTTACTCCTCCTTTTTTCAACTCAATGGAAACAAGTTGTAATTGCTCTGCTTTAGAGTCATTCGTATCTTCTGCAATTAGAGGATTTTAATACATAAAATAAATAATATATAATCTGAACAGCATCGTGGACAGGCATTCATTTTTTCCTTTTTCTAATAGGTACGCTTGGTTTAGGCGCCGGATTATAGTCCTGCTCATATAAACCTGAATACGTCTCGTACCATTTAAACAAATGCTCAAAAATCACTTTCAATACGGCATACGCCGGAATACCAAGAATCACTCCAGGTATACCAAATAATTTCCCGGCCGTCAGCAAGACAACAATAATAGTTACTGGGTGTATTTTCAAATTACTCCCCAAAATCAAGGGCTGTATTAGCCGTCCTTCAAGTGTTTGTTCAATGGCAAAAACAATTATTACTTTAACAAGCATCGCAGGGGAAGCTACCAATGCGATGATTAAAATCGGAATAATTGCCAGAAACGAACCCAAATAAGGAACTAAATTTAATACCCCAGCCAATATTGCCAGTAACACTGCATATTCAAGACCGATAATTGCAAACCCAATCCAAAACATCAGTCCAACAAAAAAAGCTACCAATAATTGGCCGCGGATATATTGACTAATTTGCGTATTGATTTCTTTTAATAAATTATACGTACTTAAGCGCATCTTCGTCGGAATAAATTTCATTGTATAGTAAGGTAAATTTCGACCATCTTTTAATAAAAAGAACAAAATAATTGGCATCGTAATAAGTGCGATTACAATGTTAGTCACTGTTCCTAGTACGCTGCCAATTCCAGAAAAGGTTGAATTCATGACACTGTTTGCCTGCTCGGAAATGGATTTTATAATGCTCTGATTTACATCGGTTAATTGAACCTGTAATTGGGAAAATATATTGCTTCTCAATAAATTATCGAATTGAGAAATGACCTTGTCCCAATAAGTCGGCCAGTTTTCAATTAGACTCATTGTCTGCTCACGTATGATTGGAATTAGGATGATAATCCCCCACACAACCAAACCAATAATGACCATAAAGACAATCGCTATTCCAGCAATACGTGGTATTTTCTTTTTTTCCATCCAATCAATCAAAGGATTTACTAAATAAAATAAAATACCCGCCATCAAAATTGGTAATCCAATCACACTGAAAAATCCTTTGATCGGATTAAATACATACGTTATTTTAGAAAATACAAGGAGGTTTAGCAAAATCAATAATGAGACCAGTAAGATTGTTACAACTTTATTATTTAAAAACCATTTCCAAAACCACGTAGCCACACTTTTAACATTAACTTTGTCTTTTTCTTGCTCCATTTTCTGTGCCTCCTACTAACAATGACTGTTTACCACATTATACCACGACCGTCGATACTACAACTGTATCCGTTTCACCTTCCATTGGATTAAAAACTTGCGGGAAATACGTTTCCTCCAAAACCTCATATTCCGTAAATAAAAAGAACGCCCGGGTGGACATTCTTGATTTGCACTTAAATGTTCTTTGAGAATATGAGTAAGGCCTATGACTTTTCAATATCCAAAGAGACAATGGACGAAATATCCTGCTAATAATAACGAAAAAAAGGTACCAGCTCCCTACGCCGGTACCATCTGCTTACAGTGTAATCTCTTTCGGTTCCTCTCCTTTTTTATTCATCAAACGAATTGATTCGGGTGAAACTTTCAAAATGACAAGATCTGGATCCTCAGGGCCACTAAACCATGGTTTCATATGCTTATTCCATACTTTCTCTTTTACACTTTCATCGTCAGAAATACTGACTTTCCCTTCTATTTCAAGATATTCGTCACCCATTCCTTTCCCTTCATACCCAATTAAGATATGCGTATGCGGATTTACTTCAAGTTCATCCACTTTCTGCGTTTGTTTCGAAGTTGCGGTATAAAGCGTAAATTCATCACTGAAAAACGTCATATAACGTGTGTGAGGCTTGTTCTGTTGAACTGTCGCCATTGTTCCAATAAAATTCTCTTTAAGGATTTTCAGCGCTGCTTTTTTTTCATTCATCAATATCTACTCCCTTTCTTAGCCTTGTTGCAGTTTACCTCTTCAAGCGGGGAGCTAAACATCATTTACTTAAATGGAAATAAATTAGCGTAAGAAGTGAAATTATCCTATTAACAAAGCAGGGTTTGCAAAACGACGCTCACTTTTCCTTCCATTTTTATGTCACGTATAATCTAGTGCCTACATAAAAATTTCCAAGTGTTAAAAAAGGACGTGTCCGCCAAACTAGCACAGGTACTTTTCGCTCTGCTCCACCCTACTCACCTTTTTGTTCAGTATCCGAAAAAAATAGTGTCTTGCATGCGCATTTATAATTATATTGTTTACACATTCTTATTAACGGAAATGATTGAACCATACCTTTAATACAAAGGAGCCAAGACAATGACAAATCAAAACCAAGAAATCATCCCTTATTTTGAAAAACTAGATCGTGGCTTTTTCATGGATACGCACAAGGAATTCGCCTATTTGGACGAAGCTATTCCGATTGGGCATGACCAAACCATTTCCCAACCTTCCCTCGTGCTAGAAATGACATTGGCACTCAATTTACAACCCCAATCAAAAGTGTTCGAAATCGGAACCGGATCCGGATTTCAAACCGCCCTACTTGCCGCCTTTTCAGATTCCGTATATACAATTGAACGAATTGAGTCTTTGTATATACGAGCCAAAAAAAGACTAAAGGAAGCCGATTTTGTGAACATCCACTTTAAGCTCGATGATGGCAGCACCGGGTGGGAAGAACACGCTCCTTATGACCGCATTATGGTGACAGCCGCCGCTGCCCAGATACCACCCGAACTTATCGACCAATTAGCCATCGGTGGAAAAATGATAATCCCCGTAGGAACACCCTTCTTACAGGAACTCCTGCTGATCGAAAAGAATGAAGATGGCGGGATTCACACAGAAGTGTTGAATGAAGTGAGGTTTGTTCCTTTGAAAGGAAAATATGAGTAAAAAATAATTATAGCAAGATGTATCCCTAATCAGCCTCGATTACCTCCTTAGAAAACTTTCCAAAATAATACTAGACCAATTTCTGGTTCAGGTCCCCAACAAGCGGGTATACTTGTCAATAAATCCTTCGCGAAGGAGGAACACTATGGAACAGCTAAAAAAATCCAAGTCGATTCGACTATTGAACTTTATTGAGGAAAAAGGAAATAAACTGCCACATCCCGTTACAATTTTCATCATTTTCACGTTACTTATTATTGGTTTATCTCATGTTCTTTACGTAATGGGGACTAGTGTGAGTTTTGAAGGGGTAAACAAAGATTCGGGTCAGATTGAGACGCTAACTGTTCAGGCGGTTAGTTTACTTGTTCCCGAAGGCATTGCTTATATGTTTTCGAATGTTGTGTCGAACTTTACTTCTTTTGTGGCCCTAGGACCGGTTCTCGTTGCGATGCTCGGGGTCGGTGTTGCTGAAAAAAGTGGCTATATTAGTGCGTTAATGACGAATACTGTGACGAAAGCCCCAAAAAAATTCGTCACGCCAATTGTTGTCCTCATGGGGGTCTTGTCCAACGTCGCTGCTTCGGTCGGTTATGTTGTGCTTGTTCCGCTTGGTGCCATCATCTTTTTAGGATTTAAGCGACATCCCCTAGCTGGATTGTCAGCTGCATTTGCCGGGGTTGCGGGAGGATATTCCGCTAACCTATTCTTAGGGACGAACGATCCGTTGTTAAGTGGAATTACGACAGAAGCTGCACGTATTTTAGATGCTGGGTACATTGTTAATCCGACGGATAACTGGTTTTTCATGTTTGTTTCGACTTTCCTGGTCGTCATTATCGGAACGCTTGTCACTGATAAGCTAATTGAGCCGAAATTAGGAAAATATATCCCTAGTAAGGGAATGGAAATTCAAAATGTCATTTCCGTTGTAGAGAAAAAAGGGCTCTTATGGGCAAATATTTCGGTCTTCCTTACATTCATTGCAATTGCACTACTTGTTCTTCCTGAAAACGGTGTGTTACGAGGTGAAGGCGGCAGCATTATCCAATCGCCATTTATGAGCAGTATTATTTTCATGATGATGCTAATCTTTTTAGTGCCTGGCGTCGTGTATGGATTGGTTACGAAAACGATTAAAAACGATAAAGACATTGCGAATTTAATGACATCCTCATTGGAAACGATGGCCGGGTTTGTTGTCTTAATTTTCTTTGCTGCGCAGTTTGTAGCATTATTCAATCATACAAATTTAGGCACGATTATTGCCGTGAACGGCGCGGACTTTTTACAGACGATTCATTTGGATGGTGCCCCGTTACTTGGGGCATTGGTCTTCATCACCGCAATCATCAATTTATTTATCGCCGCGGATTCGGCAAAATGGGCGATTATGGCGCCCGTGTTTGTTCCGATGTTCATGCAAATGGGCATCGCGCCGGAAGTTACACAGGTCGCTTACCGGGTTGGAGACTCATCAACGAATATCATTTCTCCTTTGATGCCATTCTTTCCATTAGTTGTCGCTTTCGCACAGCGCTATGGTAAGGAAAACGGTGTAGGGACGGTAATATCGCTTATGTTGCCTTATTCGATTATCATATTGATTGGCTGGACAATCTTTTTTGTCGTATGGTATGTACTTGGTATTCCGGTTGGTCCGGGCACAAATTTAAATTACTAGAAAAGAGTGGATTGATATGAAAGTAGTTACAACATGGACAGGCGGACGCGCTTTTACCGCTGTTGGAGATTCAGGTTATGATATAAATATGGATGCGACAGAAGCATATGGCGGTTTAGGAAAAGGAGCAACCCCTACCGAAATGCTCCTCGGTGCTTTGGCGGGTTGCATCGGGATTGATGTTACGATGATTTTGAGACCTCACTTGGAAAAAATAACAAAAATCGAGATTGTTACCGACGGAACTCGAAAAGAAGAAGCACCTAAAGGCTTCACGTCTATGGAGGTAACATTTGTGATCGACGGCGACATCGACAGCAAGAAAGTTTGGCGGGCGATCCGTTTAGGTAAAGAGAAGTATTGTTCAGTATCGGATTCATTAAAAGCAGATGTTAATTTCAATTTGATATTGAACGGTGAAGAATCAATTGATTTGAATGGGAACAATAACCCTTGAAGATTGCTCGAACAATAAAGAAGGTATAAAAATAGCTAGAAACAACCCAAGCTCGAATAATCCAGCTGATTATGAAGATAATAGATCATAAATTAATTGAACGGTTAAAAAGGCTTGTTACAGCGATATTGCTGTTAGCAAGCTTTTTTGGTTCAGTTGTGATAATTATCGCTGCTTTTGTCTTCGCTGCGCTTGAAGATCTCGAATGTCAGTAAACGGGTCGAGTTTGTCCGCATTTTGATCCCGCCCTGGAATAGCCCAATTACGGTGCTTTCATTTTTCAAAATTAGCCAAAGAAAACAAAATCGAGTTAAGGTAAATTGATCTTCGAAATACTGAAAACTAGAAATTTATATGATTGGGTTAAAATACATTGTTTTTTGTGTTACCATACCTAAATACTTCTTGAACAAGGTTTTTAAAAGCATTGTTAAATAATTTGTTATCAGGAAAATCATAAATACGATAAGGGAGATGTCTAGATGCCCCAATCAGCACCTAACTATCAACTTTTTAAAAGACTCTATTTACTTATAGCAATTTCATTAAAAGGATTTTCACAAGTTTTATTAGTTGGAAATACCTTTTCGGGATGTCTAATTCTTATTGGAATTACATTGCACTCCCCTGCTCTTGGGGTTATGGCATTTCTTTGTTCGCTAGTGGGAACAATTACTGGAAAATATTGTGGTGGCGACCACTCTTTAATTCGCAATGGGATTTATAGTTTCAATTCTATACTATGTGGTATTTCCACAATTCTTTTTCTACATGGCGATAAGCGATGGTTTATCGCGTTATTTGCCGCCGGTCTTGCTGCAATATCTATGAAAATGCTGACAAAAGTATTGGATAAGTGGAACATCCCTGTTTTGACAATTCCATTCGTTTTCATCACATGGTTCGGACTTCTTATCGCATATCGCGTCGACACGCTTTATATGGATCCCGACTTTGTAATAAGTTCACCCGCAATGTGGAATTTGCCAGTTGAAGGGACGCCAACTTTATTGACGGGAATGATTAAAGGAATTGGCGAAGTGTTTATCATCGACTCGCTTTGGACTGGATCGCTCATTCTGTTAGCACTTTTTTGGGCGGGATGGCGATTTGGGCTGTATGCGATTATCGGCACTTTTGTATCGTGGTTAACCGCTTATTTCATCGGTGCTGATACGTATTCATTAAATTTAGGTTTGTATAATTACAACGCCGTTTTGACAATTATTGCTGTTAGTCTAGTCTTCGATAAAAAACAGAGAAAAACACCAATTACCGGCATTATCGCCGCAATGTTGACAGTTCCCGTAACCGCAGGATTGGAGTTGCTTCTTGATCCCCTTGGACTACCCGCTTTGACACTCCCGTTTATTTTATGTTCATGGTTATTTATTGCAATGAGGAAGGTTTTTCAAAAATATAAAATTAAACAAAAGGTGCCTGTATAAGGTTGAAGGCGGAGAACAGGCTTATACTAACGGAAGTAAGTTAAAGGTGTACCAATAAAAAGAATTTAGCAGCCGTCTTGAAGGATAACTCCCATTCAAAATGGCTGCTAATTTGTTGATGAAGGACATTCTTGCTCTCGTGAACATTAAAGGACCTTAAGGAAGGAATAAATATACGTATCATGTGGTTTCCCGTTTTGATACATATAGTCCTTTAATATTCCTTCTTTTTGGAAACCTATTTTTGTTAATAAATTATTAGATGCCCCATTTTGGGTAAATACAACGGCGCCTATTCGTGTTAAATCCATTTTTTCAAAACCATATGAAATAATTTCGAGTAACGCTTCGTGGGTGTATCCGTTTCTCCAATAATCTGGATGTATTTCATAGCCGATTTCAGCACGCTTGTGTTTAGGGAACCAGGCATGAAAACCAATTGTCCCAATAACTTCTTGATCACCTTTTCTCTGAATGCCCCACCGAATGCTACGTTTTTCAATGTAGTTCGCAGCAAATAAGTCGATGACTTTTTCTGCTTCCTCAATATTTCCAAGTGAATCTTGTCCATAATAGCGTGTAACTTCATCGTTGGCTAAGCTAGAAAAAATAGCATTGGCATCTTCTTTAGTAATCTCCCTTAATATTAATCTTTCTGTTTCTAACGTCGGAAACATTTCACCCCTCCTTGATAGTCAATTTAAGCACTAGTAAACAATCATATTTGTAGCTTTAACTGTTACAACTATTCTCTGGCGATGAAGGAATTCCCTTTTTTCATTCGAACGAAAAGAATAAAAAGCATATAAGCGAGTGCTTTCACCTATATGCTTTAATCGTATTCTTTTTATTTACGCATCTATATTATTGTTATCGAATCGTCTTTCTCCAATCGTTGTTGCTTCGCTTTTCGAAAGTGAAACAATTCATATACGACGGGAATAACGACCAAGGTAAGCAACGTTGCGACTGCTAATCCCCCAATAACCACTACTGCTAATCCTTTTGAAACAAGGATGCTTCCCATCTCTTCTTTTCCGATTAATAATGGAACCATCGCGAAGATTGTAGCAAGAGCAGTCATTATTATTGGTCGGAATCGGGTTGCACCGGCTTCAAGTAACGCCTCACGAATCGGCATTTTCTCTTCATTTTGTCTAACTCGATCTAAAAGCACGATCGCATTTGTGACAACAATCCCAATTAACATTAATGCCCCGAGCATTGCCCCTATATCAATCGGTGTTCTTGAGACGACTAAGCCAAGCACTGCCCCAATCATTGCAAGTGGTAGGGTGAATAGAATGACTAACGGTGCACGCAATGTTTTAAATGTGAGTACCATAATTAAATAAACAAGACCAATCGAAACGGCCATGAGCTGGAATAACTCCATAAACTGCTCGTCTTGAGCACTAGCAGCCCCGCCAGCTTCCAAACTAACATCATCCGGTAATGTTAGATTAGTCGTCTTCTCCGTAACCTCATTGGCAATACCCGATAAGTTACTTGAATTCACTTCCACGCTAATCCGCACATATTCATTTCCATCTTTTCGTAAAACACTAGTAGGTTTCGTTACTTTTTCTAACTTTGCGATAGATGAAAGTGGCATCATTTCTTCATTTACAGCAACAGATAACTTTTCTAATTCTGCATCTGTAGTTAATGATACCGAACTATCTAACAAGACGACAGTATCTTTGTCATCCAATTTTATTGAACCAATTGGAAAAGGGTTTAAGAAGGACTGAACCTGTCTTGCAATTTCTCCCGCATTTGCTTTATCTTGATCAACGACAATTTCGTAGACGGACTTTAATTCATTTTGGTTACTTGAAACTTTTTCAACGCCTTTAATATCTTTTACAACTTCCATGATTTCATCCGTTGCTTGAATGAGTTTACTGGCATCTTTTCCGACAACATCTAACGTGATTGTTGAATCATTAAAACTAATTAACGAAGCTAGAACCTGAACATCGAATTCCGCATCGCTATATTCCTTAGTTTTCCTGTTAATTTGTTCAATGAACTTTTCTGTATCCGCCCCCTCTTTCATCACGACATGAAATTGTCCCGTATTTTGTGAGTTTACAGTGCTAAACTGTGCATCTTCTGGATTCGATCCTAGAAAAAGAATTACTTCTTCGACAACTGACTGCTCATTCAGATATTTTTCTATATCAAATACTTCATCTTGAACTTTAGTAAAGGGAATTTCATCTGGGTATTCTAACCAGATGCTGACGTCATTGTCCGCGGCATCTTCTGCCCCTTTTGGCATAAGCGCATACATCCCGATTGAACCAATAAAAACGATAAATGACAAGACGAGCGGGACCCATTTATGACGTAAACACCACGTCAATATTCGGAGATACGTATGTGGTTTGTTATAGACTGGTAATTTCCCTTTTTTCATTAATCTCGTACTCATAAGGGGGACAACGGTTAACGCAACGAGCAGTGAAGATAACAAAGCGTACGTAATCGTTAATGCAAAGGGCAATAACAAGTCTTGCATTGACTTTACGAGACCCATCGGTAAAAAGACCGCGACTGTTGTTAATGTTGAGGAAGTAATTGCGGCAGCGACTTCCTTCGTGGCATTTACAATTACATCCTTCGAAAAATCACCATGTTGTGCTTTCCGGAAAATATTTTCAATAACGACAATGCTATCATCAACTAATCGCCCTACCGCTACGGCAACTGCCCCAATCGTCAACAGGTTTAACGTAACGCCTGATTGCGAAAGTAAAAATAACGTTAACCCTAATGATAGCGGAATACTTACAACCGTGATTAATGTCATTCGGATATGACGTAAAAACAAAAATATAATAATTGTCGCAAATAATGCCCCCATGAGCACCGCACCCATCATACTATTAACGGACTGGACAATAAAATCCGAGAATGAGATTAGCATTGAAGCTTTAATAGTAGACGTAAACTTTTCATTTACTTGCGCGATCGCTTCAGTCACTTTTTTACCAATCGCTACTGCGTTCGCATTCGAGTCTTTATATAGTAGTAAAGCGACTGCTTCCTCTCCATTTACACGCGTTAAAAATGTTGAGCTGGAATCAAGAATGGTAACTGTCGCAATGTCTTTCAACTGGATATTCGGTGCAATTTGCAATTCTTCAAGCTCTTTTACACCTTCAATTTGGCCAATTACTTTAATATTGGTCTTCTTTTCATTGATTGTTTCTTCACCTACTGCCACTGCTAGGTTTTTCCCTTGTAATATTCCCATTAGACTTTGAACTGGAATTTGATAAGTCGCCATTTTTTCAGTATCCGGCTTTATCGTAACTTGTGTTTGTTGACTCCCATAGACCGCAACATTCGCTACCCCGGCTATTCCTTGAAACGTAGGAACAATTTCATTCTCAACTTTTTCCATATCTTCGCGTGCAATTCCGTTCGGAAATGAAAGTCCGATTTGCCATAACGGAATCATGTCAAAGTTCAGTTGCGATACAATCGGCGTCGAAAAACCATCCGGTAACTGCAATCCATTAACGGCCTCTTCTACCTGGGCTTTTGCTTCATCCATATCTACAGATGAATCAAGAGATATGTCTACTGACGTGTACCCATCAGCAGAAGTTGAAAAGACATGTTTTTTTCCTTTCACCATCCCAATTGCTTTTTCAATTGGTTTTGTTACTTGTTCTTCCATTGTATCTGCATCTGTTCCGTGCCCCATCACAATTACAGTCACCATTGGATTATCCGCCGCTGGTAATAATTCTTTTGGCAGTGTGAAATAACTAAGCGTTCCAAGCCCTAACGACAAAACAATTAACAAAATAACCGCAGCTCTGTTCTTCAATGCCCACTTTGTAAACCGTACCATCTTAGCCACCCCTGTCTTTAAGTTCTGAAAACTATCTGTCCATATTTAGCTTAGTTGTAAATTCAGAATAATAGAACAGTCTAGGGGATGAATTCTCTTCAGACTAAAGTCTGACTACTCAAATAAATCCCATCCTAACCCAGAGTAATAAGCACTTCGGAATGGATGGTAATTTAAAAAAGTACCTGTGCGCCAAACTAACACGAATGTTTAAACATTCGTGTTAATTTTATACACAGGTACTTTTCGCTTGCTCTCAAATTCCCTACATCAAAATACTAGACATACAAAAAACTATGCCCACTAGGCAACTAGCTTAATGGGTATAGTCTATTTTCATGAAAATGAACAAACACAAGGCACAGTATCGCCTTGTATTTTAATGTCATCTGATTATTACTGCTTTAAAGCACCGCTCGCCTCTGGGATGTTATCCATGTCAAGGGCATTCATTTGACAGAAGTATTCGAGAAAGTTTTGAGCTTCTTTGATTTGCTCTTCATCCGTTTTTAATGCAATAATATCTTTTAAGATTTGAGCCGTCCAAATATTATCAAAATAACGAAACTTTCCGGAATTCCATGAAGTTCGTTGAGGATAGTTCTTATTGATATAATAATTCCAGAAAAGCATTTGCTCTGCTTCTTGATCGGTGAGCTCGATTCTAAATTCTGCATGGGACGGGACCATTCCACCATCGCTAAGATTGTCGGAAAACATTTCATTTACCATGTAGAGACCAAGAATCATTCTATCTGTTTCTGGTTGATCTGACCCTCTTGCAGTCAGAAGACCTGCGCTGTTCGGACTCACACGTGCTGCTCTGTTTGGCTGACCTTCATTTTTTCCGCTTTGAACCTTACCAGTAGATACTTGCCAGTCGACAAATACATTTTGTTGCTCTTCTTCGTCCAGCCAGAAAACAATTTGGGAGCTTTCATGAATGCTATGGTTCTTCAGTTTTTCCTTACGCTGCTGTTCAAGCGCTTGTTGCTCTTTTTCTTCTTCACGTTTCAATTCAAGTGCTTCTTCTTCTTTTTCCCTTTTCAAAAAGATTTCCTTGAAAGTTTTTGCAGTACTTTGGTCATTTAGTGTGATAAATTTTCGAAAAGCATCGGGATAAACGAATTTTTTAATTTCCTCATTAAAATCAACCGTGATGATAGATTCTTCATGATTCACAATATTTCCTTCACCAAACACTTTATGAGTTATTAATTCATTAATTAAATTCACTAAACCACTCTCCTTATTTAATATGTTTAGGTATTTATTTTGGTACCTGTTATTTTCTAATTGGTCTGCGTTCAATAAAGTTCATTTGACCAAATGGGACCAAAATAAGTTTTCAAATTCAAAAAAACGCACTCAAATCCTGTTCGGAAGAAGTTGCGCCCGATTATTGAATGCTGTCTCAATCACTGTTATAACTATATAATACCATATAACCTGAAATATTGCAAAAATATAGTTGACAAAAGGCATTTGTTTATTGTATAATAAAATTTTTTCATTCCAGAGTAATCAGAAAGGACGAAAGGAATGGTAATTTCGTTTCGGCATTTCTCCTAACATCTTGGGAGGCATACATACACTCATATCTTGAATCAAAAAAAGATACAAGGATAAAATAAAATGGCTCCAATCAACAAAAAAACTGCTGATTAGAACCATATAAAGGAACCTAGTCAATCGTCAGATGTTGTAACTGAGATACCACGTTCTTCAAACACTTGTTGAGCAGCTTTTAAAGCATTCAGGGCACGCGGAAACCCTGTCCTCAAAAGCCCTAACATCCATTTTGAATGCTAAGGCTTCTAAATTAATTTTATAATTTAATGGGAGAACAAAAATTATGATATGCAATACATTTGGGATGTAAGCGGATACATTAAAGTAGACTATTTATAATTGATCATTAATTCAAAAGAGACTGTTGACTCTGTTGAAAATCCAAGATATGATGACATAAATTCAATAATAGTTCGTGACTTGACTTACGGACAACAAGACATAATCAGACACGATTTGGAACTTATGAAAGTACTAAACAATGTGTGAATGATTTGATTAGGAGAGAATGCAAATGAGAAGTGACATGATTAAAAAAGGTGTAGATCGCGCACCTCACCGAAGCCTGCTTTACGCGACAGGTATTAAAACGAAAGATTTAGAGAAACCGTTCATTGGCGTATGTAACTCTTATATTGATATTATTCCAGGTCATAGACACTTAAACAAATTTGCTGAAATTGTTAAAGAAGCAATTTGGGAAGCGGGCGGAGTGCCATTCGAGTTCAATACAATTGGTGTTGACGATGGAATTGCAATGGGGCACATCGGAATGCGGTATTCATTGCCAAGTCGTGAACTGATTGCAGATTCCGCGGAAACAGTTATCAACGCACACTGGTTTGACGGTGTGTTCTACATACCAAACTGTGACAAAATCACACCGGGTATGCTGATGGCGGCGGTTCGTACGAATGTACCTTCCATTTTCGTTTCAGGTGGCCCAATGGAAGCGGGCGTTTCGTCAGAAGGAAAAGCACTGTCACTTACTTCCGTATTTGAAGGAGTCGGCGCCTATAAGGCGGGCAAAATGTCAGCTGAAGAACTTCTCGACATTGAAACGAATGCTTGTCCAACATGTGGTTCTTGTTCAGGAATGTTTACAGCGAACTCCATGAACTGCTTGATGGAAATGCTTGGTGTGACATTACCAGGAAACGGTACGATTGTCGCCACTTCAGATGAACGTCATAAACTCATTAAAGAAGCTGCTAAACAATTGGTTCGGATGGTGAAAGAAGACGTTAAACCTCGTGACATCATTACAAAAGAAGCAATCGATGATGCATTCGCTTTGGATATGGCTATGGGTGGCTCAACGAACACAGTGCTCCACACATTGGCAATTGCACATGAAGCGGAGATTGACTATAAAGTTCAAGATATTAATGTAGTGGCAGAGCGCGTTCCTTATTTAGCGAAGATTATGCCAGCTTCAGATGTTTCAATGGACGATATCTTTAAAGCGGGTGGCGTAAGTTCGATTATCAACGAACTAACAAAAATTCCAGGCGCCATTCACCCGGATCGTTTAACGGTAACAGGCAAAACGATTGGTCAAGATGTGGCAGAGTATCCAATTATCAATGATCAAGTCATTCGCACAAAAGATAATCCGCATAGCCCGGTTGGTGGACTATCCGTCTTATTCGGCAACATTGCGCCGGATGGCGGAGTTATTAAAGTCGGTGCTGTCGATCCATCTATTAAAGAATTCCGCGGTGAAGCCATTGTGTTTGAATCGCAAGAGGATGCACAGGAAAACATCGACAATGGCACTGTGCGTGAAGGCCATGTCGTAGTCATTCGCTACGAAGGACCAAAAGGTGGACCTGGAATGCCGGAAATGCTTGCTCCGACATCTGCGATTCAAGGACGTGGTTTGGGAATGAAAGTGGCCCTCATTACAGACGGACGTTTCTCCGGAGCATCTCGTGGAATTTCAATCGGGCATATTTCTCCGGAAGCTGCGGATGGCGGCCCTATCGCACTTGTGGAAAATGGAGACATTATCACTATTGATTTGACAAATAGAACGATAGAACTTGAAGTAGCCGAAGACATTTTGGCAGAACGTCAATCAAAGTTACAGCCGTTTGAACCGAAAATTAAAAAAGGTTGGTTAGCTCGCTATTCGGCACTTGTTACATCTGCAAGTACGGGCGGCGTGATGAAAATTTAAGATGGTACCATAAAAAGTTTTTTCATCCCTCTGCAAAGGAACATGTTTCTTTGCGTGGGTGAAAAGGCTTTTTTTATGACGATTTCCCCACTACCGCTTGTTGCCAGCGTATTTAGCAATGAGGTACTTTTTTAAATAATGAAAGATAAAAAAGCCTAATTCCTCCTTCTTTTTAGCGAGGAATCAGGCTTTTGATCTTCCACAATCGCACCCTATTCTTGCACAATGCTGTACGATTAAAGCACCCGATAAAAGAATAAGTTATTAGTCTAATGCCTGCGTTAGACCAAAACAGAAATTTAAATTCAATCAATTTCTAAAGCCATTTTTTCGATATTCGAAATATCTTTATGTTCGTATTTTACCACTTCGAAACCTGGTATTTGCAATGTAATTGTATCGAAACCAAAAGGGGGCATTATCGGTCCTTTATAAGTAATAATTTGAATTGTTACGTTGTACTTATCATCATTTTCATTCCAAGTAATATCAGTTATTCTTTCGGAATAAAAAAGCCTTTCCTCGCCATAATATGATTTTGTCGCCTTCAGTATCTCTTGTCCAATCGCTCTCAAGAATGCCTTTTCAAGTATAACTTCACTACCAACAGTAGGAAGTTTTTTTACTTCCCTTTTAATTACTTTCCATTGGTCGTTTTCTTTTTTTAACGTAAATAAAATATTCAATCCATCCAACTCTACTGCGTGTATATAAGCAAGATCGCCTTTCACATATATCCTTGGTTCTTTAACCCATTTCCGTACATCTGATGTTAATACATTTAAAACAGTTTTACCTAAAGGGGAAATTTGTCCTTTATCATTGTAAAATGGAAAATCCCCAAAGGTATATAATTCTTTAAATCCATTTAAATTGACATCAAAAAAATACTTATTTATAAAATCTTGACTGGGTGTTTCTTGTTTTGCAAAGACAACAGTATTATTTATGAGAAATAAGATACAAAAAAGGACATAGAGTTTTTTCTTCAATAAAAACCACCTACCTTTTCTTTATAGATATCTTTCCCGAATATTCTTCAATTATGATGCTCTTTAAACTAATACCAATTATTTCAAATCACCTTTTTTCACAAGAAGTTATTCGACTATCTGGCCCGATTGTTGAAGACCGTTCTTATTAAAAATCAATCACATTAGTACATCAAGCATAACATTGATAATTCAAAACACGTATGGCTTTTTAACTTTAATCATCCAGAAGATGTGAGATGGTAATCACCTGTCGTTTACTAGTACATTTCCTGTCATTCAGTGTTAAAAAGTATGTCAACGTTGGTACATTCTTATGACCGTAATCACCCGGAATTTCCCTGGAGTATGGGCGTATCATGTTCATCACCCCACCATCTTCTATGCACAGCAACTTGGCTCTCCCCAATCAAAACAATTTTGTTCAATATATAGGGATAATATCTTTTTAACTCGCATTCAATTCTGAATAAATATGTTACTATAAATACATTGATAACTATTACATAATGAACTGGGGGAAATGACATGGAACAAGTAGTAAAAGGACCTTTTCGCGCCGATCACGTCGGAAGTTTCTTACGACCACATGCTTTGAAAGAGGCAAGAGCGAACTATTTAGCAGGAGAGATTACGAAAGAAGAACTCCGAAAAGTGGAAGATGCAGAAATTGAAAAGCTTGTCAAAAAACAAAAAGAAGTTGGATTACGCGCAGTGACAGACGGTGAATTTCGTCGTAAATGGTGGCATTTGGATTTCATTCAAGCATTGGAAGGAATTCGCATTTATGATGTTGAAGCACCTAAGGCTTTCCAGGGGGCAATGAAAAAAGCGACGTTATACACCGTAGATTCTAAACTTGCTTTTCCAAAAAACCACCCTTCTCTCGAAGATTTCATGTTTTTAAAACAAGTCGCTGGGGACCATGTTGCCAAGCAAACAATTCCCGGACCAAATATGATTTTTTATTCAGGCGTAGTCAATAGCCAACCTTATTTAACGAATCCTTCTTATGATTCTTTAGATGCTGTCGCAGAGGATATTGTACGTGTTTATCAAGAAGCCATTCAAGCATTTTATGACGCTGGATGCCGTTATTTACAATTGGATGATACGAGCTGGGGCGCTTTGTTTAGCGATGACTTCAGAGAAAAAATAGAGGAAAGTGGATTTAATCCAGACGAGCTCATTAAGAAATTTGCGGATATTACAATTGAAGCTGTCGCAAATAAACCAAAAGATATGACAATCACAATACATATTTGTCGTGGCAACTTTAAATCGGCTTGGCTCTATCAAGGTGGATATGATCCCATTGCAAAAGAATTATTTTCCCGCGTCAATGTGGATGGATTCTTTTTAGAATTTGACGATGCACGTGCCGGTGATTTTTCACCTTTACGTTTTATTAAAAACCAAAAAGTTATCTTAGGCCTTATCACATCCAAAACAGCCGAA
Organism: Sporosarcina sp. G11-34; assembly: GCF_026931025.1. NCBI lineage: Bacteria > Bacillati > Bacillota > Bacilli > Caryophanales > Caryophanaceae > Sporosarcina > Sporosarcina sp. G11-34. The sequence goes on along the minus strand of NZ_JAHNZW010000011.1, from coordinate 44,427 downwards.
TTAGAAGACCCTAATTATATAAAATCGCGTATTGAAGAAGCTACGAAATATGTGAACATTGACCAACTTTGTTTAAGTCCACAATGCGGCTTCGCTTCAACCGAGGAAGGAAATATTATCGAAGACGAAGACCAGTGGAACAAATTATCACTTGTCAATCAAATTGCTAATGATGTTTGGAAAAAGCAAGGGATTGATTAAGGGAGATGTAACTATGCAAAAGCTCTATTTTGAATCTGCATGGGATAAAACGATTGCCCCGGCCGATAGAGAAAAAATCATCAATCATTTTCAAGAACAAACAAAGCACCTTAAAGATGGTGTTCATTTCTTATTTTTATGGCAAGCTAAAAATCATAAAAATGAACGACTCATCACTGTACTCATTCATAATAATGAGGAACATAACTTCCGCTTACAAAATACAGCCATCGCCTATTACGAGCAAGATCAACCAATTGCTACTGGAATGTTCAGCTTACCTTGTGAGATTGCGGGAAATACATCTATGCCATGGACTTTCATATTTTCAGTGTCCAACCAAACAAATGCATTCCCACAGCATATGATTATGAATGATGAATGAATGAATAAAAAAGTTACATGAAAACGGAAAAGGCCTTTCGTCTACTTTTTGATAGACGAAAGGCTTTCTTATTTAAAGTGATTGACTCATACGACAAATAAATGAAATTAGAATCATCTTTTGTTAAACGTTGCTTCTGGCAATTCGCCTTTAATCAAGTCTATAATTCCTCAGTGACCTCAGTCGATGAACAGGACATCGCATTTTTAATCCAAAAATCTGTACTTACCGTTCCTTCAAGCGCGGGTTATTCTTCAATTCTTGAATCGTCTGCGCCCCGATTCCGAACATCGACATTCGAAGCTCCATTTCCCGGATTTCCATCACTTCAAGGACATCTTCCGGGCTCTGAGTTGCTTCTTTCAGAATGGACCGCCCGAATCCGACCAAGTCAGCACCTAACGCAATGGTCTTAGCACCATCCAGCCCCGTCCGCATCCCACCACTAGCAATCAGCGGGTGGTTCCCAATCATTCCACGGACCAACTTGATGGATTCTGCCGTCGGAATTCCCCATTCGCTAAACGCTTCGGCAGCAACGCGCCTAATTGGGTCTTTGGAGCGGAATTTTTCCACCTGGCTCCAGGAAGTGCCTCCTGCTCCAGCAACATCGATAAATGCAACACCGACCTCGCGTAACTTTTTGGCTGTATGACCATCGATGCCCCATCCGACTTCTTTCACCCCAACTGGAACCTCCAGCGTGTTGCACAGTTGTTCAATCTTCTTTAATAACCCTTTAAAATTCGTATCTCCCTTTTCTTGAATCACTTCCTGAATGCTGTTTAAATGAAGGACAAGCATATCCGCTTCGGTTATCCCGATAATTTTCCTACATTCCTCGACACTGTACCCATAATTGAATTGAACGGCGCCCAAGTTCGCAATAATGGGAACGCTCGGCGCGTACTCCCTCATTAAAAAAGAGCTAGCATGTCCATCGCTATCGAGTAACGCCCGGGTGGATCCGAGCGCCAACGCCCAGCCTCTTTCTTCTGCTGCTACTGCCAAGTTCCGGTTTATCGTCTCGGCAAGGGCTGTTCCGCCTGTCATGGAACTGATGAGGAACGGCGTTTTACATTCAAATCCGAGGAATGTAGTTTCAATGGAGATTTCGTCAAAAGCAATTTCCGGAAGCGCATTATGAATGAACGTAAACGACTCCAATCCTGTGGAAATCGACTCCCCCGTAACTTTTTCGTTCAACGTAATTTGAATATGTTCAGATTTTCTTTGCTCGATTGAATTAGTCAATGCCAACACCTACCTTTACATCGTTATTCTTACAGATTTTGCTGCTACTTTATGTTACAGACGGTAGATTGCAAGCTTTAATGAAGTTGAACTTCTTCCACCGTTTGTTCCACTTCCGCGCGTGTCATTTTCTCACGCCCCTCTTTCATCGCTTTTAACGTTTTATGAGCCAGGGTAAGCGGCAGACGGCAAAACAACAAAATCGTTTTCTTATGGAGAGACTTCATATATTCATCTGCTTTTGCCAAGTTTTCCTCTGCATATTCGAACAGCTCTGTACGACTCCAGCCATCAGGCACAAAGCTTATCCCACGCTCATCCAAATCTTCCTTCTCATTGCGTAAAATATTTACCATCTGAAGCCCGCGCCCATAACCGATAGCAAGTTCCCGATCCGTTTTTTCTTCCCCATAGTACTCCCAAAGATCCGAAAGCATAACTCCAACAAGTCCTGCAACGTAATATGTGTAATTATCCAAATCTTCACGTGTTCGGATTTCCCAGTTTTCTTTTGCCCATTTTGCCATTCCGGTGGCCATTTCACACGCAGCGTTCGCCACGATTGGCAGAACATCTTTTGGACATGCTTGCAACCATTCCCCCAAACGGAGTGTAACCTCCGGCATTTGATCTTTTGTCCGCCCAAGAATTTTTACATACGTTTCATTATCAAATGGTTGTTTAAATAATTCACTCACTTGCATTAAGATTGTGGATTTGACATCATTGGCCAATTCTTCATGATCTTCAATTTCATCAATTGCTCGAAATACTAAATAAGCGGATGCAACCGCATGCTTTAACTCCTTTTGCAAAAAAGTAATCGGAATATAAAATGTACGACTCGTCTCTTTCAATACACGCATTGCATCTTTCGGAAACATACTCATTCTAATCCCGTCCCTTCCTGTTTTAATTTGTATCATCGTAACTCCATTAAAAAAGGCACACTACTTTCTTCATCGCGAGTATTCGCTTCACAATTAGCAAATCAATTTCAAAATATACCAAAAATTCCAACCAAAAAACTTTTATCCCCCTAAAAAGAAGGAGTGAAAAAGATGGTTGTATAACTATTTAATCATAACCGTGGAGAAAACGGAAACAATTGGGACAATTAGTAACACATACGCTAAAAAACACTAGGTCTTTGCTGATATCCGCGAAAGTCTAGTGCTTAACACCCTTCCGAAAGAGATTGCCCACTTCTAAACATTACGGGCGCGCCCCAGTGAAAGTTCTAAAAAAAGAGTTCATGACAATCTAAATTGATTGGAAAATGAACCTATTTGGATTGATTGAACGTGATTCAAAGCGTTAATTAATTTTCAACAAAGGACAGACTTGTTTCAAAATCGGTTTATTAAGGTAAACATAATATAATACATCAAGATGGGAGGTTTAGAAATGGCTAAAGATGATAGAAAAGAAATTAAAGTTGAATCAGAAATGCGGACAAAAGAAATTTCTAATATGATTGATGAAGGCGGGCTAGGTGCTGAAGAGTATTACGAAGTTAAAAAAGTTCCCCCTACTCCCCAAAGTAAAACTGAGAGAGATAAGCAGAATAAAGAAGACAAAGATGACTAATCTTTTAAAAATATCAATCTTTCAAAATCAGGTTGTAAAACTAATTTTTACAACCTGATGACTATGTTGTTTTTAATTTAGCATTTAAGGAAGTTTTTTCAATGATTTTTTTGCAACTGCATGACGTTCCATGATCTTCCCTTTCTTTAATCCTTTCTCTATTCCCTTCTCAAATTCCAAATCAAAAGGATTCATATATCGTGTTTTTTTAGCAAGCGTAAAATAGTGCACACCTACTTTACACTTGCTTTCAAATTCCCTACATCAAACTACTAGACATACAAAAAAACTATACCCATTAGGCAACTAGCTTAATGGGCATAGTCTGTTTTCATGAAAATGAACAAACACAAGGCACAGTATCGTCTTGGATTTTAAGGAACTTTTCGACGCATTCATTTGACAGAAGTATTCCGGAAAAGCATTTTCTCTGCTTCTTGATCCGTGAGCCCGATTCTAAATTCTGCATGGGATGAGACCATTCCACCATCGCTAAGATTGTCGGAAAACGTCTCATTTACCATGTAGAGTCCGAGAATCAGTTATACTCTTTATTACAAAAACACAACCATCGACAAGACGAACATGAATACAACTCATAAACCTGCGAGTTCGACAGCGTTCCTTATGCAAGTAGTTAGTAAATTGATATGGACAAGTTAATAACAACGTATAAAAAAGCACCAGACATATGAGGCGATTCGTTCCGCCTTATAACCTGGTGCTAATGAGACGATCGTATGGAAGCTTTGCATTCGCTCTGTTCTTAATTGTATTAGGTAGCTTTTCTACCTTTTTTTTCGTTTGTTCATATATCCGAACTGGTTGAATACCACCAGAACCGAAGTCTGGTAGATAAAACGCTGGGTGACAAACAATCACGATAGTTTCTTGCACAGGTACGCGAAATTTATATAGGAACGGTTGTAAGTGCTAGTAATAAGCGGAAGAAGTTCTACGTAAAACATTTTGCAACTCCACCCTTTAACCATGTCGCTGTCAATGTTTCTGCATGTAACATTTCTTCTGGTGTGCCTTCAAATAGTATATGTCCGCCTTGTTTTCCTCCGCCCGGACCTAATTCTATTATCCAGTCGCTCGCCGCTAGAAAATCTAAATTGTGTTCGATTATTATAACGGAATTACCCTTGTTTACAAGATTCTGAAATACATCTAACAGTTTTCCATTATCTTTTGCGTGCAGTCCTAGGGATGGTTCGTCTAATAGGTAGATTTGACCTTCTTTTTGTAAATAGCTTGCAAGTTTTAGACGCTGAACTTCTCCTCCACTTAAAGAACTTGTCGTCTGTCCTAATGTTAGATACCCTAATCCTACATCTTTTAGCGTTTCCACTCTTTTTATGATCTTTGGCATGTTAAAATAATTCATAGCTTCGTCAATCGTTAAATCTAAAATCTCTGCTATATTTTTATCTCGATATCGGTATGACAATGCTTCGTCTGAATATCTTATTCCGTTACATGCTTCACACGGAACTGTCACTGGATCTGCAAATGCCGCATCTGGTTTTGTGACTCCTTTTCCTTTGCAAATAGGACAAGCTCCTAAGGAATTAAAGCTGAACAATCCTGCAGGTTCTCCTGTTTCTCTTGAAAATATGGAGCGAATATCATCCATTATTCCCATATATGTAGCGAGCGTCGAACGGCTAGAGATTCCTATACTGCCTTGCCCTACCATGATCGTTTCTGGATAAGTTTCCGGGAATGCTTCCAACATTAAAGAGCTTTTACCTGAACCAGAGACGCCACATACAGAGACCAGCACATTTTCGGGAATATTTAAGCTTATATTTTTCAAGTTATTGTGACTTGCACTTTTTATTGTAAAATAACTTTTTATATCTCTTGGATGTTTGTTTACTGTTAGCTCGTTGTTAAGGGTTGTTGCGGCTTTAGAGTGTTTCAGTCCTTCTAGTTTTCCTTGATAGACAACTTCTCCTCCATTTACACCTGCTCCAGGGCCCATTTCTATTATTTCATCCGCCGCTTTAATTACGGATAGATCATGTTCGATGACGATGACGGTATTATGTTGGGCTTTTAGACTTTTTAGCATCTGTATTAACAGATCCACTTCTTCTAGATGGAGTCCTGCACTCGGTTCGTCGAAAATGTATATGATATTGTTTAGACTGCCCCCTAAATGGCGAGCGATTTTTACTCTTTGGCCTTCACCACCAGATAAGGTGCCCATTTTTCTTGAAAGGCTCAAATAGCCTAATCCCATTTCAACTAGTTGTTTTATATGTGGGATTGCTTGCAGTGCGATAGACTTCCCCAAAGGATCTTTAATCTTCATTAGTTCTTCTTGTAATTCTGTAAGTTCTAATTGATCGTATTCTGCTATATTGAAGCCATTGATTTTACATGCTAATACTTTAGGGTTTAAACCTGAGCCTTGGCAGGTTGGGCATAAGAATTGAGTTGATACCGCCAAGACGTCATCTTGGGATACTTGTTTTAGCTTTGAGATATCTCTATTTATATAAAGGCGTGTAAATCTTGGCAATAACCCATCCCACTCATGATCTTGAGGTCCATTTTTTGTATGAAACGGTGCAAAAACTCTTTCGCCTTCCGCGGGACCCTTTATGAATAGGCGGAACTTTTCTTCGGAATAGTCTTTTATCCGTTTATCCGGATCGAATAATCCGCCGGTCATCATCCATCTGCCTTGCCAACCTGAAGGCGATAATGGCTTAAACTTCACTGCATAGTCCCGAAGTGATTTATCCATATCGATTATCTTATTCAGGTCTGGCGCAATGACCTTCCCATACCCACTACATTCCGGACATTTACCGAAGGAACTTTGGCTCAAAAAATCGGTGGCAGACTCTATTCGCGGCGTGCCGATTCGTGAGAATAAAAGTCTAATCAATGGATGTATATCCATATAGGTGCCAACTGTTGAACGGGAATTGCCACCTATTTGTCTTTGCTCTACTACGACAACCGGGCTTAAATTTTGCATCAAATCAGCATGGGGCCTTTCGTATCTTGGCATTTGATTTCTAACATAGAGAGGATAGTTCAACGTCATTTGTCTTCTGCTTTCTGCTGCTAATGTATCAAAAACAACTGAGCTCTTTCCTGAGCCTGAAAGACCAGTAAAGACGGTAATTTTTTCTTTTTGGATATTTAAATCTATATTTTTTAAATTATTTTCCTTAAGCCCTCTTAAAATAATCTCATCTTTTGTCTCCGACACTTTATCACCCTTTTCTAATATTTTTTAGATTCCCTCAATCCGTCGCTTGTTAATAAATTCATGCACCCTCTCCTGCTTGCCCAACTTAAAGGATCCTCCTAATAGTAGATGGTTTCCCTATTTTTCCAAACTTACCCCTGGCACCATTGTTTTATCATTAATCCATGTTTCGTAAATCAAAAATGGTATACTTATTATACAACCTTATTGATTTTCAATAAGGTCATTTTATACAAGTGAGTTGAAAAATTCGCTATTTGGATAAGCTAATCGATGAGTTAGCAAAGGGAAAAGCGATGGAAAAGATTTTACGTAATAATAATTAAAAGCGAAAAACACAATACAGAGTAGAAAGGATCGATTGAGTTGGTTAAAAAAATTGCTGTTATAACTGGAGCTGGAAGTGGATTAGGCGCTTCACTCGCGAAAAAATATGCAGAAGATGGGTATCACGTTTGTTTGCTTGGAAGAACGGAAGCTAAATTGGAGCGTACTACGAGGGATTTATCGACCGAAGATCATTCGATTTTCACAGTAGACGTATCCTCTAAACGAGAAGTGTCTCAAGTTTTCGATAAAATTAAGGAAAACTTAGGTACAGTAGACGTTCTCGTCAATAATGCGGGGGTCGGCGTGTTTGATCTAGCGGAAAATCTATCTGAAGAAGCGGTCCACCAAATGATCGACATCAATTTAAAAGGCACGATTTTCTGTACGCAAGAAGTACTCGCTGACATGAAAGAAAAAAATAGCGGCAGCATTTTAAACATCGTCTCCACAGCTGGATTAGCAGGAAAAAAGACGGAGACCGTTTACTGTGCAAGTAAATATGGTATGCGTGGTTTCCACGAAAGTCTACTCGTCGAGCTAGAAGAAACAGACATTCACGTATTCGGCGCCTATATGGGCGGCATGAAAACAGAATTCTGGGATGGTATTTTTGATGTGTCCCAAGCAACAGGATTAATGGAGCCCGAAGACGTTGCTGACATCATCTTCCATAACGCAAAGATAAGAAAAAACTTGAATGTGGATCAAGTTGTCATTAAGAATCATTGAAGTAGGGATTAGTCACCCTTTGCGTGACTTTTATTGATTACGTTCATAGGCATTAACCACTTCTGTCGTTGCCTTACTAGTGATTGTCACAAGACTTACCACCTGTTGTCAGAGCGGTAATAGTTAAAATATTGAAGGGTCAAAAAAAGCCTAATTCCTCCCTCTTTTTAGAGAGGAATTAGGCTTATAATTTTCACAATCGCGCCCGATTCTTGAAGAGGCTTATCATGTTATTTTGAGCGTAAGAATTCTTGCAGTCATTCACAACTGTTATAATAGTTAATATAACCATGTATTAGAATGGATAAAGGAGTAGTGTATAGTATGAAAAAGTATATTAATGCGAATATCTATGGGGACCCAGAATCCCATGAATTTTTAGTGGAAGACGGTCAGTTTAAAGCAATAGGTAATGATTTACACAACGCAGATGAAGTGATCGACTTACAAGGTCGTTTGGTGTTACCCCCTTATGTTGACCCCCATTTACACTTAGATTATATCTTTTCCGGGCTAGGAGAAGGAAATGCGAATGTTTCAGGTACGTTATTTGAAGGCATCCAGCGTTGGAGTGATAATAAAAAATCATTGACTGAAGAAATGGTACGTGAGCGTGCGCTTAAAGGAATTCGAAAAGAATTGAGTCATGGCGTTCAATTCATTCGTACACATGTAGATATTACGGACCCTAACTTAACAGGGATGAAAGCTTTAATTAAACTACGTGAAGAATTGAAAGATATCGTTACATTACAACTTGTCGCATTTCCTCAAGAAGGGTTCTTTCGATATAAAGGTGCAGAAGATCTAATGGAAGAAGCACTTAAAATGGGTGCTGACGTGGCAGGTGGAATCCCTCACTTTGAAATTTCTTATGAACATGGTGTTGAATCCTTGAAACGTATTGTGAACATGGCAATAAAGTATAACGTAATGATTGATATTCACTGTGATGAAAACGATGATCCGAATAGTCGATTTTTAGAAGTGTTAAATGCGCTTGTTATGGAAAAAGACTATGGTGAATATACAACAGCAAGTCATACAACTAGCTTTGGTTCTGTAGAAAATAGTTATGCCAATAAGATGTTAGGTTTATTTAAAGAATCACAAATTAACTTTATTTCTTGTCCAACTGAAAACGCACATTTACAAGGACGTGGCGACAGTTATCCGAAACGCCGTGGCTTAACACGAGTAAAAGAGTTGTTGGAAAATGGAAATACGGTTGCATTTGCACAAGATTCGATTGCGGATTACTGGTATCCACTCGGCAACGGAAATATGATGAACATTTTAGACAATGGGATCCATTTAGCGCACTATACACACATCGATGAAATCAATAAAGCGTTGGACCTGATTACATACCACGGTGCAAACCTTATGAGAGTTAACGATGAGTATGGCATAGAAGTGGGTAAACCAGCTAACTTTATCGTTTTAGATGCACAAGATCCTTATGAAGCAATTCGTGAACGTGCGGAAGTCCTGATGTCAGTTAGAAATGGTAACTATCTATTTAAACGTGAACCACGAAAAAATGAAATAGAAATAGATTTCTTAAAACAATAACATTCCTTAATCATCTCTAAAAAATTTATTCTAGATTTCTTTGCATTCGTCATGATCCAAGCTAGCTTTTCATACTTGAGTTAATTTCATAATAGATGATTTAGTCTTGAAATACGAACAAAGTTGATTTTCGCTTCGGGCGGACGCTTTCCGTGGGCACGGCTTCAATCTCCTCGTCACTGCGTTCCTGCGGGGCTTTCAGCTCGCGCTGTTCCCACCGGAGTCGCCGCCCTCCGCTCCAATCAACGAAACGCCTTCTATATTAATGAACAATAAAACTTAAAACCCCATTATCATTCGTATTTTAAGGTAAAATAGGGAATTATGAAATCGACTCACTTAGATAACCTTTTATTTTTTCTTTGAACAATTATAAATCTACTAATGACAAAAGCGATAACTATATAAATAAGATTTAAAGTTAAGGCTCTGTGAAATAATATTGTTGATAAAAGATTAATAAAGAAAAAAGGACCCGAAAGGTCCTTTTTTTGCTAATCTGCTTCATCTAGCGTCCTTTTTAGTTGATGAAGCTTGTTCAACAATGGCACCCGTTAGCTTAATAATTTCTCCTTTTATTATCAGCACTTTTAAACATATATCTAATACCTTTGCCCGCAAGTGGTTCATCTTCATACCTTGGTAATACATGAAAATGAGAATGAAATATATGTTGTCCTCCAATCTCGCCACAATTCCATCCGAGGTTATATCCTTGGGGTTGATACATTTTATCTAAGTAATTTTTCACATCTTGAAGAAGTGTATAAGTTGCATTCCATTCTTCTATCGTTAAGTCAAATGCAGTTTCCCTATGTTTTTTAGGTACAATTAGCCCAGCACCTTCAAGGTGTATACCTTTCTCTTGTGCTTGTTCTAACTGTAAAAACATACAAAACTCATTGCTTAAAATGACTTTTTGGGTTGGTTCTAATTCTGGATTACAAAATATACAATCTTTCATTCAAATCTCCTCCTCACTGTTCGGTATTTTCTATTTCTATTTTAACCCTGTTATTCAACTAACCTGCCCTTTAGTTCAATAAGAAGATAGGCTTTACTCCTTCTTGAAGTAAAGCACCCGATTGCTTATTAGTGTATATCTTTAATGGTTAATATTATGGGAATTCAATAGACAAAAACGCTTGGAACTGTCCAAGCGTTTTTATTATCTTTATTATTAAATTCCAGATTGCATTTTATAGTTCCTCAAAACCATCCCATTTGACCTTGTCATATTAAACTTTTCATAATAAGGGACTAGGTCATCGTCACAACATAAATCAACCATATATATATTATCAAGTTCCTTTAACATTCGGCTTACCAATTCTTTACCTATACCTTTATTTTTGTATTCTGGTAACACTTCAAGAAGTGGAATGTAAGCAGATAGAACGCCATCACTAATTGCGGTAATAAATCCAATGACTTGATTTGTTTTATCATCTAATGCAATAACTACTTTACTGCTGTTTTTCAACAGTTTTAAGTGAGTTTTTGGTTTAGGTGGATTTGGCCATCCTTCAAAAAAACCTTTTAACATATCCGGTGAAATACTATCGAGTGAGTTCTTATATAACATAATATATCAGCTCCTAATTTTAATATTTACTAATTAGATTGAAGATATATCAAAAATAAAGTAACAAAAGTACGACCTCCAAATATTTCAAAGTTCAATTTATTAGACAACTCACATTCATTGTAGCATATATAGAACCGGTATCAGCGCTATTTTACATAATGGCCCGATTGTAGCCCAGCCCTTATTCATTAAACGCGCCCGATTGCGGAACAGCACTATGCGGCACTTTTTGAAAAAGGCAGTTACATTGAAGATAGGATTTCACTTGCACTCTGGTCCACTTCTTCTAGTTGTTCATCTTTAGTTGGTGTTTCGTTCATCCTTATTAAGTCATCGCTCAGCAGCTTTTTTTCATAAATAGGCAAGTCTTTAACTATATGTTCTAAACACCAGTACTTCCAAACGGCATCTTCAGTTAAAAATACCCTTTTTATATGGGGAACAATTTCTTGTGGATATGCTGAAAGTACTTCAACAACCCCGGACGCTATGGGCCAATTCATATCCTGAATCCATTCAAGAAGACCAGGCAGTAGAGGAATAATGTCTTCATTCCTCATCAACTTAATCTTATTAATCCTTTTAAAATCAAACTTATCTCTTGGAAGTAGCTCATTGAAATTATCCACCTTGCACCTCACATTACAATGATTGGAAATTGCCTTACCAAAGAAAATGGCCGTTTACTTGATCTGGACGCAATCGTTTATACTGCAATCGCACCCTTTTATTTAATAACTATTATCTAAAATCTTTATTAACGAACTAACAGCGAACACTATAAATGCCATTTGAGTTAAGACATAGAAAAAGAGTTCAACTTTAGTCAGTTTCCTTTTCTTCTTGATACTTTTAAAATGAAAATAGTAATAAAGTGAACATAAGATTAAAACTGCACCTGAAAACTGGTACACACTCTCCAGTATTTCCTCCAAGTGAACCCTCCTCTTTTATTTGGCCCGTTGCTGAGAAAGGTGCAAATTCTTCTTCAAGAATCGCACCCGTTAATGCAATAAACTCACTCAATTAACACTTCAATTTCATCTTCGCTCTCTTCTACTAATTCCTCTAATAAATAGTCAACCTCCTCATTAAATTCCACCATACCTTTTTCAACATCAAACTCTTCCACTCCTAACTTTTTTGCAAGATAAGTAGCCAAATAAGCATTTTGTTCCTCAATTTTTTTTGCGTATTCTCGTTGGAATTCTTCTGGCTTCATATCTAATTTTTTGGCTTGTGATTCGGCAAATCTACGAATGGCCTTACCGTCTTCATCCTTTGTATCTTTAGGAGGCAGTTCCCCGAACCAGCCACCGTCTCTGTCTTCACTTAAGTTGTCGGAAATAGGAAGGTCCATTTCCTCTACTTTTTGTTTTACCAATTCTATTTTTATTGCCCAGTCAAGATAATCCAAGGCAGTATGATCGGGGTGTAAAAACCTTAAATCTCCTTTTGTAATTTCTTGTCCTTTTACAATGGCTACTGCTTCATTATCATCATATTTTGAAATACTGCTACACCCAGCCAGAAAAATAAAGAGACTGAAAACGAAAAACTGTAAGACTTTTGACATTAAAACACCTCCCCTCAATCCAGTTAAATGGCCCGTTAACGGCATAAAATTTGTGCAACAATCGCACCCGAATATAGAGAAATGTTAAAACCCATTGACTTCTAAACTTATTCCACAAAATCACCTTGGATAAATGGAGCCACGCGATCAAATTTAATATTGATACTTTTGGAAGTCGTGGGATTCGGAGAATCAGATACATGAAAATGGATATGTGGTTCACTGGAATTCCCCGAATTGCCAACTAGGCCAAGTACGTCACCCTCATGGACCTTATCTCCTTCATTTACTATGATTGACTCGTATTTAAAGTGAGCAAGATAGCTAAATTCCTTATTACCATGGTCAAGGATGACATAATTCCCCAAGGGCTGTTCCTCATTCATTTTTCCAACTGGTTGATTATCTTTCACATTATTATCCATTTTAACGACTATTCCATCACCTGGGGCCAGGTATTCCTTGCCAAATGCATAATAACTTTCGTTCAAGGAAGGATCTCCTTCGTAGGTGGTTTCCTCATTCATTATTACGAAGTCGTAGGCATAGCGTTGGTTTTCATATTCATAATGGTAATTAACCAGACTGTTTGTACCTCCCCAAAATACATACCACGTATCCTGAAAAGGAAAATGCATGACTGTTTCTGTATACACATTGTCAGTTTCCGGATACATAGTGAGTGGCATGATCTGTAATCCTTGAATAATATCATTCTCATCAAAGACTGCCACCATACCTTTCGAACCACTATCATCTGTCCACGTGTATTGCTTGGAGCCATTATTATAAGGAAGTTCCGATTGTAAAATATATGTGGTAACGTCCTGATTAAAATCATTACCTAACTCTTGCAGCTGCTTCAACGAAACTTCCTTTTGAAATGCTTTGCTCATCTGACTGTAAACCTTCTCATAGTCTCCATTTAGAAATGTACTGGAAAACTCCTCTGGCTTCATCAGTTTTCCTTTCTGATCAGTCTCTTTATCCTCTCCCATACTGCAAGCGGTTAAGAAAACCGTTAAAAATGCAATCCCTATTAAGACATGTTTAAAACACCTCATACTCGCCCTCCTAACAAATATTTGAATATGTCATAGTACGATGAAGCTGAGTCTAAATACAGAAGCCCGTTATTTTAGTTATTCCACAAATGACCCTGTTACTGAAAAGGGTGCAAATCCTTGTTAAAGAATTGCACCCGTTAGTGGTATAAATCATTATTCAAAAAACCTGATTTTTTCACCTTTTCATCAGTTTACATTTACCTTATTAGAAAGAACCGATTTGTTTATTGTGGCTGCCCTTTTATGATTTGTTAAAAAAATATAGACTGTTAAAATGATGCAAACAAATAACGCAAAATGAAAAGTAGTGTGGAGAGTATTCGGAACTATTCCGTTCATGACAGGTAGGAAAGCATGGGTATTTCCAAACATAGCATTGTATCTTTCCACCCTTTCTTCCGCACCAATCCCAAATAAATACGGAACCCACCATGCCATAATTGCACCTAAGAAAATACATGATGGATGAACAATCAACCAAATCCTTATTAAAACAGGGTATCTTTTTCCAATGAAAAATAGAATCCCGCCTATTAGAAGTAATATTTGCACTACGCCAATCATTGTAACAACCAATGTTTCATTAAAGGACTGTAATGAAGCAATAGCCTTAACGTCATTTAATGTCCCCAACGGAATCAAATCCTGTACTATCATGAATAACAAAATATAGGCGTACCCCAAAAATAGAAACTTTTCTGAAAGACGAATATTCCTTTTCATACACCACTCTCCAATCCTTTGCTTGAACTACACGACACTAAACGTTACTGAGTTATTCAATTAACTGGCCCGTTAGTTGAGTAATACCAGCACTAATATTGATACGTTCTTAATGACCGATAAGTTTCATTAATTGGAAATAAGCAGCTTTCTACTATCTGAGTTTGTGTTAGGGCTTTTCTCATTGAATTAGAAACATTAAATTTTAAACGCGATTATAATCTGCTCGCCATTCATGGATGGCTTGTTTAATTTCATCAGAGGAAAGGTTTTCAGCTAATGTACGATCTACTAAACTGACAAATTCCTCATCCGGCGCAAAATGAAGCGCGATTAACTGAGCTAACGTAAGGCTAGGATCAAGACGCTTTGTCGTTAATATATAATAACGAAATTGCTCTTCAGTACGAATGATTCGGTCTTGAAGCTTTACTGCATATATTCGTGCCAACATGCCAGGAATAATGGCCAAAATGACAACGCCTATTAAAATGAGTGAACCGATTGAAGAGTGTCTTGCACTGGTATCTAAAACTTACAAAAAAGCCTTGTTCAAAAGGCATTACACCATTTCAAACAAGGCTTCTCGCTTTATTTAATATTGATGAACATGTAGATATCAGCATTATATTGATCATCGTATCGATCAACGGAGTTAGCTATGACACTCAATTTCACTTTATCGTTTTCCTGAGTAATCGTGGCCTCCTCTACCGACATTTCGTTTCCATTGTACTGGCCAAGAATTTTAGTGAAGATTTCTTGAGTATCTAGTTGGATCAATTCTTCCTCATTTTCATTCATTACACGAATTGAACTAACACCATTTTTATTGTCGCTCTTTAAGATTTTGTAGGTAGAACCATCATGTTCAATATTTATTACTTGCTCGGAATCATATTCATCGTTTGAACTATGAATATTTAAATGAACCATATGTTGATAATCCGCGATATTGACGACTGGATTACTATCCCAGTTCAAGTATGCATATTGACTTTGATTCAAACCATCATCTACTTCATCGTAAACTTGTGTAAATCCAAAAGTTTCTTGGAAGTTATTATTATAATAGACGTTACTTGGCAACCAATCGATTTCATCAGTATAGCCCATATTCTCTAAATAACCGATCGTCTGTGTAATGACTTTTTTATCTTCATTAGATATCGTTGAATTCGGCAAAATTGTATCATTTTCAAGCATATTGTTTTCTAACAGTGTTCCTTTCAGCAAGCTGATTTGATTCGTACGGCTTACCGTAAATGCATCAACTGGTGGCATAATCGAGATGACTGAAAAAATGAGTAAGACTGCAACGATTAGACCATTTTTCCTAACCGGCATAAAGCTGAATACGATGCCCGCGATGATTGCAAAGACACCAAAGAGAATAACATAATACCTTCCGTACGTAATGCCCATTTCACTAATTTTAACAATAGATGCGATCGTTTGAAATAAAACAATCGGTATCAATACTTTAGGAAATACTTTTCTAAAGAAGTGTGCGAATTTATTATCGAGGTGACTCGCTAAAATATAAACTACAATAACTGTAATTGCATACGATACCAAAAGTGGTTCTAATAGGTTCTTCGTCCAGAAATCCCCGCCGATATTCAGTAGAATGTAAGCTAGAAGAATGACCGTATACAAGGCAGTTAACGGAATAATAATATAAGAAATTAAGATACTTAAATAGTTAGGACAACTAACAGCTCTTTGAATCTTTTCCTCTCGCAGCGTCAATTGCTCAGTTGTTAAATCTGTATCCTTTTTCCCGAAGTAAGGCGGTGTAAAGGATAGAAAAAAGATTGGAGCAAATAAAGTAAAGACGATATTTAATGTATGTGGAATCGTATTATTAGCTACAGAAAACAATAGATTATCGACTGCAAAAATGATTAAACTAATGCCGCCAGCAATTATTCCTGTAAAAAGGAATGTAATAAAAATAGCTTTAAATGTTGCCATAAAACTTTCATTAAAGGTCATTTTACTTTTAATAGAAGGTATCCATATGAATGCCATGAGAAGCGCAAACACTGTGACCCCTGTTTTTATACCCGTTTCCAAATTGAACGTATCATCGGGGTATATTGCGAAAAAGTATGCGCCCGCTAAAACTAAAGCACCGACCATTAGCAGTAGGCGTCCGCTCTCCTTCGTAAAGAAGCGTTCGTAAATCTGTTGTGCAACTACGCTTAATAGCGCACCTATTAAAAAGGTTACTAAATACTGTACATAATGATCCACATCCCGCTGGATTATGATTCCACTAGTAACGGCAGCAGCTAAAAGTAAAACAAACGTTAACGGATAACGGTTGGTAGCTTTTATAATGCCGTCAAACGTATTTTGAAATCGTTTTTTCACCTGCATCGTAATCACCTCTTTCAATTTTTAACCCTATATAAATCAATACCCTAATACTAAAATATTCACACCAGTAATATAAAGACTACGATGTTGAAATTGATATGACTAACTTTAGTATATACCTTTTAGGCGATAAGGTTAATTTTAATGAAAGATACCTTTGCGAGGTTGAATTATGACAATTCACGACTTTTGTTAAAGATTTAAGGGGATACCGACAAAGTGTTATTTAGTCGGTATCCCCCTTTCTCATTTTATGCAATTGTATTGTAGTGAATTAATTGAGTATTGACTTGCATAGCGAATCCGTCGTCGACATCAATATCTTTAACATAGCTCAAATCAACGACCCAGCAAAAAAAGCAAAACTTCACGGCCTGCTCAATGATTTTAGCCAGAAATTCAGATATATTAAATTCATTGATTTCGAAGGAAATGTAGCAGCTCAATACTCATACAATATAGAGGATCATTTTAATCCTCAACGTGTCATAGACTACGTCGGCCTGTTTTTAAACGCAGCTGAAAAAGTTTATCCTGAACTAGTTAAGTTACAATAAGCATAAACAACAAATCAAAAGAGCTATCGAGTGCATCCACGATAGCTCTTTTCTATTTAAAACGTTACTTATGCATATCCCTCAAGAAGAAAATACTACTCGGATAATGCCAGAAACTTTCTACTTCTTCGTTCCATTATGCTAATAACTCAGAGTGATAAAGGTACGCGACACTAAGTACCTATGCTCTTCTTCTCAAAAATACACTACGCCCATTCCCTAGAAGATTTTGTATTAAAGATACCCAGACATTATGGTTAGGGTTTGGAGATTTAGAATTACCGATTCTTGCTAACTGCTGTTCATACCAACCTATTTCTAACAAGGAAGCACTCTTATCTATTATCTTAATCCCCGTTCGGATTGGTTTTGCATGAACGGTTTCATAACTGCCATTAAAGATTTTATTTGCCAAGTCCGGCACTAAGGCAAAAGGTCTTGCAATGCCAACCATATCAACTTCTCCGTTCGTAACAGCATCCTCCATCCCTTTTTGGGAACGAAAGCCGCCTGTCACGACTATTGGTGTAGAGATTAATTTCTGAGCCTTTTTTGCATAGTCAATAAAATATGCTTCTCGTTTATTTGTTGATTCTTTTACATCTGTACCCATCATTATCGGATTCTCATAATTTCCTCCAGAAATTTCAATTAGATCAATCCCTAATCCTGACATTTTCCGAAGAACTTCCATAGACTCATCTTCTGTGAATCCACCTTTTTGAAAATCAGCAGAGTTAAGTTTAATGCCAATTGGAAATGATTTTCCGACTTGTTTCCGAATTTCCTTATACGCTTCTTCTAAAAACCTCATTCGGTTCGCTAAGGACCCTCCCCACTCATCTGTACGTTGATTGTGGTAAGGGGATAAAAACTGGTTAAAAAGATATCCGTGTGCTGCATGGATTTGAACACCTGTAAAGCCTGCTTTTTTCGCAATTCTTGCCGTTTCACCAAATCGGACAATCAAATCTTCAATTTCAGACACCTGAAGTGCGCGCGGTTGGTTAAAGAAACGTTTTAAACCTCCTGTTAGAGGAACAGCACTTGGCGCTACAGGTTCTTTTGAGAGCATTTTGGGTGATTGCTTTCCTGGATGATTAAGTTGCATCCAAAGGTGGGTTCCATTTTCAGTTCCAGCATTCGCCCACTTCATTAACATATTTAGATCACGTTCATCTTCTACAGCAACGTTATTTGGCTCTCCTAGAGCAGTTCGATCTATCATAACGTTACCCGTCATAACAAGTCCCGCACCACCGTTAGCCCAAGTTTTATATAAAGTAACCAATGATTGACTAGGATTTTGATTGGTAGTTCCCAACGCTTCACTCATCGCAGATTTAAAAATCCGATTTTTAATGATCGTTCCATTTGGAAGTTGTATAGAATTCTTCAAAACCGAATTTGATTGATTCATTTTTAGTATGTCTCCTTATTTTTTCACAAAAGTAGAAAGTACCTAACACTCGGCTCGCTGCTGCAGACCAATCATGATTGATTTTTACGATTATTCATTATGAAAGTATGCAAAAATTGAAAGGTACTGCATGGTTGAATTATGACAATTCACGACTTCGGATAAAAACTCATGGGGATATCGACAAAGTGTTATGCCTAGGTACCCGATTTTCTAAGTGTCTATCTAATAGGGTACATTTTTCCGTCCACCAAGTCTTCTTTTTACCTTTAAAACATAAACTTTACAGACCATAACTTTTCCAGACAGAATGGTGAAGTTTCTTCTTGATGGTGTAGGTCGACTAAAACCTTATATAGAATGAAATAAGGATGTGATTCCCAATCAAATTTTGCTTGTTGAATGATATTGGGTTGTAGCAGTAATAATTGATTTAGTCACCCTGTATTCTGAGGTATGGTTTAGGCCGTATTATTTTTCAACCAGCTATAAAGGTAAGTTTCATTTGCTTAGGTTTTATCGAACGGAAATAATTGATGATTCTGATGTAAATCGAGGAGAGTAATATTGGAGAGAGGTGCTTCATTTGAATTTGTCATCATTTTTACGATTTACCGGGGTATGTTCAATCATTTCAGGGATTCTTTTTCTTTCTTTGGCTATTTGGTATAACACCTCGTTAGAGCAAATTGGCGCATATGTTAACTTAATCGGAATGATCTTTTTACTATTTGGTCTCGTTGGCATTTACCTTCATCAAATGAATGCTGCTGGAGTATTCGGTTTTATCACTTTTGTTCTGTTCTTTATCGGGACTGCATTATGGATGGGGTTTGGGTGGGTAGAAGTGTTTGTAATTCCTGCATTGGAAGAGATAGCACCAGAAATACTAGCTGATGCTCCTCCAGCACTGTTAAATATAGGTATGTTTACTTCGTTACTTTTCTTTTTTATCGGTTTATTATTATTTGCAATTGTGACAGCCTGGAAGGGGATACATCCCCGAGGGGCTGCCATTTTACTCATCCTCGTTCCACTCTTAGACTTTAGCCCTATTGGAACATACGTTGGTCAGCCACTAGCAGGTGTTGCTCTGATTTGGTTGGGATACTCGGTTTGGAAAGGGAAAAACGAGGAAGTTGGTCATGGCAATTGACTAAAAGAGAACTTTAGTGTCTGGATGATTTATCATTTTCAATTTCATTAAAAGAGCCTGAAAAAGTGCCTGAAGCTATCCATTAAAGGATAATTCCTGGCACTTTTTCACTTCGGATTGGTATTGCCATTAGACCCTCTCCAAAATCACTTCCAACTACTCTATCAGAGTTGGCGTTTTTTGTTTGCAAGAAGATAGTGAAAGGTAACTGTGCAAGGTTCAATTATGGAAATTCGAAAACCTGGATAAAAGTTCAATGGGATATCGACGAAGCGTTATGTAGTCGATATCCCTTTTCCACTTTATGCAATCGTAGTGAATAAATTGAATAGTGTCTCGCACAGGCACCTAAAATCTAGCCATAAATAGTTCGTCCATTTTAGTTAGTGTCCATTTACAGGACACGGTTTAAACATTAGGATATTTGCCCTTAGTATTCCACTTCACCGGTCCATGATGACATCCCTTCTGAGACGTTAACTAAATCATAGCCTTCATCGATTAAAAGTTCACTTGCTTCTTTTGATCGACTGCCGCTGCGGCAAATCACAATATACGATTGTTTTTTATCCAAAACTGCACGCTCACCAGTCTTTAGTTTAGATAGGGGTGCGTTTATCGCTCCAATAATATGTCCTTCAGCAAACTCTTCTACCTCACGGACATCAAGAACAACAGCCCCATCGTCTTGTAGCTGCTGAACTTGACTAATGTCAACGGTTAGATATCCTTTTTCTGCTTCTGTCCCACAACCCGCTAGCAATAATAGAGCAACGAAAACTATCCAGCTAACCTTCTTCATTAAACCTTCTCCTTTATCAAAAAAACATGATTACTATCCTTCATATTACCAGTTGATGCGTGGTGAGGGTGCATCGGCCTTTTCCTGGGTGTCTATATGTGCGCCTGGAGGTACAAATCGATTCGATGCAATACGCACTCCATTTGTCACGACGGCATTGTACGAAATAAAAGCCCCTTTTTCAACAATGGCATTATACACAATGGATTTAAACCCGACAAACACGGCACTTCCAATAAAACAAGGACCGTGAACAAGCGCACCATGCGCAATCGTCACTTCGTTTCTAATGAAGATTGAATAGCTTTTTTTCCCAACAGAAATGCGTTTATTTAATAATCCATGAAGAACAACGCCATCTTGAAGATTTACATTCGAGCCAATGTAAAAGGGGTTCCTTCATCCGCACGAACATTTACATTCGGCGCAATATATACATTATCTCGAATGAAAACATCACCGATCACGCTCGAAAATGGGCTTAGAAATGCTGTATCACTAATTGTTGGGTAACGTTCGACTGGATTAAATGAAGTAATTGGATTCGCACTTATAAAAGGCTGAAAACACTCGGATTCTGAATCCCTTCTCCCCCTCAAACAGACACCTCTCTTTTAGTTAGTTTCTAACCAGTTTATGTCAGTGATAAAGAATGTAGTCCGCCATTTAATTTAAATAGCTCATAAGATTGAAAGTATTGGGTAAAGCAATGAAATACAGATAATAAATGGTTGCCTATGTCTTTCCCTCCTACTTCCAATCACTAAAAGAATCCTCATATTTTAAGTACATTTTTAAAAGTACTCATATCCCTTTCCATTACTCTATTTCCCATGTCACATCAATTTTACCTTTCAACTCATCCCCTGTGACGATTATGAAATATATTCCTTCTTTTACTGCCTGAAACTGAATTGCAGTCGTATCCAAATATCCATTTGCCCCGTCCGCCTCTTCTAACTCTTTCATCACTACATACTCTCCGTTATTATCTAAAATATGATAACCATATCCTCCCCCATTCATTTGGTCAAAGGATAGATAACTTGTGACTACATTTCCCTTTTTTAAAGGGATTGGAATCTCATTTTTTCCATTGAAACGCTCAAACTCTGCGAAAAATGAGGATGTTGTCCTTTCTTCGTTCCAATCTTCTTTTATCGTAAAATCGATTAATCTTACAGATAACAACAGCGGGAAGACTAAAAGAAAAATCCATACGAATTGCTTTTTCCCCGCTAAAAAATAGCTGCTAAATGCATAGATCAACGCACATAATGCACCAATACTCCCAGCTATCAATGCAAAAAAATTAAAACCCATTAACGGTAAAAACACAATAAACCCTGCTAAGCAGTGTAAAAGAACACTTACCTTGAATGTAAACGGGATCCATTTAACTCGCACTAAATCGATTAGTACTGTTGTAACGAGTGCATATCCGCATATTAATCCCCAAGCCTTTAGATTTGATAAAGATTCTGTAAACCCATACATATCAAATCCATTTACCAAAATGAGGTATATAGACATAGTTAATACTAATAAACCAAGCGCTGAGAGTTTATTAAGTATGTACTCCATTACATTATTATTGACTTTTCTTTTTAAATTCATAAATCCCCCTAGATGAACTTTTTCAATATACTATTATTATCGTATCAGACATTCCTTATGTATTACAGATGAAATTTATATAAAAAACAGCATGATATTTTTCGGAAATTAAAAAGCGTCCACTTGATTTAGCGTACCCGTGTGACAAACAATCATGATTGTTTAAACTTTCACGATAGTTTCTTGCACAGATACGTGAAATTAGAAGTGTTTAGTAGAATAGAAATGAACTGTACCCCGAATCTTGGCCGCTTTGAAAAAAGGCCCTTGATTCGTTGTACAGTTCACTTTTTTTAATGGTATTGAATTCACTTCATAAGCTATCTTTTTAGTCGTCATGCATTTTTTGCGTGTTCTATTTGGGTTAGCAGGCCGCCAGTTTTTAAATAGCTAATCATTCCTTCAGCAGCACGATAGGCGAAAGCGCCAATTGTTCCAGTAGGATTGTAACTGCTCGTGTGTGGAAAAGACGAGCCCCCCACGACAAATAAATTTTCCATATCCCACATTTGTGAATACGTGTTGACGGCAGAATTTTCTGGAGTTGGGCCCATAATCACACCACCTATAAAGTGATCCGTATAAAACTTATGGTCAAATTGTAAATCATCTGGAACTACGTCTACATCCACAATATCTGCACCCATATTATTCATGATTTCTTCGCATCTGGCGACCCCATATTTAGATCGACTAATATCCTCTTCCATATATTTAACCGTCACACGCAAGAGTGGATTTCCTAGCGCATCTTTATAGGTTGGATCTAAATCCAAATAGCTGTACTTATTGGGTAGAAATCCAGTTTGTGATGTGATAAACAAGTTTCGATTCGTATAATGCAATGAGTTTTTCTTAAATTCCTTACCCCACAAAGGTGTTCCTTTAGGGACTTGATTATTGGAGATTGGTCTTGCACCTAACTGACTATAATGGATTTCAAAACCATGCAAGAAATCGAGATTTGTATGATCTTCATGATCCCCTGCAAAATCATCAATGGTAACACCCATCGCACCCGTTCCCGCATAGAGATTAAACTTTTTATCCTCAAAGAAGCCGCGTGCACCAATATAAGTAGAAAGATTTGAGAAATGGCCCGTAAAGTTTTTACCGATTATCCCTTTCCCTGTTTCCGGATTGTATGGAACTCCGATTTCGGATAGTAAGAGTAACTTCGTATTCGTAAAGACAAATCCAGCAAGAACAACAATCTCAGCGGGTTGTTCGTATTCTTGTCCAGTGCTCGTATCGACATAAATGACGCCAGTCGCCCGTTTCCCGTCGTGGCTGACGCGCGTGACATTTGCCCCGTTACGCAGTTCCATGTTGCCAGTTTTCTTGGCAGTTGTAAGCACCGTTCCGATTGGGTCAGCTTTCGCGCCGAAATCACAACCGTATTCTTCACAAAACGCACAATACACGCATCCATTAAGCTTTTCTCCGTCAGGGTTTTCATAAGCTTGCGATATATTGGCAGAGGGCATCCGATAAGGATGATAGCCTAACTCTTTGGTTACCGTAGTAAATAAATTAATAGCCGGCGTAGTTTTTAGTGGTGGATTAGGATACTTATCGGAGCGTGGCGGCCCGAGTGGGTTTTCTTCTCCCGAAATTCCAGCAGTTTTTTCAAACTTGTCAAAATACGGCTCTAACTCATCGTAGGTAATCCCCCAGTCTTGGATTGTTGAATGTTTTGGAATCTTCTCCTTACCATAACGCTCGACTGTTTTGCTATATATTTCAAAATCATAAGGTAGCCAACGAAAGCTCCATCCATTCCAGTGAACCCCGGCCCCGCCAGTATTTTCACCCAATCTCGCATTCACATTATTTCTTACTGGAAGTGCCGTTTCGGATAGATCACTTCTTGATGTGATTGTTTCTTTATGAAGGTTTTGCATCAAATCATATCGTTGCGAGTAACGTAGTTCGTCCTTTGTACCAATAAAGTCTTCGTGCTTCTTATCTAGACCACGTTCTAGGATGACGACTTTGTGGCCAGCTTTTGTTAGTTCTGCCGCAACAATTCCACCGGTCCATCCTGATCCTACGATGACTACATCAACCTTATCGAGTTTTTTAACCATACCATTTCCTCCTAATAGACATACGATTAATGTCCCTGATAATTTCTTAAACTAACTGGATCTATTTTCACAAAGTCTTCACTTTCAATTACCCCTGCATATGATGCTTGTGCTCCAGGAAACTCCTTCATTCTCCAACCATCCATATTTTTATTACCCCCATATAGGGGATCCGAGTAAACACCTTCTATGGTAGATCTTTGAAGTAAAAAGAAGAATTCCTGTGACAATAGACCATTCAACTTTATGTCCCCAGTTTCAAAATCTTGAAGAATCTCAATTTGCTGTGTGTCATCGGCTTTATCAAAACTGACATTAAATCGTTTCATGCTTTCTTCATTCATTTTTCTTAGCCCAAGCAGAAAAATACTTCCTCTATCCAAAATCGATTGTTCACCCCGCATTTCCGTAGGTCTTTCGCTTATATTACGCTTAGGAACAAATGGGCCTGATCGATAGTCTCTGGCATTTACTCCCCATTGACCGGCTAACTGCTTGTCAATATAATAGGGTGCTCCCAATTCAATTGCACCTGGTCCATGCTCATCTTTCGGAAATATTTGTTCTGTCGCCGCCTGAAGTACGGCAAAGTCCTCATGCCGTGTAAAAAATTGCAATGCCTCTTGAAAATCCGCCGCATTTTCTGTACCTGTATTTGTAACTGTTTCATTTTTCGTCATGAAATTGTTAGTCAGCAGTCCACCAAGAAACGAACCCCCTACAACTCCACCAGCTACCAATCCTGTATTCTTTAAAAACTTTCGGCGACTCGGGTCATATTTTTTATGATCTTTCATTTGCTTGTCATCATCTGGAGATTTTTCCATCTCATTTATCCTCCTCTATTTTATGAATTTCCGTTCACATTTCTACTGTTATTTACAAGAGCCATTAAAGCCCATCTCCTTTATTATTAGACCTGAATTACAGATTTATACAGTTACTCAGTAAATTCTCTTTCATTGATTTACTTTCAACTAATAAAGGGTACCTGCGCAAGGTTGAATTATAACAATTCATAGCTTTGGATAAAAAGTCAAGGGGGGTATCGACAAAGAGTTATTTAGTCGGTACCCCCTTCAAAATTTATGCAATTGTAGTAAGTTGATTGAATATCGTCTTGCGCACATACCTAAAATTAATTGCCGTAAAATTGTCTATTCTTAATGTACGAAATCTATTGACTTTGACAAAAATGAAACGTAAGCTAAACTAGGTTAATATCCGAAAATGAAATACGTGGAGGCGTTTTTAGTATGATTTTTAAAGAGCAGTATAGCTCAATAAAACAAGTAGCTGACAATATATTTGCTAATCCGGAATTAGGTTATAAGGAATTTAAAACTAAAAAAACTGTTTACGACTTTTTAAAATCCGTTAATCCCGAAATTGAAATTGAAGAATTCAGCACAACTGGTTTAAAAACAAGTTTAGGTGAAGATAAAGAGTTAAATTTCGCCTTCATCTCTGAATTGGATGCGGTTTACGCACCATCACATATGAATGCCGATCCTGAAACGGGTGCCGCCCATAACTGCGGACACTATTCACAAGTCGCCATCGGACTTGCCCTGTATAAGTATTTATATGAATCAAAGGCGTATGAATCGTATGCTTATAAAATCACCTTCATTTTTGTTCCGGCAGAAGAATACCTCGACCTAAATTACCGAGAAAGCTTAATGCGCAATAATGAAATCACACATTACGGCGGGAAACCAGAAGCGATGAAGCTCGGTGTTTTTGACGACATCGATTTTGCAATCTGCACACATTCGATTGGCGGAGATGTTACAAAACGTTCGGTCGAAATCAACTACTCTTTAGCTGGATTCCTTTATAAGAAGTATAAATTTATCGGCAAAGCAACCCATGCCGGTTTTGATCCGTTTTCCTCTAAAAACGCCTACAACATGTCCACCCTCTTTAACGTTGCGTTAGGGTTAGGACGCCAGCAATTCAAAGATAGTGAAATGGTACGAATCAACCCGATTGTCATGGACTCCGACATGTCTACCAACGTCATCCCGAACCATATAACGGTCGGAACGGACCTTAGAGGACAATCTGTCGACTACATCAAGGAAGTCGCAGTTAAACTTGACGACGCCGCTAAAGGAAGCGCAATGGCACTTCAAGGCGAAGTCGAAATCGAGACGCAAATGGGCTACCTTCCATTTGTACAAAACCGCTACTTAAACGAATTTGTTAAAGAAGCCTACCTTGCGAATGATGAAATCGAAGAAATCATTGAAGACAACGTCATTAGTGCTGGCGGAGATGCTGGGGATCTATCCTTCATGATGCCTGTCATCAACATTAGTTACAGTGGATTTGCGGGTACTATTCACGGAGACGACTTTATAGACATCGATCCTGAATTTGTCTTTGAAATATTCCCAAGATTCCTCTCACAAGTGTTGGAGAAAATGAACGGCAACATCGACAAATCAAAATTGTACAAAAAAACGTATGCTGAATACAAAGTGTTAATTGACTCCATAGTAGAGTAATGCATTGAATTCATTTTCACCACATCAAATTCGAAAAAGAAATGAGGCCACTCCCATGAGGGGGAAAATACTATATTTAATCATCTTTTCACTAGTGGTTGTTACCATTTCCGAGTTTATCGGTTTTCAAGCCGTTAAACTTGGTCGCTTTACCATTGGTTTACTTCCACTCGTTTTCGCTATCGTTATTACGATGATTCTAGGAATTCAAACTTTCCGAAAAGGCATTCTGAAGAAAGTTTACAGCAAAGGGAACGTTGAGTTCGCAAGTAAATACCTCATCATTATTATGCTCCCGTTAATGGCAAGGTACGGTGCGGACGTTGCGCCGAAGATTAAAGAAATCTTAGGCATTGGCTGGATTTTCTTATTTCAGGAACTCGGAAACTTGGGAACGGTCTTAATCGGCTTGCCAATTGCTTTGTTACTCGGTTTAAAACGAGAAGCAATTGGTGCTACATTAGGAATAGGTCGTGAAGGGGAGCTCGCTTATATTAGTGAGAAGTACACGTTAGAATCAGCTGAGGGACGTGGTGTACTCTCTCTTTATATTTTCGGAACGTTATTTGGATCTATTTTCTTCAGTATTTTGTCTCCGATTTTACTGGATCTCGGATTCCGCGTTGAAGCGCTCGCCATGGCATCCGGAGTCGGTTCATCGAGTATGATGGTCGCTTCCTCTTCGACGTTGGTTGCAAGAGTGCCCGAGATGGAACAAACCATCCTCGCTTATGCGGCAACAAGTCAGATGTTAACGAGCTTCTTAGGGACCTTTACGATGGTACTTTTGGCCGTCCCTCTACAGAGATTCATGTATGGTCGTTTCACAAGGGGGAATAAATAATGGCAATTACTAAGAATAAATATGTAAAATATGGACTCATTTTGTTACTAAGTATCGGGCTAATTTTATTCACACAAGAAATTAAGCTCATTAAAAATCCGGACTCCACTCCTGTGACGAATATGACCTATTTAGGTTTAGCTATTTTATGGATGTTCTCCATGATTGGGATTGCTGTTTCTGACTTAAGCAAGAAAATCCCGGTGAAAGTCATTAGGGATTTTCCTGTACTCGGATGGGTTTCCATAACCTCTTTAATTTTATGTCTGATGTCGGATGTTTTTATTGAAGCAATACGGGCAGTCGACTTCCTTTCGATCACAACACCGATACTGACTTATGCAGGTATTTCAGTAGCCGACCGATTAATGGATTTAAGGAAAACATCTTGGAAAATCGCCATCGTTGCTGTATTCGTCTTCACTGGTACATTTTTAGGAAGCGCAGTGATCAGTCAACTCGGGTTAATGCTATCGGGTAGATAAGAGATTTAATGACGCGCTAGGTGTACTTCTGTTAGTAAAAAGAAAACATTATTTAAAAAGCGGGCATCCTTTCGTTTGAAGGGTGCCCGCTTTTTCCTGATTTTTTGGGATGTCAGCTCTTTTCTTCGGATTGTCCCCCCTTTCTATTCGAATGTCAGCTTTTTTTATGAAGATGTCCGCCCTTTCATTAGTGTGGAGTACCTGTACAAGAAACAAAAAAGTCTCCCCACCAATTGCTTGGCTAGAAGACCCTCAATTACTTACACCTTATTCCAACTCACTCAATAGCTCGCCTAGTTTTTTAACACTCTCCGTTTCATCCAACACAGTTGAATTTAACAACTCTTTTTGTCTTTCTAGTGCGCCTTTTAATGTTTCAATCTCTGTGGAAACATCTGCATTCGCTAGCCCACTTTTTGCTTTCAACGAATTAATTGTATCAAATAAGTCTTCGTGGCCGACGATTCTTCCCTCGCCCCACATTAGTTTTTCTTTTGGTGCTTTTAGTACGTAATCTGTGAAGTAATTAAATACTTCTTTATCGAAGTCATATGCGTACCAGTTGTTATCGATTGCGTATAAATACTCGTCGAGCGGCGTATCGATATCGCCTTCACGAAGCGCTTCAATAGAAGCCGCTAAGTTTTCGATGTTGTTTTGTGCGTGTTCGTGCGGGAAAATTTGCTCGTCTTCCCATGTTAAACGGACAAATTGATCCTCCGCATACTTAAAAGCTGCAAGTAATCCACTGTTCAACGATCTACTTTTTTCATACAATTTCTTAGCTGTATCTGCTTCACCTTTGGAGAGTGCAGTGAAATAGTCTTCATTTACTTTCGCTACTTTCGCATTTACCTCTTCCGCAATCGTAATCACGCGGTCGATTTCTGCGATTAATTCATCCGAAGAAACAGCTGCTTCTTCAAATACAGTTGCGTTCACAACTTCTTTCATCGCTTTCAAACGCATAGTGAAATCCAGTGGAACGACTGCTGTTTGATCGTAATGCATCGTAAGTAATCCGTATAGGTTTAAGTGGAATTTCAGTGCATGTGCATTGAACGCATCTTCACTATCGAATTGGGAATGATAATGCGAGTGCATAAATTCACTGTCCTGGAAGTCATTCCGAAGCGCAGGAACACCAGCGATACCAAACGAAAAGTCATCCGACCACGTACGTAATGGTGATACAACTGAAATTCCGTCTTTATATACTTCAGATAGTTTTGGTACTTCTTTTGCAAACTCTGTCAAATAATTGTTCAATTCATATACCGAACGAATTTCATCTTGCGTTGTATGTTCATAGGCTGGCAACTCGAAGTTCATATTGGCAAATGCTTTTCCAACCCACTCAGGATGGATGTTAAAAATTTGGTTGTATGCACCTGTTGACCAATCGTACCGGGAGTTCGAAACGCCCCATTCTTCCGCCGCAAGTGCGTTAAAGATAATCGTTTTTTCAGGTTGATACCCACTATCAATCAAACCTTTTGCAACACCCATCATAAGGCCAATTGCTGCGTTATCATCTTGAAATCCAGCAAAGTAAGAATCATAATGGCCCGATAAAATGATATAAGATTCCGGGTCTTTCCCAATAATTTTACCGTAGTAATTATACGTTTTTCCGTCCATTTTCACAGTCGATTTCGCATCGAACTTCACTGTTAGCGTATTTCCATTTGCTTGAAGTGCTTCTTTCAAACTAGTTGCATCTGTTTGGGACATTGAAAATGCAGGCGCATCATCGGGTCCACAAATATCTTGTGCATTCAACGCATCGGGATCTACTTCCGCATAGCCCGCTTCTTGCACAGTAATAATACCAGCTGCCCCTTTTACATGCGCTTGATACGCCGGGTAATTGACCCACCATTCTTCACGCTGATTAATATCTACTAAAACGAGCTTCCCTTCTATATCTAGTCCTTCTAAATCTTCCGCAGTTCCTTTACCAGCGTAAATCACCTCAAGTTCTTTTACGCCTTCTGTATCAAAGTTCACTTGATAAGCACCGAGGACAGCTAGATGTTCTTCCCCGTTACTATCTGTAAATGTTAAATCTGCTTTTTCAAATTCCCACGTGTCTACTTTGAACTCATCTTTTGTCACTTCGACAAGTCCAATTCTTTTCATTTCTTCCCCGATATGTTCACCGGTTTGTATCTCCGCAACCGATCCTGCAGTGCGGAATCCAAGCTTCTCATTCGTCTTAAATTGTTCTAAACTCTTTGCAAATTCAAAAGCATACTTCACATCAACTACAGAAAGGTAATTATCTTTTCCATCTGTTAATGGAACAGTTTTTACATCCTCAACTGTCTCTTCCTTCACTTTAGTTGGTTCTTCCTTAGGTGTGCATGCCGTTAATGATATTCCTACTATCATCGACAAAGTCAAGTAACTCATAAGCTTTTTCATTTACCACAGTCCTTTTCACTTTTTTTTTCAACTAGCTAATTAAACGATAAAAAAGGACAATTAGCAATACTTATTTAAAATATATTTTTTCCACGAAACTCCTTGTGAAAATGGAAAATTCCGCCTGTGCACCATACAATTCAAACCAATCCTGTATTGTGTCCGAATTGCACCGTGCACGGCAGCGCTTTAAAAATGACGCTTCGTCGCTTGGTGATGGCCTCACGCAATAAGCCCGTGGGAAAGAGCATTGTCGGTCTTCTTGCTTCGGCTCACACTAGTCGCTCCTGCGATAGTTCGATCATTACAAAATTACTTTTGATTTTATTTGAATATTTTTCAAAGGCTTCACCGACTTGGATGTGTTTTAAAACCGGAACCGACAACAAATTTCTTTGAGTAATCGAAAACTGCCTGCAGACTATCCCTTTCATCCTCAAAGAACGAGTCTTCTAAAAACAAAATTAGCTGATCATGCCCATCTACTTTGTACTTTTTAGTGAAACGATATCCTGTATTAATTTTACGAGGCGGTGCTACTGAAAGGCCGGTCCTTTGAGCAAACAGGCCCTCATCAAGATGTCGAGCAAGTTGTCATTAAGAATCACTGAAGTAAGGATTAAAGCACCTGTGAATGAAACGATCCTATTATTTCAACACTCACGTTTATATAAACATTCAATGATTGTTGCACAGGTGCGTGTTTTCAAAAAAATAAGATGACGACCTCTTTATCCGAAGAGACCTTTATCTTATTTTTAAATTCAAACTTGGCTTCTTCTACCATCAAGTCAGAACTGATAATGATCTTGTGTCGCATTATGAAAGGTACCCGCGCCAAATTCTAATTACTATTGCTTGAAAACTCCGTTCGCCTCTGGGATGTCATCCATGTCTATAGCATTCATTTGACAGAAGTACTCCAGAAATTTTTTAGCTTCTTTGATTTGCTCTTCATCTGTTTTTAATGCATTGATATCTTTTAAGTTTTCATATTATATTCCCAGTGATTTTACAGCTATGCAACCCTAGTAGGTACGCGAAATATTGTATAAAAGACAAGAGGATATCGGCAAAGTTATATAGTCGATATCCCCTTTCTTATTTTATGCAATTGTAGTTAATTAACTAAATAGCTTCGTGCGCAGGTACCTGAAATTCGACTCTATTGCTTTTTAAAATACCATTTACTATCAGGTCGATCACGTGGCGTCATATTGATGATAAAATAGCCAATAATTAAAATCAGAATGACAAAGGAATAGATTAATGTATGGGCGGGATGATCGTGATCAACAATGACCAATCTCACCATCGCAGTGATGCCAATATAAATAAAATAACGAAGCGGGAAATGATATTCTTCTTCAAAGTATTTAACAATCATCGCGATAAATTCGAAATATAAAAAGAAGATTAGAATATTTGCCAAGTAAGTTTTATAGTCGGTATGATCGCCAGTTAGCAATAGATGGCCAAAGACAAATAATTCTTTAATTAATACAACAGACAAAATAATGGCGAGAATAACGAGCATAATATTCAAGTACATTTGTAAGACTTTAGGGAAAACTTGTAAAACATGCGCATACTTTTTCTTGAGCATATAAACTCCCCTATTCGATGATTTATTATTATAAGCGCTAGTAATATTATTTGTCAATCGAATGATTTCACGATAGTGAAAGGTACCTGTGTCAGGTACAATTATAACAATTCACGACTTTGGATAAAAAAACAAAGAGATATCGACAAGTTGTGTTAAAATCTGCCGCAGTTCCCTTACCAGCGTAAATAACCCCAAGTTCTTTTACGCCTTCTGTGTCAAAATTCACTTGATAAGTACCGAGGACACTAGATGTTCTTCCCCGTTACTATCTGTAAATGTTAAATCTGCTTTTTCAAATTCCCACATGTCTACCTTGAACTCATCTTTTGTCACTTCGACAAGACCAATTCTTTTCATTTCTTCCCCAATCTGTTCACCGATTTCTATCTCTTCAACCGATCCTGCAGTGCGGAATCCAAGCTTCTCATTCGTCTTAAATTGTTCTAAACTCTTTGCGAATTCAAAAGCATATTCCACGTCAACTACAGAAAGGTAATTATCTTTTTCATCTATTAAAGGAACAGTTTTTACATTCTCAACTGTCTTCTGTTCTTCCTTAGGTATACATCCCGCTAATGACATGCCGATTACCATCGACAAAATCAAGCAACTCATGAGCTTTTTCATTTATCACAGCCCTTTTCTCTTTTTTTCCATCTAGCTAATTAAACGATAAAAAAGGACAATTAGCAATACTTATTTAAAATATACTTTTTCCATGAAACTCCTTGTGAAAATGGAAAATCCCGCCTGTGCACCATACAATTCAAACCAATCCTTTATTGTTTCCGAATTGCACCGTGCACGGCAGCACTTTTTATTGTCCAAGTAGTTTCTAGGTACCTGAAATGTGTTGCTTTATTCTCACGAAACTCTAATCTGCTTCACCTAACTTTTTAATTTTGAGTAGTTAATATAAGAACATAAGCTAAACGGAAACAAAACATAATCAAAACAGTTCAAGGAATACTTAAAAAACAACTAAAAAAGGGGATTTTCATTATGCTACAAAATATTGAAGTAATTACACCATTGTTTGAAGGTCAAGTTAACGAACGTTTTCAATTTAAACTAAACATTGAAGGGAACGACTATCGAGGGATCTTTCATGATAAGGAAGTTCAATGGTTTCATCCACAACCTCATAATAAAATTGAAAAAGACGAACTTAACTTCGTTGAAGCTAATGTTCGTAATTTGATGAATAACCGTTTAATACATTGACAATCTCTGAAAGAATACACTATTGTTGCTTTATTCTCACGAAACTCTAATCTGCTTCACCTAACTTTTTAATTTTGAGTAGTTAATATAAGAACATAAGCTAAACAGTTTAGGGAATACTAAAAAGACCAACTAAGAGAGGGGATTTTCATTATGCTACAAAATATTGAAGTAATTACACCATTGTTTGAAGGTCAAGTTAACGAACGTTTTCAATTTAAACTAAACATTGAAGGGAACGACTACCGAGGTGTTTTTCATGATGAGGAAGTTCAATGGTTTCAGCCGCAACCTCATAATAAAATTGAAAAAGATGAACTTAACTTTGTTGAAGCTAGTGTTCACAATTTGATGATTAACCGTCTATCACACTGAAAAACGTGGCTATATTAGCCACGTTTTTTTGGGCATTTCTTTATAGGTAAGCGCCAAATAGCGCCCACCTGTTTTTCAGGGGGCGCTATTTGGCGCTTACGTTTAACTCTACTAGACCTTAATTTCGAAAATCCCGCCTGTGGACAACACAATTTAACCCAATATTGTATTGATTGAAGTCAAACAATTTTCTAGCTTCATTATTAACGAATGAATAAATATAATTAAACGTAAATGCGCCAGATCCGCCTGATTCAATGGAAATCAGAATGTCCATGATGCCATCCTTAGTAAAATCCCCTAGGAACACAGTTGGGTGATAACCTGAATTTCCACTTTCATCTAGTGAAATGGTATAAACTTTTTTTGTTACACCATCTTGAATATTTAATGTAATCTGCTCTAAATAGGGACTGGATGGATCTGCCGACTTTACTGCTGTCAAATATACGTAATCTGTCATCCCGTCACCATTCACATCCCCATATGCACCGCTTACTATTTCCGGTTGTCTGTAGCGATATGGATTATTTACATACACGCTTCCCCACACTTCTACCTAATCGTTTATATCAACGTATTCACTCAATCGATTAGGTGACTCATTATTCATTATAATAGGTACCTATGCCAGTCGGAATTTTAATGGGATTCTGAATAATATCCAGGTTGTGTGAGGCACAGGCACCTTTTCTTCAATAATTTTTCCGCATTGATTTCATAACGTAACTTACAACTATTACAAAAATCAGCGCGCCAACAATAGCAGGCACGATAAAAAAGTCTCCTAATTGTGGGCCCCAATTACCAAATAAGTTTCCTCCAATCCAAGCACCAATAATTCCCGTAATAACATTCCCAACAACACCGCCCGGGACACCCCTACCAGTAATGAGACTAGCAAACCAACCAATCACACCGCCAACTATTAAATATAAAATTAAACTCATTCCATACGCCCCTTCTCATAGTTTCACGCTTATCCAAAACCCTTAAATTTAAGCAAAAAGAGAATTTTGGTGATGCAGCTGTACTAATAATCTATTCTCTGTAAAAGCATAGTATTCACCTAATGAAAGTCGTACGCTCGGACTTAACATGAGTAACGATAAAGATTAGTAATATTCTAGAATAGAAAGAAAGGTGACTGCGCAAGACACAAATCTAAGTAGTTTCCAGATTGTGTGATACACAGGCACCTTTACTCATTATTAAAGCACCTAAACGTAATGTTTAGGTGCTTTAACGTTAAATGATATTCTGTTCCCCAAATACATGCGTGATTAACGTACGTCTCTTATCTTCTACAACCGCCGTTAGACGATGATTGTTTGTAAACTCTTCATACTCATTTTTAGATATCATTCGCCTATCTTCATTGGAAAGAAGAACAAATTCGGTACCAGCCAATTTCTCTTGAAGCTTCATGGAAAGCGCCTCAACACTAATTCCACTAGAAGACCCTACATTAGACTCTTCCGACAATCCGTCCGCCACTTTCATCGATGCTTTTGCAAGTTCAATCGAACAATAAACAATAAAAAGATGTGCCTTAATCAGTTGATCATCCCATAACGGAAAAGCAGAATCATCGTCATGAAGCGCCTTATCGAAATAATTGATTGCCTTAATCCAGTTTCTATCCTCATAGTGGAGAAACGCATAACGGTAATTAGCCTCAGCGTTACGGGGATTTATTTTCAAAACTTGTCCGAATGTATTTTTTACTGCATAACGATCTTTATTTGTTCCAGTTTTCATATGAAAAGCGTAGTCCATCATTGAACGAATTAATTTATCTTGTTCTTCCTGAGTCAGAATATCTAGCGACTTTTTCAAGCGAATCTTCTGGCGGGATAAATCAGCAATACGCGCTGTAAATTTAAAAGGATCTTTTTGTTTTTCTGCTTTTAATAACTGAGTGATTTCCTTTAAACGTTCTTCATTAGATTGCTTTTTATTATTTTGTCGAATCACTGCAACGCCTCCACTATTGGTGAAAATTACTTTAATTGATGGCAGATCCAATCTTTTCATTGTGACTGTCACTTTTCATTTTTTAATTTTCTCTCTTACTTATACCTACTTAATAATTCTTCTGGAATATGACAATAATCATTTGGACATCTAGCTAACCTATCTTGATGTTCTTCTGCACTTCTCACATAGTTTGTAAGAGGTAATACTTCAACAACTATAAGGTCATAATCATTTCTCTCACTAAGAAACGCCTTCGCCTCTTTTAAGTGTTCAGGATTGTCACTATATACCCCTGTTCTGTATTTCTCGCCAACATCCTGTCCTTGTTTATTCAAACTGTATGGATCAATGATTTCAAATAAATATCCCGTTAATTCCCTGATCGTTACAACTGCCGGATCAAATTCTGTTTTCACACATTCGGCGTACCGATCATAATCACCCTCAAGTGTATGGCTTGTTCCATTAGCTCTTCCTGCTTCTGTAAACTTAACGCCAGGTAAAATTTTTATAAAAGCTTGTACGCCCCATAAACATCCACCTGCAAAATATACAACTTCCATATTGACTCTCCTCTTTGTTTAAAAAACCAAAATATTGCAAACTAGTCAAATCTGTATAGCAAGTATAACATTCCCATTTCTGAAATTTTTTTTATCAATGATCATCTAGAAGGTATGAAGTGGTAAATTTCGTCGGCTGAAATCTCCACAATCAACTTATTCAATAAAAAAATCTTCGTCTATTTTCTTCACAATAAACACATTGTCTTCGCTCACGCCAATATTATACTGGAACATAAATTCAGCAAGCTCTTTACCGCTAATCAAAATAATTTTCATTCCAATTTTACTTACATAATCAAGTGCATTCACAGTGAAGTCTGAAGTCGTAATAAACACACCCTTCTGGGCTTGTTGCCCAGCCAAACTTCCAGCGAATTTTTGAATTTCTGGTCGCCCAACTGAACCTTCCCATCTTTTCGCTTGTAAATAAATCATTTCAAGTCCTAAGACATCTTCTTTAATAATGCCATCTATACCTTCATCGCCGCTTCTTCCAATAGCCTTTCCCGCATCTTCAATGGAACCCCCATACCCCATTGATACGAGTAATTTAACGACAAGTTCCTCAAAGAACTCGGGTGAACCTAACTTTACCTTCTCCAACAACTCTTTCTTCAATGCGTTTTTAAGTTGCGCATAACTAATCGTTAACTGTTCTTCCGGGTTCAATTCTATTGGATCCAAACTAACGGGCTGAATAGGTTCTACTTTTGTTCCAACATTTTGGAAATCCCTAAACTCATCGAATCCCATTAAATCTTTACGTGTGAGCGTTGTTATACCTGAATCATTTAATATGGATTGCCCGCGTTCCGAAATTCTATATACACCTCGTTGAACTTGCTCTAAAAGACCTGCTTTAAATAAATAAGTGCGTGCCCAGCCGATTCGGTTACGGTAAACCAATTGCTTTCCACTTGGTAAATACTCCGCACGTTGTTCTTCAGTTAATGAAAACTCACGTGCCAATTGATCATATAAGTCCCCTGTTTTATGTACTTGTCCATCTTCAAATATTTTTAATAGTGGATACATG
Source organism: Sporosarcina sp. G11-34 (assembly GCF_026931025.1). Taxonomy (NCBI): domain Bacteria; kingdom Bacillati; phylum Bacillota; class Bacilli; order Caryophanales; family Caryophanaceae; genus Sporosarcina; species Sporosarcina sp. G11-34. The sequence continues at coordinate 7,088 of NZ_JAHNZW010000011.1, read as the reverse complement.
AAAGTTTGATAATCAGGAATCACTTTAAGTCGCCTACTTTCTGTGATTTGTATACTAATAAATTCATAATTAAAACTTATATCCCCATGAGAACCCCTAATAGGTATTAAAATAAGTTACAAAACAGTTCCCGGTTGCTTCATAACCTGGTTCCCAAACTCTATTTACTTAATTATAACACTTATAGGTAAATGTTCATGGAAGATAGGTGCCAGCACTTGGCTGTAATTTACACTTCACGACATGTAAAGTGTCTGTTGAGTGGTCATGAAGTATGCAATATAGGATTCCAAGGTATTGATTGGGATTCGATATGATCAAGGATACATTCGGCAGCATTTAATTTTCAATGAATAGTAAAGAATTCATTGAACGCAAAAAAACACCGTACGCACCAAAGAGGGGTCGGTGTTTGTGGGGATATTAAGAAAGACCCCTGTCCACGAAACAAATCTAGTACAAATCTAAATAGTTTCCAAGTTGTTTGATGCACAGGCACCTTTTCTTATGCTGCGGGGGCACCTGATTACCCCATCAAGAAAGGCACTTAATTAAGAGTAAAAAAATGGATGCAACCATTGCAGGAGACTGTATAGCAACGGGATTGTAAGCATACAAAGCAGTGTCGTCATCATCACACCAAATGATGCAAAGGAAGCATCGCCGCCAAACTTTTGTGCATAGACAGAGGTAGTGGATGCACTTGGCATGGCGGATGTCAACACTGCAACGATCAATAAGGGGTATGGTACATGTAGAAAGAGAAAAACGAATAAAAACAAAGGAAAGATCAGTAATTTAAACATGGCGGCATTCCAGACATATAGATTCTTACTATATCGCCTAAATTCTTGCCATCCTATGTCTGCGAGCAAACTACCTATCAATAGCATCGATAAAGGAATGGTCATCTTGCCAACACTTTCAAACGTAACTAAAAACGGACGAGGCCACGTATACGGAAGAAACAACATGACCAATCCGACCAAGGTGGAAAGAATGCCAGGATTGAAGAACAATGCAATCCAGTTTACGCCTTGTTCTCTTTTCGTAAAGATATAAATACCGTAAGTCCAAATAAGGATTAAATAGCAAATATTAAAAATGGTTAAGTAAATAATTCCCTGTTCGGCCATTAATAGATAAATGATAGCAAATCCGATAAAGCCTTGATTTCCAAAAATGATTAAACTTTCATACACAGTTTTTTGTTTTTCAGGTAGCATTGCTTTTCTCCTGAGCCAAGACGCCAAAATGACAGAAATGCACAAAATGAAGATGGACATGGCCACCAACCAAGCGGAATCTGTCAACAGTTCAGTTGAAAAAGTTGTGTTAAGTGAGTATAAAATTAATGCTGGTAATGTGATGTATAGCATGAGTTGTGTAATGACTTGGTTGGCATTCGAATTAAGTATGCTCATTTTTCGGCTTGCAAAACCAATCGCAGCAATAATATAGAGGGGAACTAATACTTGTAAAAACGCACCCGTAGATAGCAAGTACCTTCTCTCCTTTCTCCGCTGTTTTAGTATATGAATCTAAAGGAGAGTAGGAGATGCTTGTTTTTTCTTTATATCATGATCTTCTGCCGTTTTACTAATTGATGTGCGAATGCAGAACTATGTGTTTGTCTAAGTAAAGAGTGCCCGCGTGACCAACAAATAGGTACGCAAAATCAATTGCCCACGTTCTATATCCCAATCACCTTCATAAAATGAATGTATACCAACGCTAATTTTAAAAAAGGGGATTAGAAAATGTATGCCATTCATTATATTGAAAACAAAATTGAACTACTCAATGTAGCATCACGGATAATACCGGCCGTGGATGAAAGCGTGAGGATAAAAGGCCGTAACGGAAAAGTGATAAGAGTTGAGAAGATGAGTGAAACTAAATATTTTGTGTTTGTCGAGTTTGAAAAGGAAGTTGTAAAAAGCAACACAAACTTAAGGGGTATTGGTAAGAAAAGAAAATGACTTTCTATTGATATCGTGCATTTTGACAATTCGAAAAAGGGAATCAGGTATAAAACCCTGGTTCCCTTCATCCTAGTAGATTACCATTCCACCTGTGTCATAATAAAAGGTACTTATACTGCAAACAATCATGTTTGTTAAACTGTCTGAAAAACTTCTTCCACAGGCACGAAAGATTCCCCCACCAGTATCACTTCCCCCTCACAAACAACACCTTATACCACTGATTCACTAGAAACGGCATTATGGACAAGCAATAGATAAGACCCATAACGCTGTGCAACGAGGTCCTATAAGGCCTCAGGCACTCAATCCTATGTGCTCTACGCTCGGGGAAGGCGCCTATTGATTAATTCATTTCCAAGTTGAAATGCAGGATTTCTCAGACTTTTTCTTGCATGACAAATGGACTGTAATTGTCTACCTTTGCTGTTTCTTAAGCGGCGATTGCAGTTGGCGACTAGCTTAGTTATGGATTTGTTAAAGCGTATGTTTCCTTCAATTTCCCGATGACTTTCCCACTTACAGATAGTACTTAATACGAGTGCTTTGACCAGGGCAAAGTCCGTCAACTTCTTTTCATCATAGTTCATTAAAGGACATGCCTATCAAGGTCAACAAACTAGAAAATCACAATATTAATTCTTATTCTTCATTAAAAACATTAACTGTTTCCGAAGACCCCTAACCAATTCTGCCATATTGCAAACTTTTGTCCATCCCATTGCAGTGTATTGATGACATACCCAAACGAATCCGCATGGTAAAGGCCGCTAATTTTTTGATAAGCCTGTATTTCATACACACCATCACGGTCCATATCGACTGGATAGAATCCGCTTACCCCATCAGCCATCCCCGTAATTGGTTTTTTTAATGTTCCATTTTCATTGTAGATTTGTGATAGATAATCAGCGCCTCTGCCATTAATAGCAATTAGATACGATTGATCTGATGACAAACTTTGTACGCTTATTTTATATTGATCCAAATAATTAACTGAATACTGATTCACCTTATTATATTGATCGACATCAAACAATTTCCTAGCTCGATTATTAACGAATGAATAAATATAATTAAACGTAAATGCGCCAGATCCGCCTGAGTCAATGGAAATCAGAATGTCCATGATGCCATCCTTAGTAAAATCTCCTAGGAACACAGTTGGTTGATAACCTGAATTACCGCTTTCATCTAGTGAAATGGTATGAACTTTTTTTGTTACACCGTCTTGAATATTTAATGTAATCCGCTCTACATAGGGACTGGATGGATCTGCCGACTTTACTGCTGTCAAAAATACGTAATCCGGAATCCCGTCACCATTCACATCCCCATATGCACCGCTTACTATTTCCGGTTGTCTGTAGCGATATGGATTATTTACATACATACTTCACCACTCCTACCTAATCTTTTATATCAACATATTCACTCAAGTGATTAGGTGACTCTTTATTCATTATAATAGGTACCGAATAACCCATTGTATTTACCTTTCAGCAACATTTACGAATAGGGAGAAACAAAGAAGAATACATTACATAAGAACATTACAAAGGAGTGGGGTTACTTCATGGCTAAAATGATTATTATGTATGAACAACCTATGGACAAGGTTGGATTCAAAAAGCATTATTTTGATGTACATGTTCCCTTAGGTAAAAAGATACCAAATATTATCAATAATTCCGTACATCACGTTATTCAGTCTCAAAATACAAATCTTGATTTATACTTGATTACAGTACTAGATTTTGAAAATATGGAAAAGCTAACGGAAGCATTTGCTAGCCCAGAGGCAAAAGCTGCAGAAGAAGATGGTGTAAATCTTTTCAAGTATGTTAATCCACCAATTATTACGATAGTTGAGTAGTTTTTAACAGATAATCCACCAATTAATCGAATAAAAAAACAGGAACTTAACCATGGATTAATTTTATAGTTCGCCAATCTGTCTACCAATAAATAAATGAACCGCTCAGTTATAGTGTTACTGACGTATTAAATTAGTTATGCTAAGTGGTTCGAGCCGATGAGTGCGAGTAAGAGCGCTACTGATTAGTAAAAGAAAATAACAAAAAAGAGGATTTCGACAAAGTGCTATATAGTCGAAATTCTCTTTTTTATTATTATTTTATGAAATTGAGTTAATTTCATAATAGAAGATTTAGTGTTGAAATACGAACAAAGTTGATTTCCGCTTCGGGCGGACGCTTTCCGTGGGCACGGCTTCAATCTCCTCGTCACTGCGTTCCTGCGGGGCTTTCAGCTCGCGCTGTTCCCACTGGAGTCGCCGCCCTCCGCTTCAATCAACGAAACGCCTTCTATATTAATGAACAATAAAACTTAAAACGCCGTTATCATTCGCATTTTAAGTTGAAATAGGGGATTATGAAATCGACTCAATTGTAATCAATTAACTGAATAACTCCTAAGGAAATTCTAATATTTTATTCGATTTGTCACACACTATTTTAAATCTGACTATTCAAGGTAATTATGCGCGAAAAAATCCAACTAATTATACTTTAGGTGATTTCGAAATAGAATCTACCTTTCCCTTTCTTTTTAATCAATTTACAGATAGACTAGCTAATTCCGGCATTAATTATTTGAACGAAGTTTTCGGACTAACAGGTGTTAGTAAAATGAGTTCGGGTTAGGATTACTTTCTAGAGTATGTCCACCGATTACGCACCGTACGAACGACACGAATACTTGAAGGTATCTATTTTATTTGGTTCTCTTTCTTATGTTGTCATCGTAGCAGTCAAGTAATTTCACGACTTTTTTTCATACAATAAGCATTTACAGTACATACTATTAAAGGAGGTTTTTGTTTGAATAAATACGAATCGAAAACAGATCAACCCGTACTTATTATCAGTGGTGGGTTGCTTGTCGCTTTTGTTATTGCATCGTTTATCAATATAGATTTTGTATCGAACATGGTGAATCTATCATTCGCTTTTGCTGTGAAATACTTTGGGGCATTTTGGCAAGTTTTGTTGTTAGGGACGTTTTTCATCGCACTTTTCCTAGGATTCTCAAAATACGGTAACATTCGTCTCGGTGGGATTGAAAGACCAGAAATTAATTATTTCAAATGGATCGCAATGATTATGACAACATTACTTGCGGGTGGAGGCGTATTTTGGGCAGCTGCTGAACCAATGTTCCACTTTCTGGAGCGTCCACCTATTTTTGCAGGTAAAGGTGTAGAGTCGGGTACGGAGAGTGCCGTTATTCCCGCATTTGCACAAGCGTTCCTACATTGGGGTTTTCTTGCATGGTCGATACTTGGTACGTTAGGAACCATTGTATTGATGTATGCACATTACCAAAAAGGCATGCCGTTAAAACCACGCACATTGCTATATCCGTTGCTTGGTGAAAAAATCATGAAAAACAGTGCACTTGGCACGATTATCGATGCGTCTGCAGTGATTGCAGTTGCAGCGGGGACAATTGGGCCAATTGGTTTCCTCGGCTTACAAGCCGCTTACGGATTGGAAGCGTTGTTTGGAGTACCGAACAACTTGTTTACACAAGTGACGATTATCATTAGTGTCGTAGCCATCGCTACAATATCAGCGATTACAGGTTTACGTAAAGGGATACAATTCCTTAGTAATTTAAATGTCATCATTACGCTCATTTTAATGGTTGCGATTTTAATACTAGGCCCGGGTGGCTTCATCATTGATACGTTCCTTGCAGCAACTGGGTTTCATCTTCAAGAATTCCTAACAATGAGTACATTCCGCGGGGATTCGGTTTGGTTAGGTGCTTGGACAATCTTTTTCTGGGGTTGGTTCATCGGATATGGTCCAATGATGGCAATCTTTATTGCGACGATTACACGTGGACGCACAGTCCGCGAGTTAATTTTAGCAGTGTCCATTACTGCCCCAGCTGTTACCGCATTTTGGTTTACGGTTGTTGGCGGAACGGGAATGTTCTATGAACTCGCCGAGCCCGGCGTCGTGTCGGATGCCTTGAACACATCTGGTATGCCGGCCGCGATGGTGGCCATAACACAACAATTACCGCTGAGTTCTTTAATTGCACCGCTCTTCTTGATCGTTACCATTTTATTCGTTGTCACCACTGCTGACTCGATGGCGTATACGATTTCAGTTGCAATCACAGGTGATGGTCATCCACCAAAAAGTATGCGTGTTTTTTGGGCAATTATTATGGGTACTGTAGCTGTTGTGCTCTTAATGATTAGCGAAGGTGGAATTGAAGCGATTCAATCGTTTATCATCGTTACAGCAATTCCAGTTTCGTTACTTTTACTCCCAACGCTTTGGGCCGCGCCGAAAGCAGTTAAAATTATGTATAAAGAACAGTTTGGTAGCAAAATAAGAGTGAAGAAGAAAACAGAAGTTGATTCAACGAAAAAACCTTAATATGCGAACGCAACCCCTGTCGACGTGACAGGGGTTTTTCATACTACTAAACAAGTTCTTGCACCTATTCGACGGAAAAAGGGACATCAAGTGGATATTAATTTTGAAAAAGCGTGACAATGTTTTTGAGGTACTTGTAGATCAAATTATTATGAATGTTTATGACACGGGTATCGATCACTAGCGTTGCATAGTTTACAAATACTGTTAATTAATGAAAAATAATACAATAAAAAAACAAAAAAGAAAACTCTCCGCTAAAATAGGAATTTAAATTTTCTTCTCTTTATTTGTGAAGTGCTCTTTAGTAATGGGTAAGATGATTGCTACATTTTCTCCGTAATCCATTCGAATTGGAATGCACTCCGGAAGTTTTTGTCTGCCTTTACTTTTCTTTAAGCGACGAGTAGAACTTGCTAACAACTTGGCGATGGGTCTGAATAAATAGGCTCGCATTTGTCGAAGAAATTCCCAAGCTGATTTTTTGGGCTGGTGAGTTAACCGCATAATCTCGATCAAAGCAAAGGCTATTAATGTAATGTACATCTGGTTCCAGATACCTTTCGGAGACTGACTAAATAGATGATTGAGTTTCAAATGTTGCTTAATCCATTTAAAGAAAAGCTCGATGTACCAACGATTTTTGTATGTTTCCAGAATTTCTTCTTCACTCAAATCCAGACGG